>NZ_BAAAPH010000012.1:42985-66783 GCF_039531045.1 Kribbella hippodromi | reverse complement strand
GCGAGACCTGCCGAGGAACAGCCTCGCGCAATCAACACCAGCGAGACCTGCCGAGGAACAGCCTCGCGCAATCAACACCAGCGAGACCTGCCGAGGAGCAGCTTCGTGCGCTCAGCGCCAGCGGGATCTGCTGAGGAGCAGCTTCGTGCGCTCAGCGCCAGCGGGATTTGCTGAGGAGGGCGGCCGCTGCGGCGACGCCTGCTGTTGAGGTGCGGAGGACGGTGTCGCCCAGGCGGACCGGAGCGGCGGTTGTGGCGAAGGCCGCAAGCTCGCTGGGGGCGATGCCGCCTTCGGGCCCGATCACGAGGACGATGTCTCCGGTGGTGGGTGGCTGCAGGGAGGCGAGTGGAGTGGTGGCTTCCTCGTGCAGTACGACCGGCAGCGCCGCGCCGGCGAGCAACCGCGCGACCTCCGCCGTACTCGCGATCGGGGTGACCTCGGCGAACCACGTACGGCGCGACTGCTTGCCGGCCTCGAACGCCCAAGCGCGCCATTTCGTCAGCGTCTTCTCGACCCGCTCGGGGTTGGCACGGAACTGACTGCGCTCCGCGTTCCACGGGACGATCACGTCGGCACCGACCTCGGTCAGCATCTCGACCGCCAACTCCGCCCGCTCCCCCTTCGGCAACGCCTGCACCACCACAACCCGCGGATCCGGCGCCCGCTCGGTACCGCGCTCCTCCACAGCAACCGTCACCCCACCCTTCCCGGCCTGCACAACCGGCCCCTCAGCCCAACTCCCCCGCCCATCAGTCAGCCGAATCCGTTCCCCTATCCCAATCCGCCGCACCACCGCCGCATGCCGCCCCTCAGCCCCACCAAGCACCAACTCACCACCCCCCACCCCAGCACGCCCCACCTGAGCACCACCCACCGCACTACCACCCACCCCAGCGCGCCCCACCTGGGCACCACTCACCGCAGCACCGCCCACTCCGGCACCCCCCACCCCGGCACCACCCACCGCAGCACCGCCCGCCGGGGCACCGCCCAGCTCAGCACCCGCCACGTCACCCCCGGCCAGCCCAGCACCCGCCACCTCAGCGTGAAAGAACACCGCGACACCCATCCGCCCGACTCCTCCAATTCACTGACTGAGACAGCTCGCCCCTCAACCGCAGGCTCGCCCCTCATATTTCCAGGAGACAACCCCCACTCACGCAGGCAACCCACCACTCGCGCGGGCAACCCTCCCGAACGCCCCGCCGCCCAAGCACCGCGCGGCACACCTCATCTGCCGAGAGAGCGAGCTTGCCCCCCCAAGCTGCAGGGTTGACCCCTCGTACTTTCAGGGGGCAACCCACCACCTGCGGGGGCAACCCCCCACTCACGGGGGCAACGTCGCGCTCGCGGAGCTAACCGACCACTCGCGGGGCAACCCTCCCGAACGCCCGCCGCCCGGGCGCCGCGCCGCACACCTCGCCTGCCGAGGGAGCGAGCTTGGCCCTCGAGCTGCAGGGTTGGCCCCTCATATTTTCAGGGGGCAACCCACCACCTGCGGGGGCAACCCCCCACTCACGGGCGCAACGTCGCGCTCGCGGAGCTAACCGACCACTCGCGGGTCAACCCTCCCGAACGCCCGCCGCCCGGGCGCCGTGCCGCACACCTCGCCTGCCGAGATAGCGAGCTTGGCCCTCGAGCTGCAGGGTTGACCCCTCACATTTTCAGGGGGCAACCCACCACCCGCGGGGGCAACCCTCCCAGCGCGCCGCCCTGCGGCTCGTGCGCCGTGCAGGCATCGTGAACCGCGCGGGCACCACGGACCGCGCGGGGGTGCAGCACGCGGGGATGGTGCTGTACGCGGGGTGGTGCGGACCGCTCGGTGGTGCGGCCCACGCGGGGCGTGCAGTACGCCGGGGGTGCAGTACATGGGCGCTGCAGTACACGGGTGCTGCGATACGTGGGGGTTGTTCGTGGTGCAGGCGGTCTCCGCCCCGTCACCGCTGGACGGGGGTGAACGTTAGTGGGCGCCGAAGGCGTCGCGGAGGCGGCCGAAGACGCTTTTGTGGGTGGCTTGGACTTGGCCTTGGGGGCGTTCCTCGTCGCGGGCGACGGCGAGTTGACGGAGCAGTTCGGCCTGGGCGTCGTCGAGTTTGGTGGGGGTTTCGACGATGACCTGGACGATCAGGTCGCCGCGCCCGGCGTGCCGCAGCCGCGGGACACCTCGCGCGGACAGCGTCTGCGTCGTCCCGGACTGCGTACCGGGCCGCACCTCGAGCGGCGTCGTCTCACCTTCGAGCGTCGGCAGATCGATCGTCGTACCGAGCGCGGCCGCCGTCATCGGCAGGGTGACCGTGCAGTGCAGGTCGTCGCCGTTCCGGGTGAAGATGTCGTGCGGCTCGACCTCGATCTCGACGTACAGGTCGCCGGCCGGGCCGCCGCCGGGACCGACCTCGCCCTGACCGGACAGCTGCACCCGCGTACCGCTGTCGACGCCGCCCGGGATCTTGACCGTGACGGTACGACGGGACCGGACACGACCGTCTCCGGAGCACTCGACGCACGGGTTGGGGATCGTGGTGCCGAAGCCGCGGCAGTTCGGGCACGGGCGCATGGTGCGTACCTCACCGAGGAACGACCGCTGCGTGTGCGTGACCTCGCCACGCCCGTGACAGATCTCGCAGGTGACCGGCTCGGACCCGGCGGCCGCGCCGGACCCGCTACAGGTCGGGCAGAGCACGGCGGTGTCGACCTTGAGCTCGCGGGTGGTCCCGAAGGCCGCCTCGGCGAGATCGATCCGGAGCGGGATGAGCGCGTCCTGACCGCGCCGGGTCCGCGGCCGCGGACCGCGGGTGGCGCCGCCGGTCTGGCCGAAGAACGCGTCCATGATGTCGGTGAACGTGAACGCCTGCCCGAAGCCCGCGCCGCCCGGCCCGCCGGCCGCGGAGGCGAACGGGTCGCCGCCGAGGTCGTGCATCTGCCGTTTCTGCGGATCGCTGAGCACCTGGAACGCGCGCCCGATCTCCTGGAACTTCTGGTGCGCGTCCTCGGAGTCGTTCACATCCGGGTGGTACTGGCGCGCCAGCTTGCGGTACGCCTTCTTGATTTCGTCCGCGGACGCGTCACGGCTGACGCCGAGGACGGCGTAGTAATCGGTGCTCATACTCCAGACCAGGGGGTTGGGAGGATCTTCAGCATATTCGTCTTCACTGTCAGGACTCGGCCAGGATCTGGCTGACATACCGGGCGACGGCACGCACCGCGCCCATCGTGCTCGGGTAGTCCATGTGGGTCGGGCCGACGATGCCGAGGGTGGCCAGCGCCTCCGACTTGGACCCGTACCCGGTCGCGACCACCGAGGTGGTGGCCAGCTCCTCGAACGGGTTCTCGTGCCCGATCCGGACCGTCAGGGTCTGCGGGTTGGTCGCCTCGCCGAGCAGCTTGAGCAGGATCACGTGCTCCTCCAGCGCTTCCAGCACCGGTTTCACGTTCCGCTCGAAGTCGTCGCCGTACCGGGTCAGGTTGGCGGCGCCGCCGACCGCGATCCGCTGCTCGCCCACCTCGTCGGTGAACGTCTCGAACAGCGTGGTGACGACCGCCGCGACCAGCGACCGGTCGCCCGGCGCGAACAACTCGGGTACGCCGGCCAGCACCGTCGCCGCGTCGGTCAGACGCTGCCCGGCGAGGGCGGTGTTCAACCGCGAGCGCAGGTCGGCGATCAGCTGCTCGTCGACGTCGTGCGGGTGCTCGACGATCCGCTGCTCGACCCGGCCGTTGCTGGTGATCAGGACGAGCAGCAGCCGCCGCGGGCTCATCGTGACGACCTCGATGTGCCGCACGCTCGACCGATTCAGCGACGGGTACTGCACGATCGCGACCTGGCGGGTGATCTGGGCGAGCAGCCGGACCGTACGGCGGACGACGTCGTCCAGGTCGACTGCTCCGGCCAGGAACGAGGTGATCGCCTTCTTCTCGGCGACCGACAGCGTCTTGACCGTGCTCAGCTTGTCCACGAACAGCCGGTACCCGGCGTCGGTCGGGATCCGGCCGGCGCTGGTGTGCGGCTGGGTGATGTACCCCTCTTCCTCCAGCGCGGCCATGTCGTTGCGGACGGTGGCCGGCGAGACGCCGAGGTTGTGCCGGTCGACCAGCGCCTTCGACCCGATCGGCTCATGGGTGGCCACGTAGTCCTCGACGATGGCGCGGAGCACATCCAGCTTGCGGTCGTCCAGCACGCGCACCACCCTCTCAGACGTCTCGACGGACCCTCGGGCTCAAGGGCCTTGGCACTCACAAGTTCGGAGTGCCAGTCTAGGCGGTCTCGGGCGACGCTCCCAACGGAACGGCCGCGGGGCGTGCCACAGTGCTCGCCACATCGAGCGGCTGATCCTGGATCGCCGAGTCGACGAACGACTCCAGCACGTCGAGTACGTGGTATGCCAACGCTCCGTCCGCGCGATGTGGCTCACCGTTGCGTACTGCCCGCGCCAGGTCCGCGACACCTACACCCCGGCCCGCACCGGCGTACCCGCCGGCAACCGGGACCTCGGTCCACTCGCGCCGCTCGGGGGTCACGATCTCCACCGTCCCGTCGAACGCGTTCGGGTCCGGCACGGACAGGCTGCCGTCCGTCCCGTGCACCTCGATCCGGGGCAGCCGCCCGGCCCAGACGTCGAACGACATCAGCACTGTGGTCAGAGCGCCCGACTCGTGCTCCAGCACCCCGGTGACATGCGTCGGCACCTCAACGTCGAACACGGTCCCGGCGCGTGGGCCGGTGTGGACCGTCCGCTGCTGTTTCGCCCGGCCCGCGCGGGCGGTGACCCGGACCACAGGTCCGAGCAGCGTCACGAGGCTGGTCACGTAGTACGGGCCCATGTCGAGGACCGGACCGCCGCCGGGGCGGTAGTAGAACTCGGGTGCCGGGTGCCACAGCTCGTGGCCGGGGGTGACCATGAACGCGGTCGCGGCGTGTGGGGTGCCGATGTCACCGCGGTCGATCGCCGCGCGAGCCGTCTGCGTACCGGTTCCGAGGACGGTGTCCGGTGCGCAGCCGATGCGCAGGTCGTTGGCGGCGGCGTACTTCAGCAGTGGTTCGGCTTCGGCGCGGTCCATGGCCAGTGGCTTCTCGCCGTACACGTGCTTGCCGGCCGCCAGCGCGGCCTGGTGCACTGCTGCATGCGCCGCGGGGATTGTCAGATTGATGACAATCTCAACGTTGTCAGCCGCGTACAACTCCTCCGGCGTCAGCGCGCGGATGCCGTCGTGCTCCGTCGCGATCGCCTCGGCGCGACTCCGATCCAGATCCGCAACCGCCACCACCTCGACACCCGGCAGCTTGTCCAGGTGGTCCAGATACGTGCCGGAGATGACGCCGGTCCCGACAATCCCGACCTTCGTCACCGCCCCCGCCCCGGCGCTCACCGCACCCGCCCCGTCGCCCTTCGCGGGGCCGGTCATTTGCTTGCCCACAGGAGGCCGCGCTCGATGATTGTGCGGACCTCGGGGGTTTCCAGGTCGTCCAATTTGTGGCCGACCGTGCAGACGAAGACCTTGCCTTCGCCCCAGGTGCGCGTCCAGATCACCGGCATCACCGCGCCCTCGATCCACGGGTAGTCCGGGTGCGCTTCGAACGTCGTCGTCGCGAGCACCCGGTTCGTCGGGTCGGCGTGGACGTAGTACTGCTCGGTGTGTACGTCGAAGTGCGCAATGTTGTCGACAATCGGATCGTCGGCAATGATGTCGACCCGATAGTCGGTGAACCCGTGCGGATGCGAGATGAACTGCCCGCCGGTGATGAAGCTGTAGTCCACGTTCTTCCGGAACGAGTCGGCGATCCCACCGTGCCACCCGGCAAACCCGGTACCGCGCCGGATCGCCGCCTCCAGCCCCTTGAAGTGGTCCGGCTCGATTTCGCTCATCGTCACGCACTGCACGATCAGGTCGACGCCGTCCAGGTCGAGGTACGCCTCGGTGCTTCCGGAGACGGTCACCTCGTAGCCGTTCTGCTCCAGGAACGGGATGAACAGGTCGGTCGCCTCGACCGGGGAATGCCCTTCCCAACCGCCTCGCACCACCACAGCACGTCGTGTCGTCACACCGGCCACCCTTCGAAAGTTTCGGAACCGCGATCGGAACACTTGCGACCTTAAGTCGGCCGAAGCAGGCCTGCCAACCACCAGGCCCAAGGAATGGGCGGTGAGGTGTCCGGCTCGGCGCGTACGGCGCCGCCGGTGCTCCGGCGCGGGCACTAGGCTCAAGGGATGGGCTGGAAGTTCTGGAAGCGCGAACCGAATCCGATGGACCCACAGGAACTGCTCGCGCGCGGCCACGAAGCCGGGTCGCGCCCGCAGGACGTGTTCCCCTCACCGGACGCCTCTCCGTCACCGGGCACCTCGCCTTCACCGGCCACCTCGCCTTCACCGGGCAGCTCGCCGTCGTCAGGCACCTTTCCGCCGCGGCCGCAGGACGTGTTGCCGGTCGGGTCGTTCGGGCTGACTGTGGAGGACGTGTTCTCGATCACCGGTCGTGGAACGGTCGCGACCGGCCGGATCCAGACCGGCACGGTGTCGGTCGGCGAGCAGCTGATCGTCAACCGGGACGGCCGGCCGCTGCTGCAGGTCGAGGTGACCGGGATCGAAATGTTCCGCAAGACCGTCAAGACCGCGAAGACCGGCGACAACGTCGGCCTGCTGCTCCGGGGCACCAAGCGCGACCAGGTCCTCAAGGGCGACGTCCTCAGCAAGTAGCAGTGTCAGCAAGTAGCAGCGTCAGCAAGAGCAGCGTCAGCAAGGAGCAGCGTCGGACGACCGCTTCCTCGGCTTCGCTTTCCGGCAAGTAGGGTCTGATCCATGAGCGCTTGGGCCGAAATCGGCGATCGCACCTGGGTCCGCCGGTACGACGAATGGGATCTGAACGTCGGCCTCGTCGTCGGCGCCGACGGTGCGCTGGTGATCGACACCCGCGCCACCACCGCCGAGGCCGAGCAGCTCCGCGAACACATCCGTGAGCTCACCGACCAGCCGGTCAAGTGGGTCGTCAACACGCACGCCCACTTCGATCATGTGGCCGGCAACAGCGTCTTCACCGACGCGACCGTCTACCTGCACGAGAACGCCGCCGCCGAGGAGAACCTGGCCGGAACCAGGTTCGCCGCCGCCAAGGTGATCGACCTCGGCGACCGCCGCGCGGAGCTGTTGCACGTCGGCAACGCGCATACCTCCGGCGACATCGTCATCGCCGTACCGGACGTGGACGTCTTCTTCGTCGGCGATCTGCTCGAGGAGTCGGCCCCGCCGTCGTACGGCCCCGACTCGTACCCGATGGAATGGCCGGACACGATCGAGGCAGTGGTCGGGATGATGACACCGGCCGTGAAGATCGTTCCGGGGCACGGTGCGGTGATCGACATCGAGTACGCGCGGGATCAGGCCATCGAGCTGGGCAAGGTCGCGAACACGATCTCGACCCTGCACCACGCCGGCACGTCCCTGGACGACGCGCTGAAGCACACCGAGGACTGGCCCTGGCCGGTCGACAAACTCCAGGACGCGATCCGCCGCGGCTACCAGGCACTCGGCACGCCCCAACGCCCAACTCTCCCCCTGCTCGGTCCCTAACTGAACCAATCCGTTGACACGGACTCCGCTCGTCGCGCAACTTGTTCGGTACGGACTTCGCCCGACCGGATGGGGTGGGACTTGTGGCCATCAGTCAACGGATCGAACAGACCGTTCACCCCGACGGACGAGTCGAGCTGACGGACCCGCAAGCACTCGCCACGAGTCCGTACGCGAACGCCGAACTCGCACCGACCCGGCTACCCGAGCGATCCTGGACGACGTACAACTACGCCGCCCTCTGGATGGGGATGGCGCACAACATCCCCAGCTACCTGCTCGCGTCCGGCCTGGTCGCGCTCGGGATGAACTGGCTGCAGGCGTTCCTCACCATCACGCTGGCGAACCTCATCGTCCTCGTTCCGCTGCTGCTGAACAGCCACGCCGGCACCAAGTACGGCATCCCGTTCCCGGTGTTCGCGCGCGCGTTCTACGGCGTCCGCGGCGCGAACTTCCCGGCGCTGTTGCGGGCCTTCATCGCCTGCGGCTGGTTCGGTATCCAGACCTGGATCGGCGGCCAGGCGATCTTCGTGATCGCCGGTGAACTGCTCGGCAAGAGCTGGACCGGCGCGTCCGCGATCGGCGGGCATCCGTGGACGATGTGGCTGAGTTTCGGGTTCTTCTGGCTGCTCCAGATGCTGCTGATCCTCCGCGGCATCGAAGGCCTGCGCCGGTTCGAGAACTGGGCCGCCCCGCTGGTCACGATCGCCTTCGTGGCGCTGATGGTGGCGGTGCTGGTGAAGGCCGGCGGCTTCGGGCCGATCCTGTCGCAGCCGTCGAAACTCGGCTGGGGCTCGGACTTCTGGAAGATCTTCCCACCGTCGCTGATGGGCATGATCGCGTTCTGGGCAACGCTTTCGCTGAACATGCCGGACTTCACCCGATTCGGGAAAGGCCAGCGGGCGCAGGTCTGGGGCCAGGTGATCGGCCTGCCCACGACGATGTCGTTCATCGCGCTGGTCTCGATCATCACCACCTCGGGTACGGTCGTGCTCTACGGGTCGGCGCTCTGGGATCCGGTCGAGCTCACCCGCCGGTTCGAGAACCCGGTGGTGGTGACGATCGGCCTGGTGATGGCGATCCTCGCGACCATGTCGTGCAACGTCGCCGCCAACGTGGTCAGTCCCTCGTACGATTTCGCGAACGCCCTGCCACGCTGGCTGAACTTCCGGACCGCCGGCCTGGTCACCGGCGTGATCGGCATCGTCATCCAGCCCTGGCGGCTGATCTCGGATCCGTCGATCTACATCTTCGTCTGGCTGTCCTTCTACGGCGGCCTGCTCGCGTCGGTGGCGGGCGTACTGATCGCCGGGTACTGGCTGATCGACCGCACCAACCTGTTCCTGGCCGATCTGTACCAGCGCGACGGCCGGTACTGGTATGCAGCCGGCTGGAACTGGCGTGGTGTCGTCGCGACGCTCTTCGGCTCACTGCTCGCGGTCGGCGGCGCGTACTCGAACCCGGGCGCCGGCCCTTTCCCGGCCGATGGCCTGATCCCATTCCTCAAACCGCTGTACGACTACTCCTGGGCGGTCGGCCTGGTCGTCGGCTTCGTCACGTACTTCGTCCTCACCCTGACCGCGCCGAGCCGCCAGTCGACCGCCTCACATGCGGCTCCGAGTTATTAGAGTTGGCGCGTGGCTGACAGGTATGGGAACGACGTACTCGCGGGTGACTGGCGCAAGCCCAAGAACGGGCGGACAGTCGAGGTCGAGATCTCCAAGGGGATGGTGGTCGAGGAGCCGACGTCGGGGTTCGTCGGCGCGATCGTGCGCTGGGAGCACGGTGTGGTCGACCTCGAGGACCGGCACGGCAACATCCGGACGTACCCGCTCGGCCCGGGGTTCTGGCTGGACGGCAAGCCGGTCAGCCTGAAGCCGCCGAAGAAGGCCGGCCCGGCGAAGAAGACCCGGACCGCGTCCGGTTCGGTCGCGGTGGACAACGTCCGGGCGAAGGTGGCCCGGGCCAGCCGGATCTACGTCGAGGGCCGGCACGACGCCGAGCTGGTGGAGAAGGTCTGGGGTGACGACCTGCGGATCGAGGGCGTCGTGGTCGAGTACCTCGAAGGCGTCGACGACCTGGTCGAGATCGTCAACCGGTTCCAGCCGGGACCGGGCCGGCGGCTCGGCGTCCTGGTCGATCACCTGGTCGAGGGCTCGAAGGAATCGAAGATCGCGGCCCAGGTGAACAACCGGTACGTGCTGGTGGTCGGCCACCCGTTCATCGACATCTGGGAAGCGGTCAAGCCGTCGTCGGTCGGGATCAAGGCCTGGCCGAAGATCCCGCGCGGGCAGGACTGGAAGAAGGGCGTCCTGCAGTCGTTCGGCTGGCCGGCCACCGACCAGGCCGACGTCGCGGCGGCCTGGAAGCACATCCTGTCCAAGGTGAACAGCTTTGCCGATCTCGACCCGGCGCTGCTCGGCCGGGTCGAGGAGCTCATCGACTTCGCGACGCTCGACTGATCGCGGGCATCCGGCGTTCGAGCCAGGCCCGGATCAAGCGGCGCGCCCGGCGTACGTACCAGGTGATCGCGCCGAGGACCGCACTCGCCGCAAGGATGGCTCCGGCCAGTACCGCGGCCACGATGCGTACGCCGGCCTGCTCCACCGCCACGGCGATCACCAACAGCACCACCCCAGCCGCGGCCGTTGCTATCGGCAACCATGGCTCGAAGATCGGCGGCCGCTGCGCCGGGCTCAGCTTCGCGCCGCGGACCAGCCGCTCCCACAGCGCCTGCCGGGCCGGCTCGGTGAACCAGCGTGCGGTCCGCAGCAGCCACGTACCAGGCTGGTGCTTGCGGCTCGCGGCCGCCTTCACCCAGGCGCCGACCTGTGGACCGAGACCACCGGACACGTCGACCATCCGGTCGGCCAGACCCTTGGTGATCGCGCGGCCCTCCGGCGACTCGTTCAGCTCGTCCCGCATCGTCACCATCGCGCCCAGCCCGGCGCCGATCGGGAAGTCCTTCGCCAGCCGCAGGATCCGCTCGGCCACCGTCTCGAGCGGCCAGCCCTCCGCCTGCAGCACCTGACGCTGGGTCTCGCGAATCCAGTCCACGTCCGCGCCGAGCATCGCGCCCACGTGCGCGACGCAGTGCAGCCGACCCATCAGCCAGTCCCAGCGCCGCCAGTCCGCCGCGCCGAACGCACCGAAGTGCCCGACCTGACTGCCGTACAGGATGCGGTCCTTGAGCTGGTTGGCGATGGTTCCTTCCGGCAGGTCGTCCAGTACCGCGAGCGGAATGTCCGGCCCGAGGCGCAGGAACTGGAACGGGGCGCTGCGTTGTTCCGGCGTACGCGACGAGGTGCACCGGGACACGATCTCCACCTCGAGGGCGATGTCGACGAGATCCCCGCCGACGACCGCGATCAGCTCCGCGAACGCGTCGCCGAGCGCCCGCTGGACCTGCAGTTGCTCGAAGATGTCGGTCACGCCGACGGCGACCGCCTCGGCGCCACCGGCCGGCCGCAGGTCGAGCTGCGCCTCGGCCAAGCGCACATCCAGCGCGTCCCGAACGGCCTGCACCTTCAGCAAGCAGTTGCTTGCCGCGGTCAACCTTTTGTCCAGCTCGGCGCGCTCGCCGGCCGGCGCCGAACTGACCCGACCGCGCAACGAACGCAGGATCAGCCGGACGATCCGCTCGGCCGCGCCGGTCCCCCACAACCAGCTCGGGTTGCCTTCGGCATCGTTGCGCAGTGCAACGGTCGAACCATCCGGTCCGGGCACCCAGGGATGGTCGGTGCCGAGGATCTCGTCGATCTCCGCTTCGGAAAGCGCGGTCGCCGCGTCCAGTACGGTCGACTGGTCGTGACTCGCGATCGTGACCGCTTCCCAGACCCCACCGGCCGCGCGACCACGTGAGTACGCGGGCTGCAGCGCGGTCGCGGCAGCCTGCAACCGGCCCCGTTCTTCTGGTTGCGTGAGGCAACGGTCGAAGAGCCGCTGGGTGTCGGACCAGGACGCATCCGCCTCCAGCAGCAGGCGTTCCAGCTGCTCGACATCGGAACGAAAGTCCACCTCGCGCGGGAACTGCACCGCCGACATGGCGGCGACGCGCCAACTCGGCTCGTGCGCCCCGGCGGTGGCTGTCGATGCGTGACCGATCCCGGCGGACGGTACGACATACAGCACGTACCTGGTCGCTTTGCCGTTCACCGGCCGGCGCGCTACGACATCAAGGACCGGACCGAACGGTGCATTGTCGAGTACGCCACCGTCGACGAGCCAGGACCCGGACTCAGCCGGGCAAGGCCGAATGCGCGGCGGTCGCGCAGCCAGCTCCGGCGTCTCCAGCACCGGCCCGAACGCAGCCGGAAACGACGCCGACGCCCGCGTGGCCCGGGCCAGCAACTCGGTGTCCTGCAGCGCGTTGTTGTCCTGAAGGGTGAACTTCCGGTGGGTTCCGTCGTACGTCGGCGCGTCCTCGCTGGTGAACCCGTACAAGTAGCGGTGATCGGGTACGGCGAACGCCTGCCCCGCCGCGTCCTTCGCCTCGAACTGCTGCACGCCCAAACCGGAAGCGGTGACGAACAAGGTGACCGGCGCCTCGGCGGCCCGCTCGCCCGCGGCGGCGACGTCCTTGAGCAGCCCTTCGAGCTGACGCAGGAAGTACTTGCCGTCCAATACCGAGGTCGATTTCACGTTCGCGGCCGGGACCAGCTTGCCGACGTCGAGCGAACCGAGCCCGACCCACTTCTGCCGCAGCCAGGGCCCCTGATCGCCGTCGGGATCGAGGGTCGAACCGTTGGCGATCGCGGTCGCCAGCAACGACCCGTTCAGGCCGCCGGCGCTCGTGCCCGCGATCACGTCGACAACCACGCGGCGACGCTCTTCGCCCCGGTGACACAGCTCCCGCCAACGCTCGGCGAGCACCTTGTCGTACGGTTGCGGACCCGGCGCATCGGACGCACCGGACGCACGCCGAATCAGATCCAGCTCGTGCGTCACCCCACCCATCCAGACCGCCAGGCTGACACCACCGTTCAGCACCAGCGCGATCCGGATCTCATGGTCGGTCCTCAAGACGCCGCCTCCCTAGTCGTGGACTGGGATATTACGGGGCGCCGAGGGTGAGGGTGGTGGTCGCGGGCGTGCCGGAGCGCACGTACTGCAACTCGACCTTGTCACCTGCCTTACGGGTCAGGGTCGCGACGACGAGTTGCTCGCTGTTGGTGGCCGGCTTGCCGTCGATCTGGGTGATGATGTCGCCCGGCTGCAGACCGGCTGCGGCACCGGGGCCTTCGACGGCGAGTACGAACAACCCAGTGACACCTGACTGCCGTACGAGGGCCGGCGGGATCGTCTGTACTTGCAAACCGGTCGTCGGATGACCTGGTTTGCCGGTGCCGATCAGCTGATCGGCGACCGGTTTCGCCACATCCACAGGGATTGCGAACCCAAGACCGACACTGCCACCACCGGCGACTCCGCCCGCGTTCGGGACCGTCGCGATCGCCGCGTTCACTCCGACCAGGTTGCCGGCGCAATCCACCAAAGCACCGCCGCTGTTACCGGGGTTGATCGCGGCGTCCGTCTGGATCGCGCCGATCAGGTGATGCGTCACGCCTTCGCCCGGCACCGGTACGTAGCGGTCCAGCGCGCTGACGATTCCGGTCGTGACCGTACTGCTCAGTCCGAGTGGTGCGCCGAGTGCGACGACCGGCTGGCCGACCTGCAGGTTCGCGGACGATCCCAGCGCGATGACCGGTTTGTTCTTCGCCGCGTCCGCTGCTTTCAGTACGGCTAGATCCGTACTCGGGTCACGTCCGACGATGGTCGCGTCCGACGTCTGGCCGTCGCTGTACCGGACCGAGACGCTCCCGCCCGCGCCGGCGGCCACCGAGATCACGTGGTCGTTCGTCAGGATGTACCCGCCGGCCCGGAACACCTGCCCCGAACCGGTCCCGCTCTGCCCGCCACGCTGCGCCGAGATCGTCACGATCGACGGCAGGACCTGGTTCGCCACCGGGACCGCGGCGCACATCGCCGTACTGGTGTCGGAAGTGCCTGATGGAGTCGCGCCGGCCGTGTTGTCGTGCTGCACCAAGAGGAAGATCAGCGCGGTGACGAGGGCACCGACGGCCACCCCGGCCGCAGCCGCGACCAGTAGCAGCCGGGTCGGTCGGCGGCCCTGAATCGGGCCGGAGGATCCGCTGTCAGCCTGGACCATCGCCACCCTCCTCATGGTCCGCTCACGGAGCGCAGTTTCGACGCTACCACCGTGACGCGGCCAGTGGCAGGGGCCGTTACGCGCTGTCGCGGATCACGAGTTCGGTGCTGTAGATCTCCGGCGTGGTCAGATCGGCGCCGGCGATCTTGGCCAGCAGGATCTCGGCCAGCCGCGCGCCGAGCTGCTCCACCGGCTGCCGAACCGTGGTGAGTTTTGGCGTGGTCGTCGTGGCCAGCACCGAATCATCGAAGCCGACCACCGCGACGTCCGCGGGCACCCGGCGCCCGCGACCGGCAAGTACACGGAGCGCTGCGGTGGCCATCAAGTCGGAGGCAACGAACAGGGCATCCAGGTCGGGGCGGTCGTCGAGCAGCCGGAGGGTGGCCTGTTCGCCGCCGTCCGCGGTGAAGTCGCCGTACCCGATCACCTCCGGCAGTCCGGCCGCCTGCATCGCCTGCTTGTACCCGGTCAGGCGATCGAGGCCCGCGGTCATGTCGAGCGGTCCGGCGACGGTGGCGATCTTCGTACGACCGATCGACAGCAGATGCTCCACCCCGGTCCGCGCGCCCGCGACGTTGTCCACGTCGACGCTCGCCACCGGTACCTCGACACCGAGCGGCCGGGCGCTGAACACGATCGGCAACGGCAACTGCGCCAGCTCCTGCAGGATGTTGTCGCGGCCGTGATGACTGATCACGATCGCACCGTCGACATGACCGCCGCGCAAGTACCGCAGCAGCCGCTGGTCATCGGCTTCGGCCGGCTCGATCAGTAGTACGAGCTGCGAGGGCGTCGGCGCGAGCGTCCGGCTGACCCCGCTGAGCATGCCCGCGAAGAACGGGTCCGAGAACACCCGGCTGTCCGGCTCGGGCACCACGATCGCGACCGAGTCCGTCCGGCGCGTCACCAGCGCGCGGGCGGCCCGGTTCGGTACGTACCCGAGCTCGCCGATCGCCCGCTCGACCGCGGCGACCGTGTCCGGCAGCACCTTCGGCGATCCGTTCACGACCCGGGACACGGTGGCCCTGGACACCCCAGCGAGTGCCGCGACCTGCTCCAGGGTCGGAGAACCCGACTGAATCAACGGCCCTCCTCAGCTCTCGTTCGGCCCGCGATCACACCGTAGTACTTCCCCGGGCCTCGCGTGCTGGGGCGACCGAGTCGCGGACTGCCACCACCGTGCCGAGGGTGGTCATGGACTGCTGGTGCGCGAATGGGTCGGCCGGCTCACGGCAGGAGGTCTCGGACTACCGCGTCCGCGAGCAACCGTCCTCGGTCCGTCAGCACCAACCGGTTGCCGGCGACGGTCGCCAGTCCGTCCGCGACCACCTCGTCCACCGCCGCTAGACCGGCCGCGTCGAGGACATCCAGCGGAAGACCAGCCGCAAGTCGTACCTCAAGCAGAACCCGCTCAACCCGCCGCGTCTCCGCGTCCAGCGTCTCCCGCGCGAACGCCGGACTCGCCCCCGACGTGATCCGCTCCGCATACGCACTCGGATGCTTCACGTTCCACCACCGCACCCCACCCGCATGGCTGTGCGCCCCCGGCCCAATCCCCCACCAGGTATCCCCACGCCAGTAGAGCTCGTTGTGCCGGCACCGCGCCGCCTCATCGCGCGCCCAGTTGGAAACCTCGTACCAACGCAGTCCCTCAGCTGACAACATCTCGTCAGCCAGCACGTACTTGTCCGCCAGATCATCATCGTCCGGCATCGGCAATTCACCCCGCCGAATCCGCCGCGCCAGCTGCGTACCGTCCTCGACAATCAGCGCATAAGCGCTGACATGATCCGGCTGCGCCGACAACGCCGACTCCAGCGACGCCCGCCAATCCGCAAGCGACTCCCCCGGCGTCCCATAGATCAAATCAAGATTCACATGCTCGAACCCCGCAGCCGTCGCCTCCTTCACCGCCTGCAACGCCCGCCCCGGCGTGTGCTGACGATCCAGAATCTTCAGGACATGCGACGAAGCGCTCTGCATCCCAAAACTGACCCGCGTGAACCCCGCCTCGAGCAGCCCCTCCAAGTACGCCGGATCCACCGACTCCGGATTCGCCTCGGTCGTCACCTCGGCATCCGCCGCGAGCCCGAACTCATCGCGTACGGCAGCCAGCATCTTCCCGAGATCGGCCGCCGGCAACAACGTCGGCGTACCCCCACCGAAGAACACTGTGTCGACCGGCCGATCCACACCTTGCAAGACCCGCCGCGCCAGCCGCACCTCTTGAACGGCCGTCTCTGCATAAGACGCCTGCGACCCGCCGCCACCAAGCTCCTTCGCGGTGTACGTGTTGAAGTCGCAGTACCCGCACCGCGAAGCACAGAACGGTACGTGCAGGTAGAACCCCAACGGCCGGGTCGCGGCCTCGCGGACGGCAGCTTCCGGCAACGCCCCGTCCGGGGGCGCAACCTCCCCCTCGGGCAATGTCGACGGCACCCACCCATCGTACGGACGCCGGGTACCGAACAACGGGTACTCCCCCGCCCGGCCGCACCCCTCCACGCCTGACCGCAGCACCGAACGGCCGAGATCGGCCCACCACTACCCGTCCTTCGGTACCGGTCCGCACAGTTGTCACTCGATCGCAGCGATTCTGCTGTCGCGGAGCGTGCTGGCGCGGTTACATTCGGCTCATGGAGACCGAGGCTCAGCCCGTCGGACGTGGCACCCGGAACGCCGTAGTCGTCGCGATCATGCTCGGCATGCTGCTCGCGGCGCTCGACCAGACCATCGTCGCGACCGCGCTGCCGACCATCGTCAGCGACCTGGGCGGCGCGAACCACCTGTCCTGGGTGGTCACCTCGTACCTGCTCGCCGAGACGATCATGACCGCACTGATCGGCAAGTTCGGCGACCTGTACGGGCGGAAGCCGATGTTCCTGCTCAGCGTCGTGCTCTTCCTGGCCGGGTCCGCGCTCTGCGGGATGGCCGACTCGATGCTCTGGCTGGTCGGATCGCGCGCGATCCAGGGCCTCGGCGCCGGCGGGCTGATGGTGACCGCGATGGCGGTGATCGCGGACGTCGTACCGCTGAGCGAGCGCGGCAAGTACCAGGGCGTGATGGGATCGGTGTTCGGCGTCTCGACGGTCGCCGGTCCGCTGCTCGGCGGGTTGTTCGTCGACCACCTGAGCTGGCGGTGGGCGTTCTACGTCAACCTGCCGCTCGGCATCCTGGTCCTGGTCGTTGCCTCGATCACCCTTCCGTCGGTGAAGGCAGCGGTCGGCCCCAAGATCGACTACCTCGGCATCCTGTTCATCGGGCTCGCCGCGACCGGGCTGACCTTGGTCACCACCTGGGGCGGCAACGAGTACGCGTGGACGTCGACCGTGATCATCGTGATGGCAGTCGGGTCGATCGTCGCGCTGGTGCTCTTCGTCCTTGCGGAGCAACGAGCCGCCGAACCGTTGCTGCCGTTGCGACTGTTCCGGTCCGGGGTGTTCACGGTGTGTTCGGTGATGAGCTTCATCATCGGGTTCGCGATGCTCGGCGGCGTCACCTACCTGCCGACGTACCTGCAGTTCGTCCACGGCGCATCGGCGACCGAGTCGGGGCTGCAGATGCTGCCGCTGGTGTGCGGTCTCCTCGTCGCTTCCGTAGTGGTTGGGCAGATCATCAGCAAGACCGGGCGGTACCGGCTGTTCCCGATCGTGGGCACGGTACTGATCGGGTTCGGGCTGTTCTTACTGTCGCTGCTTGACAACCAGACGTCGTACCTCGAGACCGCGGGGTTCATGGTCGTACTCGGGCTCGGTGTCGGACTGTGTATGCCAGTGCCGACTGTGGTCGTGCAGAGCACGGTCGACTACGCGGACCTCGGTGTCGCGACGTCCGGTGTGAGCTTCCTGCGCACAATGGGCAGTTCCTTCGGCGTCGCGGTGTTCGGATCGATCTACTCGCATCAACTGCCTGAGCAGCTGGCCGGTGCGGTACGGGCGACCGGGGTCGATCCGCGCGTGGCATCCACCGTCGAGGGCGTACGCTCGCTGCCCGGCACCGTCCGATCGACGATCACCGCGGCGTACGCCGACTCGCTGCATGTCGTCTTCCTCTGGGCCGTACCGGTCGCCGCGCTTGGCTTCATCACCGCCTTGCTGCTGAAGGAGGTTCCGCTGCGGGACAGCGCGCGGATGGCGGCGTCCGATGTCGGCGAGAACTTCGCGGCGCCCGCCTCCTTCGACTCGGAGCATGAGCTGCAGAAGCTGGCCGCGCTGGTCGTACGCCATCACAAGCGCAACCCGGCGCCCGAAGTGCTCGTGCAGTCGGGGCTGCCGCTCAGCCATGCGCAGGCGTGGATGATCATGCGGGTCTTCCGCGGCGGCGCTGAGAAGGGGTCGGCCACGCTGGCCGAGATCACCGGTGATTTGCGGATGCCGCCAGGGGCGCTGGAACCGCTCGCCGCGCAGTTGGTTGCCGCTGGCTACCTCTCCGAGACGCTCGGTCATTACCGCTTCACCACCGAGGGGCTGGAGATGTTCCAGCGCTTCGTCGGCGCGTTCCGGCTCTGGATGCTGAACCACCTGACCGACTGGGATGTCGAGAACTCCGAGGCGTTCTCGCACGCGGTGGACCGGATCGCGGAGCAGATGATCGATCAGGGGCAGTCGCTGACGACCGGGAAGCACGCGGCCGCGCTCACCAACAGCTGACCTACACCTGACCGACAGCTGACCGACAGCTGGGCGGCACGATTGCGCGGTTCGGGCTGGTCGGCGCGCACAGGTGCGCGGATTGGGCGTCGGGTTGAGATCGGACCGGCAGTTTGGGCGGCATAGGCCGCAAAAGTTGCGCGAGATGAGCAGGAATCGGCGTTCTGGCTGCGCGGAACGCTAGACAGCGCGCGATTCGCGCAGTAGCGTGCTCCGCACAGTCTTCACCCATGCAGGTGATGGGAGTACGGCAGGAATGCCGTCGGGTGCCAGGAGCGGGTGACCTCCGCCGCCGCATGCCCGCCTGCCTCGGAACGTTTTCCCAGCGCGAAGGAGTACCCAGATGGGGACGATGCGGTTCGCCCGTGTTATCGCCTCGGTCGCGGTCATCGGACTGGCCGCCGGTGCCTGTTCGGGGCAGAGCGGCGACGAAGCCGGCGGTGGTTCCGGCAGCACTCAGTTCAGTTACCGGCTGCCGGACCGGTTCAAGGCCTGGCTGGACGACCTGAACTGGCTGCCGGAACTCGAGAAACAGTCCGGCGTGAAGGTCGAGACCTTCGATGGTGGCCCGGAGGACGGGTACTACCAGCAGCTCGATCTCGCGCTCAGTTCGGGCAAGATGCAGGACGCGGTGATCGCGAACATCTCCCAGACCGAGGTGTACGGACAGCAGGGCGCTTTCCAGGACCTGGCCCCGCTGATCGAGAAGTCCGCGCCGAACCTGAAGAAGTACATCGACGCGAACCCCCGGTACAAGCAGCTGATCACCGCGAAGGACGGCAAGGTCTACGGTCTGCCGGCCGAGTCACCGCGGATCTCGCCGGTGACGTTCTACCGCTCGGACATGCTCAAGGCCGCGGGCGTCAGCAAGCCGCCGGCCACGATGGCCGAGTTCACCGACGCGCTGCGGACGCTGAAGAAGCACTTCGCGAGCACCAAGAACTACTTCCCGCTGACCGGCCGGGACGCCTTTCTGCGCTGGGCGTACGTGTACGACGCGGCCTTCCGCGCGGACGCCGACGGCACCGTGCACGGGATCGCCGACGACAAGCTGGGCAACACCGATCTGCTCTCGCCCGGGTTCAAGGACATGATCGCCTGGTACCAGCAGCTGTACGCCGAAGGCCTGGTCGACCCGGAGTGGATCGCCGGTGCGAACACCGAGGACAGCTGGCAGACGAAGATGCTGACCGGGCGCGGCAGTGTCTCCGACGACTTCTTCACCCGGCCGAGCTGGTTCCTGAACAACGGCGGCCCGAAGAACGACCCGAAGTACGCGATCGACGTGCTGCCCGCGTTCAAGACCACGACCGGTGCCCAGGGCAAGGTTCCGGCGAACCCGCGATGGAACCTGAACCGGGTCTTCGCGATCAGCTCGACCGCGAAGAACGCCGACGCGATCATCAAGTTCATCGACAACCTGTACTCCGAGAAGGGTGAGACGGCGATGCACTTCGGCGTCGACGGGACGTCGTACAAGGTGGTCGACGGCAAACCGCAGTACACGCTGGACTTCGCGGTCGAGGGCAACAAGCCGGCCGGGACGAAGGCGTGGAACTTCCTGCAGGACCGGCTGACCTTCCCGGCGCCGGTGGACAACCAGGCGTACTACCAGTGGATGGACAAGAAGACGAAGTCCTTCGCCGGGCAGTACTTCAACGCGTACCTGACCGACACGCCGGTGATCAAGTACGACGCCGATCAGCTGAAGAAGCGCACCGAGCTGCTGGCCGCGGTCGAGCCGTTCGTACTCACCGAGCTGACCAAGTTCGTCAACGGGAAGCGGCCGATGAGCGAGTGGGACCAGTTCGTCGCGGACGCGAAGCAGAAGGGCTACCAGCAGCTCAACGACATCGAGAACGCCGCCTGGTCCGCGACGAGCAAGTGAGTCGATGATGGCGACGACTGAACTGACCCGCCCGTCCACCCGGCCGGCCGCCAGCAAGCGGCCGGCCGGTGGGCGCGGCCGGCTGGCCCGGCTGGGCCGGTCCTTGCGGCGCGACAAGTTGCTGTACCTGATCCTGGTTCCGGGCCTGATCCACCTGGTGGTGTTCAAGTTCGCGCCGGTCGGTGCACTGGTGATCGCGTTCCAGCAGTACAGCCCGTTCCAGGGGATCAGCGGGAGCAGCTGGGTCGGGCTCGACCAGTTCCACCGGTTCCTGACCGATCCGGCTGTGCTGAAGCTGGTCAAGAACACGGTGATCCTTGCCTTTGGCACCTTGTTGTTCTCGTTCCCGGTGCCGATCGTGTTCGCGCTGTTCCTGAACGAAGTACGCACCAAGTGGCTGAAGAAGTCGGTGCAGACGCTCAGCTTCGTGCCGTACTTCATCTCGTCCGCGGTGCTGGTCAGCATCCTCTACACGTTGCTGTCACCGCAGGGCGGCCTGGTGAACAAGGTGATCGAGGCGTTCGGCGGGCACTCGGTGTTCTTCTTCGCGGAGCCGGGCTGGTTCCGTCCGCTGTACGTCGGGATGAGCGTCTGGCAGACGTTCGGGTACGGCACGATCATCTACATCGCGGCGATGGCCTCGATCTCCCCCGCGCTGTACGAAGCGGCCCAGATCGACGGCGCCGGCCGGTGGAAGCAGATGTGGCACGTCACGCTGCCGTCGATCCGGCCGATGATGATCGTGATGCTGATCCTGGCGATCGGCCAGGTGCTGACGGTCGACCTGGACAAGATCCTGCTGATGTACAACCCGAGCGTGTACGAGACGGCCGACGTGATCCAGACCTACGTCTACCGGCAGGCGTTCGCGTCCCGCGGGTTCCCCAACTACAGCTACGGCGCGGCGGTCGGGCTGATCCAGGGCGTGATCGCGCTGGTGATGGTCGTGACGGCCAACCGGGCTGCCAAGAAGGTCAACGATTCGGGGCTGTTCTAGATGGCGGTCAAAGCGCAGCAGTCACGGTTCAGCGCGTTCGGCGCGGTCAACGCCACGATTCTGGTGGTGATCGCGCTGCTGTGCGTCTACCCGTTCGTGTACATCATCTCGGTGTCGTTGTCGGACGGGCGCTTCGTTGCCGCCGGCCACGTGTTCGGCTGGCCGAAGGGCCTGAACATCGAGACCTACCGGTACATCCTGAGTACGCCCCGGCTCGGGATCCTGCGCGGGTTGCTGAATTCGGTTTGGTATACCATCGCCGGCACCACGTTCTCGGTGCTGATCACGTTCCTGACCGGGTACGCGCTGTCGAAGAAGCGGCTCTTCGGCGCCGGGGCGATCCTGATGGGCTTCATCGTCACCTGGATCTTCGACGCCGGCATCGTGCCGGCGTACATCGTCAACCAGAAGCTCGGCTTCGTCGACAACTGGCTGGTGATGGTGATCCCGTGGGGGTTCAGTACGTTCCTGCTGATCGTCACGATCTCCTTCCTGCGGACGATTCCGGACGAGCTCGAGGAGTCCGCGTTCGTTGATGGTGCCAACGATCTGCAGGTGATGTGGCGGATCTACCTGCCGTTGTCGCGACCGGTGATCGCCACCATCGCGATCTTCTACGCGGTGCAGATCTGGAACTCGTTCCTGGTCCCGCTGATCTACTTCCGGGACCGTTCGATGGCACCGATCCAGCTCGTCCTGTACAACTTGCTGATCGCCGGTGACGCGGACGCCGCGTCGTTCCAGCAGATCCAGTCGCACGGGCACGAGATCTATCCGGTCAACATCCAGGCGGCGACGATGGTGTTCGCGATCGTACCGATCCTCTGCTTCTACCCGTGGGCGCAGCGGTACTTCAGCAAGGGCATCCTGACGGGCGCGGTCAAGGGATGATCAGAGTCAACTCCGGCGTCGCGGCGATCTGTGACTGGATCGCCCGGCTGGCCTGGCTGAACCTGCTCTGGCTCGGTACGACTCTTGCCGGCGGCATCGTTCTCGGGGCCTTCCCGGCGACCGCCGCGGTGTACGCCGTACTGCGCCGCTGGCTGACCGATCCGGAGAGCAAGGAGCAGCGTACGGCGCGGTTGTTCTGGACCGAGGTGCGCGCTGACCTGGTCCGCGCCAACGCGCTCGGGTATACCGTTTTGGCCGTCGGGCTGCTGCTGGTCGCGGACGGCATGATCGCCCGCGGCCAAGGCGGTCCGTTCGGCCAGGTGATGTTCGCGCTCGCGGTCGCTGCCGGCGCGATGATCGCCGCCACCGTCGTCCATCTCCCGTACTTCCATGTCCGCGACCGCGGTCCGGCCCGGTATACCATTCGGACGGCGTGGTGGTACGCGCTGTCGCACCCCGCCGGTACGTTCACGATCGTCGCGGTCGCGGTGGTGCTGTCGTACGTGATGGGCCGTTACCCCGCACTGGCCGTATTCTTCGGGGTCAGTGTGGTGGGTGGGTTGACGGTGTTCCTCGACGAACGGGGGTTCAGGTCCGCGTGACGAGACTGCCTGGAGCTGATCGGCGGGCGGACATCGTCCGGCGGGCGAAGACCGTCGGCCTCGGTACGGTCGCCGAACTCGCCGCGGTATACCAAGTCGCGACGTCGACGATCCGCCGCGACCTGGCCGAGCTCACCCGCGCGGGCGAGCTGGCGCGTACGTACGGCGGCGCGATCCCGATCCTCACCTCGAACGAAGCGTCGATGAAGCAGCGGCTCGGTGAGGCGTTCGAAGCCAAGCGCGCGATCGCCCGCCGGGCCGCGGCCGACATCCAGCCGGGCGAGACGGTGCTGCTCGACGCCGGTTCGACGGTCAGCGCGCTGGCGCACGAACTGCGCACCAGCGAAGGCGTCACCGTCGTCACCACCAGCCTGGACGCAATGGTCATCCTGGCCGAAGCACCGCAGGTCCACGTCGAATGCCTCGGCGGCACGCTCCGGCACCTCAGCCAAGGCCTCGTCGGTCCCCTGACCGAAATCGCGCTCGAACGCATGACCTTCGACCGCGTGTTCCTCGGCGGCGACGGCATCTCCGCCTTCGACGGCATCTGCGAGGCGGACCTCCGGCAAACCCGGATCAAGGAAGTCATGGCCGCCCAGTCGGCCAAAACCTACGTCCTGGCCCACGCCGCCAAACTAGGCCACCGCCCCTTCCACGCCTGGGCCCCCCTCCCCACCGGCTGGACCCTAATCACCGACACCACCGCCACCCCCGAGTCCCTAGCCCCCTTCCACAACCAGGGCGTAGACGTCCAAGTAGCCCCCGCCCTCCCCTAACCCCGATCCCCCACCCCGCGAACCACTGTCCGCCGGGAGGTTCTCCACTCGCCTTGTGCGTTCTCCACCCGTATACCGCCGGAGAACCCACAACAACAGTGGAGATCCACTCTTGTAACCGACCCGCGAGTGGCACGGTACAACTGAACAGCCCTGCCAACGGACATCAAGCGCACGGAGGGGGCGGGGCGCGGCACGGCACGGAGGGGGCGGGGCGCGGCACGGCACGGCGGGACGCGGAGGGGCGCGGAGGGGCGCGGCACGGAA
>NZ_BAAAPH010000012.1:0-42889 GCF_039531045.1 Kribbella hippodromi | reverse complement strand
GGCACGGCGGGACGCGGAGGGGCGCGGAGGGGCGCGGCACGGAAGGGCGCGGCACGGCACGGCGGGACGCGGAGGGGCGCGGAGGGGCGCGGCACGGAAGGGCGCGGCACGGAGGGGCGCCGAGGGGCGTGGCGTGGCGGAGTGCGGCGGATGGCGGCGGTTGGGCGGGTGGCTGGCGAGCGGGTTGCGTCTCACCGCTGGCGGGTTGTCTCACCACTGCCGGGTTGTTTCACGGCTGGCGTGTTGCAGTCCGCCAGCAGGCACATATCCCGCCAGCCGCTAGGCCGAGTGACGCCGCTGGGTGCGTACTGCGCGGCAGCGGTGTTACGCAGGGTGCGTCCCGCCCGTGAGGTGGGCTCCTGATGACTGGCTGATGTTCCGAACCTCCATCCGCTCCGGCACGAACGTCCGCTCCGGCGGCATCCGCACCCACACCCCGCATCCGCATCGCGCACCCCGCGCCCGCATCCGCATCCGGCACCGGCGCCCGCACGCGCATCCGCATCCCACAACCGCAACCGCAACCGCGTCCCGCAACCGCACCCACATCCGCACCCGCATCCGGCACCGGTCCGCATTCGCGTCCGCATCCGGCACCGGCGCCCGCACGCGCATCCGCATCCGGCATCAGCCCGTATCCGGCACCGGCCCGTATTCGCGCCCGCGCCCGGGCAGGTTCACCTCTTGGGTTGTGGCTTCACGCCTTGCATACGGCGGGTGGAGGCGCCACGCGAGAGGTGAACCTCGCGCGTCGCGCCTCCGTAGACCAGCCGGCTCTGCGTGGTGGATCAGGTGGTTGGGGTGGTGGATGGGGTGGTTGATTTGGAGAGGTCGGCGGCTTGGCGGAGGGCTTCTATCATGCTGTCGATGGCGACGGTGCCCTTGCCTGCGATGTCGAAGGCGGTGCCGTGGTCCACCGAGGTGCGGATCACCGGCAGGCCGACGGTGATGTTCACCCCGGTGTCGATGCCCAGTACCTTCACCGGCCCGTGGCCCTGATCGTGGTACATGGCAACAATCAGGTCGTAATCCCCCCGCCCAGCAAGGAAGAACGCGGTGTCGGCCGGAAGGGGGCCGCGGGCATCGATCCCGTCGGCGCGTACGGCGGTGATCGCGGGCTCGATCTTCTCGGCCTCCTCGCCGTACCCGAACAGCCCGTTCTCGCCCGCATGCGGGTTGATCGCACAGACCCCGATCCTCGGCTCGGCGATCCCCGCGCTGCGCATCGCCGCGTACCCACGGCGAACCGTCCGCTCCACCAGCCCCGGCTCGATCCGCGCAACCGCGTCGATCAACCCGATGTGCGTGGTCACGTGAATCACCTTGACCGTCGGCGTCGACAGCATCATCGACACCTCTTCCGTACCGGTCAGCTCGGCGAGCATTTCGGTGTGCCCCGGGTACAGATGTCCGCCGGCGTGCAGGGCCTCCTTGTTCAACGGGGCCGTACAGATCGCCGCAACATCACCTCGTTGGGCGAGCTCGGCGGCGACGCGTACGTACTGGTACGCCGCATCGCCCGCGACCGGGCTGATCGCACCCCACGGCAGATCAGCCGGCAGCAACCCGAGATCGATGACATTGATCCGGCCGGGTGTGAACACCGCGTCGTCGACCTGCTTCACCGCGACCACGTCTGCTTCAACCCCGAGAATCACGGCCGCCTGCCGAAGCCGTTCCGCGTCCCCGATCACCACCGGCCGGCACAGCTCGGCAACCCCGGGGGCGAGCAGTGCGCCCACACACACCTCCGGACCGACACCAGCACCGTCCCCCATGGTGACGGCAATCCAGGGCAGTTCCGGACGAGCTGAAGTAGTCACAATGTCATCGCCTTCCGGGCGGGAGGAGGGTCGGTGCACGCGCCCGCCGACGGTCCCGTCGGCAGCACGATCAGCGGCAGTACGGCCGGCGGTTCTGTCGGCAGCACGATCAGCGCTCGTACAGCCAGCAGCGCTGTCCGCAGCACGATCAGCGGTCGCACGGCCAGCAGCGCTGCCCGCACCACGATCAGCGGTCGCACGGCCAGCAGCGCTGCCCGCACCACGATCAGCGGTCGCACGGCCAGCAGCACTGTCCGCACCACGATCAGCGGTGGCACGGCCAGCAGCGCTGTCGGCAACACGATCAGCGGTCGTACAGCCGGCAGTGCTGTCGGCAGCACGATCAGCGGTCGTACGACCAGCAGCGCTGTCGGCAGCACGATTGGCGGTGGTAGGGCCGGCGGTGCTGCTGTCGGCGGTGTGGTTGGCGGTGGTTTTTGTCGTGGTGAGGTCGGTGGTGGTGAGGGTGGTGTGGATGGTGGCGAAGGAGGTGTGGGTGCCGAAGCTGCCGGGCCGGGTTACTACTGGGCGGCCGTCGGGTGTGTGCAGGAGTACGGCGCCGTGGTGGATCTCGTCGGTGACGGTCAGGCGGTTGATGCCTAGAGCGGTCAGGACCGTACGGGCGGTGTGTCCGCCGGTCAGCACGAGAGCGGGTTGAACGTTGCTTTGCGCAAGGAGTTCGAAGGTCGCGGCGGCGAGGGCGTTGGTGATGATCGCCGGGTCTGCCGGTGTCACGGGCGCCTGCAGGACGACGGTGCCGCCGGAGTCGAGAGTTTGTGCCAGCTTGTCCATCGGAAGCAGTTCGTCGAGGGTGACAGTCACGCACTCAACGGTGGCAATCTCCTGCAGGGCATCGAGTTGCGCGCGTACGACCGGCTCGGCAGTGCCCACCACGTACACAACTCCGGTGGCAGCGGTCGTCGTGACTGCCCGGTCCCGAGCGCGCGGGTGGCGCAGCCCTTCCGGGTGCCGCGACCCTTCTGGTCGGCGGGGATCATCCGGTTGGCGGGGATCACCCGGTTGGCGGGGATCACCCGGTTGGCGTGGACCTTCCGGTTGGGGCGTAGAAGTCGTCAGGTGGCGGGCGATGGCGGCGGCCAGGCCGCCGGCGCCTACGTAGCGGATGCCGGGGAGGTGCCAGGTGGCGGCGACCAGACGGTCCAGGTCCTCGTCGGTAGTGGCGTCCGCGATCGCGATGCGACCAGGTTCCATTGGCCACGGAACCGCCGCCTCGGCTTGCCAGGTCGCGGGGGTGATGCTTTGCGTTGGGAATTCCGAGAGCGCATCGTGCAGGTTGATCGGAGTGCGGCCGGGGATTTGGAGAGTGCCGTCTACGACGGTGCGGCCGGTGGTGGGGAGGGCGGGAGTCAGCACGACCGGGTAGTGGGCGGGGTCGAGCGCGCGCAGGTGGGCGGCGTAGTTGCCCCGCAGCATCGAGTCGAGCTTCGTGAACAGCGGCGCGCCGGTGGTCGCCAGCGCGGTACGAGCACAACGCTCAGCCTCACCGGCCGACAACTGCCTTGTATCGAGATCGATCACCATCACGCCTGCATCGTCCGACGTCGAGTCCGGTCCGATGCGGTCCGTCGACGCGGTGGGCGTCAACCCCGGCGCGGTGAGCCCCAGTTGCAGCGTCGGGGCGTACGGCGTGAGGTGCCGGAAGACGGATGCGGTTTCGGCCGCGCCGGTCAGATCATCCGCGTGAATCGTCAGCCCCCGCGTACCCCGAACCGACCCGGTCAGGTCATCGCCATGAGCGATCGGCAGCCCCGCACCCCGCACTGACCCGGTCAAGTCATCGCCATGAGCGATCGGCAGCCCCGCACCCCGCACTGACCCGGTCAAGTCATCGCCATGAGCGATCGGCAGCCCCGCACCCCGCACTGACCCGGTCAGGTCGTCGGCGTGAGTGGTCGGCAGCGGCGTACCGCGAAGTGCGGCGGTCGGGTCGTCGGCGGGTGTGATTGGCGGTCGTGTGCTCCGGGCTGGTCGGTGCGTCATCGTGAGGGCTCACGCGGAACGACTACCAAATCGCGACCGGCCTTGCGGAACTCCTCCACCACGTCGGTCGGCGCCTCGTCGTCCGTGACGATCGTGAACGGACCGTCCAGCCGTGCCCAGGACCGGAACGGGCGGTGGTTCAGCTTCGCCGCATGCACCAGGACGTACACGGTGTTGGCGCGCCGGGCCATCAGTTCCTTCAGCCTGGTCTGTTCCAGCTCGGCTTCGCAGAGGCCGCCGTCGCTGGTCACGCCGTCGGCGCCGAGGAACGCGGCGTCGAAGCTCATCCGGTCCAGCGCGGCTTCGGTCAGTGGGCCGACGAACGCGTCGCTCATCGCGCGCAGCCGGCCGCCGAGGCAGTGCGTGGTGATGTCGTCGCGACCTTGTACATGGCCCAGGACGGGAATGCTTGCCGTGGTGACGGTCAGATTCGCGGCCGTGGGCAGTTCGCGGGCGACCAGGGCGACGGTCGTACCGGCGTCGAGCAGAACCGAACTACCCGGTTCGATCTGAGCCGCGGCCCAACGGGCGATTGCGCGTTTCGCGCCGTGCGCCTCGGTGTCACGTTGTGACAAGGACAGCTCGGTCCAGCTCGGTACGGCGATCGCGCCACCGTACGTCCGCGCGAGCCGGCCGCTTTCGCTCAACCGCGCGAGGTCGCGGCGAATCGTGGACGCGGTCACACCGAACCACTCGGCAAGCTGTTCGACACTGGCCAGCCCGCTCTCGGTCGCCAGCCGGAGTATCTCCTCCCGCCGCTCCCGGGAGCGCAGCGGCCGGTCGAGGCCGGCCTGTGGGCCGGTCGTCGCGCCGGACGCTGTACTGGCCTCGGGGCCGGTCTGACTGCTGATCTGGCTGTCTGACTGACTGCCCGTCTGACGGCCGGTCGCAGTGCCCGTATCGGTGCCCGCCACGGTGAACTCCTCTCCTCCGGTCGGGGGCCCAGCGTACCAAAGACTTGCGCGAAAGACGCTGCTAGAGTTGCGCGAAGAGCGCAGTGAACGCTTTCCGCCGATTCGTGGAGCTGACATGAGTACTCCGAGTGTCCGGGCCGATGGCACCGTCCGGCCGAATGCCGCCGATCCCGACCTGTCCGAAGCCCTGATCCCGACGCCTTGCGCCGAGAATCACGCATCCTTCCTCGCCTGGCTGCCCGATGGCTCGCTTGGCTGCGCATGGTTCGGCGGCTCCACCGAGGGTCAGCCGGACATATACATCTACTTCTCCCGGCGCCCGGCTGGTACTGACAGCTGGACCGCGCCGGTGCGCGTTTCGCGCGACGACAGCCGCTCCGAGCAGAACCCGGTGCTGGCCACTTTGCCGACCGGTGAGCTCTGGATCGCGTACACGTCACAGGAGTACGGCGCGCAGGACACCGCGATCGTGGTGCAGCAGCGGTCGACCGATCTCGGCGCGACCTGGAGCGAGCCGGAGACTCTGTTCGGGACCGCGGGCACGTTTGTCCGGCAGGGTGTGGTGCAGTTGAGCGACAAGCATTGGCTGCTGCCGATCTTCCACTGTCATCAGCTGCCCGGCCGGCAGTGGCGGGGCGATGCGGACACCAGCGCGGTGGCGATCACCGAGAACGGTGGCGCGTCCTGGTCCGAGGTCGAGGTGCCGGACAGCACGGGCGCCGTTCACATGTGCATCGTTGCCCTGGACAACGCCGCCGACGCCAACGCTGGCGACGGTGGCGACGGTGGCGACGGTGGCGACGGTGGCGACGGTGGCGACGGTGGCGACGGGGACAGGGAAGGCAACGGCGAGGGCCGCGATGGCGGGCGGGAGCTGGCTGGGTTTTTCCGGAGCCGGTGGGCGGACGCGGTATACCGTTCCACTTCCAGCGACGACGGCAAGACGTGGACAGTACCGGCGCCGCTCGACGTACCGAACAACAACTCGTCGATCCAGGTCGCGAACGCCGGCGACGGCGTACTGCTGATGGTCGCGAACCCGGTCGCCGCGCCCGCCGACGCGCCGCTCGGCGACGGGCCGATGCACAGCGAGAAGCACAAGATCACCGCACCGGGCGAGCCGGAACCGCTGGAGCGGCACGCGGTCTGGGGGCAGGCGCGACTGCCGCTGACCTTGTTCAGCTCGCGGGACGCCGGCCTGACCTGGACGCGCGTACTCGATCTGGAGAACGAGAGCACGCTCGGCCCGGAGAAGGATCTCCCGCGCAAGCGCAGTGGGGCGGAGATGTCGTACCCGACCGTGGTGGTTGACCAAGCGGGCGACGCGCATATCTCGTACTCGTACTACCGGGACGCGATCAAGTACGTGCACGTGCCGCGGGGGAAGTTCGCATGACGCTGCCACCGATCGTGCTCGGCACGATGACGTTCGGCGACACCGTGGACGAGCGGGTCGCGGCGGAGATGATCGGTATCGCGCTGGAGTTCGGCGTGAACGCGATCGACACCGCCAACGGGTACGCCGGTGGTGCCAGCGAGTCGATGCTCGGCGAACTGCTGCGGACCCGGCGCGACGAGGTCGTGCTGGCCACCAAGGCTGGTATACCAAATCCGGATGCTGCTGGTGCGGCCCCCTTGTCGCGGGACGGCGTCCGGCGATGTGTCGAGGCGAGCCTGCGTCGACTGCGTACGGATCGGGTCGAGCTGTTCTACCTGCATCAACCGGACCGTTCGACACCGCTCGCGGAAACCGTCGGCGTGATCGGCGAACTGCTTGCCGAGGGCAAGATCCTTGCCTGGGGCGTGTCCAACTTCGCCGCCTGGCAGATCGTCGAACTGCGCCGCGTCGCCGATGCGGCCGGGGTACCGCACCCGGTGGTCGCGCAGCAGCTGTACAACCTGCTGGCGCGGCGGATCGAGGAGGAGTACGTCGAGTCGGCGCTTGCCTCCGGGTTGCGGTCTATTGTTTACAATCCGCTCGGCGGTGGGTTGCTGACCGGGCGGCACCGGTACGAGGAACGGCCGGAGCACGGGCGGTTCGGGGATTCGCGGCTGGCGGCGATGTACGCGGACCGGTACTGGAATGCCGACCTTTTCGAGGCGGTCGACGAACTGGCCAAGCTCGCCGAGACCGAAGGAATCACCCTTGCCGAGCTGTCGCTGCGCTGGGTCGCGCACCGGCCCGGCGTCGACTCGGTCCTGATCGGTGGGTCGCGGACCGAACATCTGCGTGGCAACATCACCGCATTGCGCGCCGGGGCGCTGCCGCCTGCCGTACTGGAGGCGTGCGACGCGGTCGGGCGCCGGCTGCGTGGCCCGATGCCGTCGTACAACCGATGAAGGAGAGTGCTTTGAACGCCGGAAACTTCGCCGAGCGGCTGCGGTCGCGGGAACAGCTGATCGGGTACTGGGTGGTCCTGGACGCACCGGTCGCGACGGAACGAATCGCCCGGATCGGCTACGACTATATGGCGCTCGACGGGCAGCACGGGTTGCTCGGGTACCAGGGATTGCTGACCAACTTGATGGCGATCGATGCCGGGGCTTCGTTGCGTACGCCGGGTGGTGCGGGGACCGGCACAGTCGGGTTGGTGCGGGTCGAGGCCAACAACCCGACGCCCATCGGCCGGGCACTGGACGCCGGCGCGGCGGGTGTCATCGTGCCCCTGGTCGACACCGCAGCCGACGCAGCCCGCGCTGTCGCCGCCGCCCGCTATCCATCAGCCCGAGCCGCAAGCGGCGCGGGCGCTCCCGCCGCCGCCAACGCGGGTAGTGCAGGTGCTTCCGCCGGTGGTGTCTTGAGGGCTCCTGGTGGTGGGGTGCGGTCTTATGGGCCGATGCGGTCTGGGTTGCGGATCGGGCCGGTGCCGGCGGAGGCTGACGCGGCGACTGTCGTGCTGGCGATGATCGAGACGCCGCAGGGTTTGGCGAACGTCGCGGAGATTTGCGCGACGCCTGGATTGGACGGGATCTACGTCGGCCCATCTGATCTGTGCTTGGCGGTTGGCGGGCGCTACCCCGGCGACCCAGACGTCGCGGAAGAGTTCGACGCCGCCCTGGAGCTGATCGCGAAGACCGCCCGCGCCGCTGGAGTCGCAGCCGGCATCCACACCCCCGACGGCGAAACTGCCCAACGCCGCCTCGCCGCCGGCTACACGTACGCGACCGTCGCCTCCGACCTCACCCACCTCGAAGCAATCGCCACCACCCACCTGAACAACGCCCGCTCGTCCAGCTAGCGGCCCGCCCAAACCGGTTTGGGGCGTCGAGATGCCCGCCTCGGACAGGCAATCCACCCCAAACCGGTTTGGGGTGGATCAGCGAGCCGCGTCAGCACCTGATCTTGCTCGAGGACCAACGTCGACGCCCGCGCGCACACGTCATTTCAGCCCCGAATGTGCAAGGCCTTCGACGAAGTGGCGTTGGGCTACGACGAAGACGATCAGCACCGGGAGTACGGTCATCGTGGCGGCGGCGAGTTGGGTGTTCCACATCTCGCCGCCGTACGCGTCCGTGAACCGTGTCAGCGCCTGCGGCAACGTGAACAGTTCCGGTGACGTCAGATAAACCGTCGGCTCCAGATACAAGTTCCACGAGGCAAGAAAGGTCAGGATCGCCACCGCGGACAACGCCGGCCGAGCCAACGGCAAACAAATCCGCCACCAGATCCCGGGCCGACCGAGCCCATCCAGCAGACCGGCTTCTTCCAATTCAGCGGGCAATGCGATGAAGAACTGCCGCATGATGAACGTCGCCAGCACACAAGGCGCCGCCAGCGAAGTCACGAGAATCAACGGCCAATGCGTATTGATCATCCCAGCCTGCTTGAACAGCTGAAACAACGGAACGATCGTCACTTCACTCGGCACCAGCAACCCGGTCAGCACCACCAGGAACAGCGCATTCGCACCAGGAAATTTGATCCGCGCGAACGCGTACCCGGCCAGGCTCGACACCAGCAACGTGATCAACGTGACCAGCACAGCAATGTACAAACTGTTCACGTACTGCCGCGCGAACGGCTGAAAGCTGAACGCCTCCCCGTACGCCGCCAAGGTCGGATGCTCCGTCAACAATGACGGCGGTGACTTGAAGATCTCCGGTAACGGTTTCACCGACGCGGCAATCATCCAAACCGTCGGTACGACGAACGGTATCGCCAGTACGGCCAGTGCTGCCACCAGAAGCGCCCGCCGGATCAACGAACGTCTACTGTTCATGGAACACCCATCTCTTGCGCAGCTGCCATTGCAGCAAGGTCAGCACCATCACGAAGCTCAGCAGCATCAAAGCGAGCGTCGACCCGTACCCGATGTTGTTGAATTCGAAGGCCTGCTGGAAGACGTAGTACACGAGCACGGTCGTACTCAGCTCCGGTCCACCACCGGTCAGCACCGCGATCTGCGCGAACGACTGCAGCGCGCCCACGACCGTGATGATTGCCGTCAGCAACACTGTCGGTGAGATCAACGGCAACGTGATCCGGGCAAAGATCGACCGAGGGCGCGCACCGTCGATCCGCGCGGCCTCGTACAGCTCCGACGGCACGCCCTGCAACGCCGCCAGGAAAAGCACCATGTTCACGCCGACACTGCGCACCACCTGGCTGATGACGACCGACACCATCGCGGTGTCACCGTGCTGCAACCAGTTCGGCCCTTCGATACCGACCGCGCCGAGCAGGCCGTTGATCCCGCCGTTGTCCTGCAGCAGGAACCCCCAGACCAGCGTCCAGGCGACCACCGACACCACGACCGGCGAGAAGAACAGCGTACGGAAGAAGGTCGCGCCGCGAAATCTCCGGTTCAGCAGGACCGCGATCAGCAGACCGAGACCGATGTTCAGGACCACGACGCCACCGGAGAACAGAACCGTTGCCAGCAGCACCGATGACAACTGCGGATCGGAGGCCAGCGCCGCCCAGTTGTCACCGCCGACGAACGTCTGCCGACCGGTGAAGACGTTCCACTTGTTCAGGCTGTACCAGATCGCCATCCCGACCGGCACGAGCACGAAGACCAGCACCCCGAGCAATTGCGGTGCGATGAAGACGTACCCGGTCAGGACGTCCCGGCGGCGGGTGGTCCAGTACGCCATCACTTCGCCAGGATCGGATCGATCGCGGTGCAGACCGACTTCAGTACGGCCGGGATGTCGGCATCCGGCTTCCAGAGCGCGTCCAGGGCGGTCTTGCCCTTCTGGGCGATCTCGGCCGGCTGCGTGTGGTTCGGCAGCGTGACCGCCTTCGGGAGCTGGTCGACCACGACCTCCTGCAGCTGCGCCGCGGACAGCACCTTGTTGTTGGCGGCAAGCTTCTCACCCGTGAGCAGCGACTTGCGCGGCGGCGGGAAGAACTGCGCCAACTTCTCGGCGTTCGTGGGATTCGTCAGGTACGCAAGGAAGTCCGTGGCCTGGTCCGGATACTTGCTGCCGGCAAGTACACCGACCCCGGCCTGACCGAGCACCGAGTACTTGCCCGCCGGACCGGCCGGCAGCGGATACAAACCGAACTTGAACGAGCCCTTCAGCAGCGACGCCCGCGACACCTGAGCCACCGTGAACGCGGCGTCACCGGCGAAGAAGTCCGCCTTCGTACCCGGACCAGGCATCGCCTTCGTCTTGAACGCCGCATCGTGCAGGAACGTGAACGCCTGCTGCATCTGCGGGCTACCGAACTCGCAGGTCTTCCCGTCCGCACTCCAGGCCGAAGCACCGAAGCCGGTCCAGACCGTCGCCAGCATGTTCCACGCGGTGTAGTCGAAGTCGCGGACGACGAAGCCGGCCTTGCCGGTCTTGGCGTGTACGGCGGCACCGGCCGCGGCGACCTGGTCCCAGGTGAGCGTCTTCGGGTCGATCTTCTGGCCCGCCTTGGCGAGCAGATCGTTGTTCACGTAGAGCGCGAACGGCGAGTTCGAGAACGGATAGGCGTACAGCTTGCCGTCGCGGCTGAACTCCTTGGTCGCACTGTCCTCCAGGTCGTCGTAGTTCCAGCCGTTCGTCGCCTTCAACTTGTCGGTCAGGCCAACAAGTGCGTCCGAGCCGATCAGGTCCTTGGACAGGTCGCCCATCCAGGCCAGGTCGGGTGCGTTGCCGCCGGCGATCTGGGTGGTGAGCGTGGTGTTGTAGTCCGCGAACGGCAGGCTCTCGAAGGTGATCGAGGTGACTTCCGGGTGCTCGGCCTTGTACGCGTCGCCGATGCTGTTGAAGAGTTTGAGCTGATCCTCGTTCGAGGTCCAGACCGTCATCCGCAGTTTCACGTCGGTACTGCCCGCCGCCGCGCCGCTGCCGGAGCTGCCGGACGCGCCGCATGCGGCGGTCAGCGTCACGGCCGTGGTCAGCGCCAGCGCGCCGAGCAGCTTCCTTGCTGTGATCATCAGATGGTCCTTCGTACTCACGGCGCGTCAGGCGCCTCGGGATTAGGTTGCGCTGGATGACCAGGCACGACCTAGTAGCCGGCGATCTCGGGCCAGTGCAGTTCGACGCCGGCCTCGGTCAGCCGGCCCTGGAGCTGCTCGACCAGGGCGTCGCCGGTCGCGATCTGCCGCGGCGCGAGGCCGCGGTCCAGACAGAAGGCGATCAGTTCGCCGGCCGATTCGCCGATGTTCCACTCCACCGGATGCAGCCGGTAGGCGCCGTTGGTGATGTGGGTGGTACCAATGTTCTTGGCGGCCGGAACCAGGTTCTGGGTGGCCACCGGGACGAGCGCGCCGAGCGGGATCTCGAACGGTGCGCACTCGACGTCGATGTAGTTGTCGCCGCCGGTCGACGGATGCAGGTCGATCCGGTACATGCCCACGCCGACTGACCCGTCGAACCGGGCCGGACCGTCGTACCCCCGCGCCTTGATCGAGACGTCCTGCTCGCGGATCGTGGTCAACGCCTTGATCCGCCGCGACTCCCGGATGTACGGCGCCTGCGCGAAACCGTCGGTCGTACCAACAATATCCCCGCGCAACCGTAGGCCCGGCCAACCATGACCGCCGTCCGGGCGGGGTGCCTCGGTCTGCAACCAGTGCACGTACGCGCGGGACTGCGCCTTCGCGGCCCGCAGATGTACTTCGCGATCGTCCGTGTCGATGATCGAGCCGCTGACGTAGTCGAGCTGCGGCCAGTTCGCCAGCACGATGTCGCTGTCGTACGCACCGGGCGCGAAGTTCTGCCGGGCGGTGATCCGGCGGAACTGCCACAGATCCCGATCGCCCGCGTCGAACCGCGGGTCGCCGGTGACGTCGGCGGCCGGGTTGACGTTCATGGTCCGCTCTTCCGGCACCAGGGTGCGTGGGTTCGGCGCCGTGAAGGAGAGCATCGGCGCGCCCCAGAACGGCAGCTCGAACGAGCGCCAAAAGTCGTAGTCGTCCGGTCGCGGAATCGTGTGGTCGCCCGCGACATGGTCGAAGACGAAGCACCAGGCGATCGACTGCACGTTGGTCGGATCGGCGATCTCGGCCGCGCTCGGTTCATCGGTATCAGCGCGTGCCTCCGCGCCCACCACGTACTCCGTACCCGTCAACGGCAGCAGGTCGCCGGTTTCGGTGCCGTCGACAACAAACTCCGCGGCAATCTCGGTCTCTTCGCCAGTACGTGGGTCCGCGACGGTCACGCTGCGTACGACCCCATCGCGTACGTCTGCGGCGATCGGAACGCGAGGCTGCAGTACGGTCAGCCGACCGCTCGACCGGTACGGCGCGAGCATCGCGGTGATGACCGCGTCGGCCACCCGCGGCTCATGGCACAGCCGACTGACACGTCCACGCCCCGGATTGAGCTCCCGATCCGCGCGTGCGGCGCTGGTCAGCGGATAGTGGTCGCGGTAGTACTGACGAATCCCGTCACGGAGCGCACGGTACCGGGCTGTGATGCCGAACTGCTCGACCCAGATGTGCTCATCCGGCGGCACCGCCTGCGAGGTCAGTTGCCCGCCGAGCCACGCGTACTCCTCGGTCATCACTACCCGCCGGCCCCGCTGCAGCAACGCCAGCGCGGCCGCCACGGACCCGAGTCCGCCGCCGATGATCGCCACCTCGGTGCTGAGCTTCGTCATCACGCTTCCTCCCCCGGCGCCGGGCTCTCCGGGGTCCGCACGATGATCGTCTCGCCCGGCTCGACGCCGGCGACCAGGAACCGTTGGGTGTCCAAATCAGTCCACTCCCCCGGCTCAGTGCCGATCAGTAGTTGCAAGAGGTCAAGGGCCTCCGCCGCGAGCTGTTCGCGCGGTACATGGAATCCGGCCAGCCGGCGTCCTTCGATGCGATGACCGCGTACCTCACCGAGCGCGGCGACCGAAACCTCGTCCGGTACGGAAACGCCGGCGGCCGACAGCGCGTGCACGACATCCTCGATCAGGAAGGCGTCCTCGGCGATGATCAAGGTCGCGCCGGTCGCCCGGGCGAGCCGCGGCAAGTCACCGATACGCTCCTCGCCGACCAGCAGGAACGCCAGCCGGCCCTCGGCCGAAGCCGCCTCGACGGCGCCGCGCCGGTCGCGCGCGGTCGGGGTGTCGCGGCCGCGATGGACGTACAGCGCCTGCTGATGCCCCGCGGCCGCCGCCTGGTCGATCAGCGCCGCCGTCGGCGTCACGTAGTCGATGGCAACGTACGGCACCGCGGCAGCCGTCTCGTCCCGGCGCCCGATCGCGACGAACGGGAACTGCTCGGCGACCAGCCGCTCCAGCTCCGACGCGACCATCTGCTGCCCGAGCAGGACACAGCCGTCCGTCAGCCGGAGCCGCGTCTTGCGGTGGAACAGACTGCGCGTCCCGTTCTCGACCGGTGAAGAGGTGAAGAACAGCAGGTCCCAGCCGATCCGCTCGGCCGCGCGCTCAAGACCGTTCAGCAGCGGGCCGTAGAAGTCCATGCTCTCCGGCGACAACGCGGCCTCGTACGTGAAAACGCCGATGATCTGGTTGTCCAGACCGGCCAGCCGGCGGGCGGCCGGATCGGCGACGTACGTGAGCTTCTCGATGGCGTCCTTGACCCGGGCGCGGGTCGCGTCCGGGATCCGCACGTTGCTGCCGTCGCGGTCGTTCAGCACCACCGACACCGTGGTCTGGCTGACGCCGGCCAGCTCGGCGATCTCGCGCTGGGTGACCCGGCGAGGTTTCGGTGCCATCGTTCCTCCGTGGTGATCGTGCTCGTACTGATAATGCCTATCTGCAGCGATTGCGCGAGACCCTAGTACAGCTCTTCCGTTTGCGCAATGACCTCTTGACGCAGGCGGAGTGGTCTGACAGCGTTCCGGTCACTCAGGTTGAAGATAGGCATTATCAGAGGAGCTGAGCATGACCGATCCGCAGCACCACGACGGGCGGCCGGGGCAGGTAGCGCCATCACGGCAGCCGGGGCAGCCGGGGCAGCCGGGGCAGCCGGGGCAGCCGGGGCAGCCGGGGCAGTTTGGCCGGCGTGGATTTCTCGGTGCCGCGCTGGCCGCGGGGGTCGTACTGGTCGCCGAGGCAACCCCGGTGCGGGCGTTCGCCGCGGCCGGCGACGTGACGCTGACAGCCGGTGGGATCAGCCTGCTGGCCAGCCCGGGCGGCCGGCTCGCGATCCGTGACGCTGGTGGCGTCACGCGGTCCGCCGGGTCGAAGTTCCAGATCAAGGACAGCGTCACCGGCATTCAGTCGTCGACCGGCGGTACGCCGACGCTGAGCGCGCTCCCGGACGGTACGCCCGCGATCCGGATGGACTACACCTTCGACGCTGCCGCTGGTTCGAGTACTGTCACCGGCTGGTTCAGCGTCAGCACGAACCACGCTCACCTCGAGTGGCGGATCACCGGCGCGAGCACTCTCGTACCGGATGGGTTCTTGTTCAGCCGTGCGATTCAGGCGCCGACTGCGCCCGACGACTACATTCCGGTGACTGAGTGGGTGCGCGACGCGGGCGGCGGCATTCCGTACGAGGACACCATCGGCGTCGCGCACACCTCCACGTGGGGCAGCATGCACGGGCTGTTCCTGCTGGAGCGATCGCGGCAGGCGTGGACGAACGCGACCTGGGTGCACGCGCCCGGCGTGGTCGATCCGGCCGGTGGCTGGACGAGCCAAGCCGACTTCTTCTTCTCCGAAACCCGGCCGTCGGCCACCGCCACGATCGGGCGTGGCAAGGAGCTCGGCCTGGAGCTGACCACCAATCGCGATTTCAATGTGTACGCGTCGGCGGGCGAGGCGATGCAGCTGACCGCACTGGTGGCGAACGGCGGTGCGGCGAAGTCGGTGCAGCTTGAGTTGTCGATGCGCAGTTTCGATGGCGTACAGCTCGCTGCCTCCACCGTCAGCGGGAATGTCGGCGCGGCGGGGACGTGGCAGTACACGTTCAATCTGACTGCTCCGGCGAGTGGGATCGCGCTGGCCGAGGTGGTGGTTCGGTCCGGCGCGGATTCGGCGTTCGCGCGGACGAACCTGGCGGTGCTGCCGGCGTACACGTATCAGGCCGGCGGGATGTTCGGCATTGCGAACTATCCGTGGTTGCAGAAGCCGAACGCGACGGCCGTACTGGATCTGTGGCAGAAGGTGGGGATCGATCTGGTCCGGATCGCGTACGACGGCGGGCCCGGATTGCCGCCGTCGGCGTTCGACGCGCGCGGGATGCGGCACAACATCGAGCTGCAGCCGTCGCTCGACGTCACCGACGAGGCGGCCGCCACCTGGGCCGCCGACAAGCTGGCAGTCGCGGTCGGCGCGGGCGCCGGGTACTTCGAGGTCGGCAACGAACTGAACCGGCCGTTCAACACCGGCACCGCCGCGCAGGCGTACCTGGACAAGGCGCTGCGTCCGGTATACCAACGCCGGGCAGCCATTGGCAGCACCATCAAACTGATGAACAACGGCCTGGCCGGGATGGACAAACCGTGGGTCGAGAAGTTCATCGCGGCCGGCGGGTGGGACCTGATCGACGCGTTCGCGTACCACCCGGGGCGTGGCAACTTCACACCTGATTACGTACCGCCGGGTGACGATTGGGATACCGGCGCAGCGGGCACGTACTGGAACTTCTACGGCGGACTGCAGCAGCTCAAGGCGTTGATGGCGGTGCATGGCGAGAAGGAGATCTGGCTGACCGAGGCGTACGCCCCGACCAAGCCGAACAGTTGGTGGCACGACACGTACCGGCATGCGGCTGAGAACGTGCTGCTGACGTTGGCGCTGGCAAAGGCGGAAGGGATCAAGTGCGTTTGCTGGTATCAGTTCCACGACAGTGTGCTGGGGATGCCGCAGGTCGCCGATCCGGACAACGTCGAGTACCACTACGGGTTGATGAACCGCGATCTGAGCCCGAAGCCGTCGCTGCTGGCGTACGCGAACGCGGCCCGCACTTTCGACCAGGCAGTCTTCCGCGGACGGCTGACGTTCGCCGACCCGAAGACCTTCGGGTTGTGGTTCGACACACCCTCCGGGCCGGCTGTTGTGCTGTGGAATCGGGCCGATGGGTACATCCTCAACACCGCCGGCCAACGGACGGACTGGCACTTCCCGGCGCCTGAGGTGTGGGTCGATCCTTGGCCGACCAAGACCACGCTCTCGGTCGCGGCCGGCGCGACTGTGCGCGAAGTCGACGCGATCGGGCAGTCCCGCACCCTACCTGTTGCCAACGGCAACGTAACCCTGAAACTCGACGGCGCACCCCGCATCTACTACGGCCTGATCCCCCACCCCTCTGGCAAGACCTCCCACACCCTCGCCGGCACCCGCCCAGCCCGCCGCAGGTGAATCTGCGGTCGGGCTGAGCCGTTGGCGCGTATGCTCGCCGTCATGCTGAGTGACGGCGAGCGGACTGTTGTGGTGGGTGGGGTCGAGCACTGGGTGCGGGTCGCCGGGGCGGCGAGCGGTGGCGTGCCGTTGGTGCTGCTGCACGGTGGGCCCGGGGAGAGCGCGTACGGCGTCGAACGGTCGGTCGGCGACGAACTCGCGAAGGTAGCGCCGGTGGTGTTCTACGACCAGCGCGGATGCGGCCGTACGGCGCGTCCAGCCGACCCGTCGACGTACACGATGAACCAACTGGTCGCGGACCTGGAGGAACTGCGTACGACACTCGGGCTCGATCGGATCGTGCCATGGGGTGTGTCCTTCGGTTGTCTACTGGCCGCCGAGTACGCCGTTGCCCACCGCAACCAGGTCGACCGGCTGATCCTGCACGCACCACCGATCGTGAGCCCACTGCATCCAGGATTGTGGACAATGCGGCCAAGTGCGGTTGATCCGTTCCTGACCGACGCCGAGCGCACCGAGCTCCGTACCCAGCTCGCCCCACTCACCGACCCGATCGAACGCACCGTCACCGCCATCACCGTGCTCGCCGGCAGCGGGGATGTGGCCGACTTCTTCTATCACGACCCGACGAATATCCCGCCCGCCGATGTGAACGCCCCGGCCGGGAACAGCGAGATGGCGATGGCCCTGGTCGGCAACGAGCGCCCCGACCTGGCCGACGACCTAGCCGCCCTCGACGTGCCCACTCTGATCCTGGCCGGCCTCTGGGACCGCCAGGTCGGCTTCGACATCCCCCGCGACCTCTCCACCCGCCTCCCCCACGCCACCCTGGAAATCTTCCCCCACGCCGCCCACTCCATCGACGAAGAACAACCACTCGAATACGTCCAGACCATCCAGAAGTTCCTCCACCCATAACCCGATGACAACCAAGCGGACGCACGACCAACGAGCCTCAAGCTATGTGCTGGCGAGCGACGGATGGAGTCGCGAGCAAATCACGGACGCTTGCGGTGTGATCCTGGAAGTGGTGCGCGAGCTCGCGGCTGAGTACGAGACCGACGTGCCCGTCACCGATGAAAGCTGGCCGGCTGACGTTCTGGCTGCGGCTGACGTACTTCGGCACCTCGCCGGTGTGTCCGGGCGCGTAGAGGACTCGGGCTACGCGCGGACGGGGGTCATGCGGAGTGACCACGACGGTTGGGCGGCTTTCGCCGCCTTTGCGCCGTGGGCGTATGACGCGACGGTGTGGGATCGAGCCAGCCGGGTTGTCGTTGAGTTGTCCGACGAGGGCGGATCGGTTGTCGTCAACGCCGAGGCCGAGCTGTATGACTCCCTGGTGCGGGCGCTTGGCGATGCCCGCGTCCTGGCGAACCTTCGCCGGTGGCGCGACGGGGGTCTGGTCCGCGGCGGCTGAAGGCGGTAGCTACTCGTACATCTTGTCGAGTAGGTCGGCGTATTCGGATTCGACGTGTTTGCGTTTCAGTTTGAGGCTGGGGGTCATTTCGCCGGACTCCACGGTGAGGTCGCGGTCGAGGATGGTGAACTTCTTGATGGTTTCCCAGCGGTTCAGGGTGGCGTTGAGTTCGTCGACGTAGCCCTGGACCATGGCGCGGGCGGCGTCGGAGGTGACGATCTCCGCATACGGCTTGCCGCCGAGGCCGTTCGCCGCTGCCCAGCCGGTGATCGCGTCCGGGTCCAGCGTGACCAGCGCGGAGACGAAGTTGCGCTGGTTGCCGTGGACAATGAACTGGCTCGCGTACGGGCAGATGGTCTTGAACCGGCCCTCGATCACCTGCGGGGCGACGTACTTGCCGCCGGAGGTCTTGAACAGGTCCTTCTTCCGGTCGGTGATGAACAGGAACTCATCCTCGAAGTGACCGATGTCGCCGGTGTGGAACCAGCCATCGGCGTCGATCACCTCGGCGGTCTGCTCCGGCTGGTTGTGGTACCCGCTCATCACGCCGTCGCCCTTGATCAGGATCTCGCCGTCCTCGGCGATCTTGATCTGCGTGCCGGGAAAGGCCGGCCCGACACTGCCGAGCCGGTACTGCGTCGGCCGGTTCAGCGTCGACCCCGCCGCCGTCTCGGACAGCCCGTACCCTTCCACGATCAGCAAACCGGCCGCGTGGAACCACTCGGCCAGCGACTTGTCCAGCGCCGCCGACCCGGACACGAAGAACCTGATCCGTCCGCCGAACCGGTCCCGGATCTTCGACAGCACCAGCTTGTCGGCCGCCGCGTACTGCGCACCCAGCAAACCCTTTGGCTCCTTGCCCGCCTGCCGCAGCACCGACACCTTCGCGCCGATGCCGAACGCCCAGGCGAACAGCTTCGCCTTCGCACCGCCCTCGGACTCGATCATCGTCCGGATCCGCGCGTGCGCCTTCTCGAAGATCCGCGGCGCCGCGGCCATGAACGTCGGCTGCACGATTGCCGCATTGTCAACAATCTTGTCGATCCGCCCGTCGACCGCCGTCGCGAATCCGATCTGGCACTGCACCGCGACCAGCACCTGGCCGAACACGTGCGACAACGGCAGCCACAGGAACTGCAGATCGTCCTGGCTCAGTACGCGCATGCCCTCGACGGCCGCGCCCTCGTACGTCCAGACCGAGTGCGGCAGCCGGACGCCCTTCGGCCGGCCGGTCGTGCCGGAGGTGTAGATCAACGTGCAGAGGTGGTCCGGCGTGATCCCAGCCAGTCGATTGTCAACAATCTCCGGATGTTCGGTCAGGTACTCGGCGCCGAGCGCGTCCAGGTCGGCCAGCGTGATCACCCAGTCGCCGTCGCTCTCGGCCGGCTGCCCGTCGAGCAGCACAACCTTCTGCAGCGACGGTGTCTCCGCACGGTGCTTGCGGAGCTTGTCCACCTGCTCCGCGTCCTCGGCGAACACCACCTGCACGTCCGCATCCGAGACGATGAACGCCACGTCCGCGGAGATTGTCGACGGGTAGATCGTGGTCGTCGCGGCGGCAGCCAGTACGGCGGCGAGGTAGCACTCGATCCACTCGATCCGGGTGCTGGACGCGATCCCGACCCGCTGCTCCGGCTCCAGCCCAAGCGCGATCAGCCCGGCCGCACGCCGGCGGGTCAGCTCCTCGGTCTCCCGCCAGGTCACCGACTTCCACTCGTCTCCCCGCGGGAACCGGAACGCCTCCCGTTCCGGGGTCGCCGCGACCCGGTCCAGAAACATCTGGGCCATCGTGTCCTTACGGCTGCTGAGCAGTGCAAGCTGGCCGGAATCGGCGACAGGTTTCATGACTGGCCTCCAGTGGGGGTCAAGTAAACCGGAGGGTAACTGCTACGGCTGGTCCTGGCCATGGCACTCGCCTGCCCACGTACAGCTTCTCCATCACGTTTCCGCAACAGCTACCAACGGTGGCCCCAGCCTCACTGTCTGTCCGGCAGCAGTGCATCCGCCTGCCCGGCTGCTTCCACCGGGTCAGCGATTGGCGAGGAGTTCTGCTATTTGTACTGCGTTCAGGGCGGCGCCCTTGCGGAGGTTGTCGTTCGACACGAAGAGGATCAGGCCGCGGTTGCCGGGGACCGACTGGTCCTGGCGGATGCGGCCGACGTACGACGGATCCTGGCCGGCTGCGAGCAGCGGAGTCGGGAGGTCCGTGACGGCGACGCCCGGTGCCTTGCCGAGGAGCTCGGTGGCTTGTTCCGGCGTGATCGGCTCCGCGAACTCGGCGTGGATGCTGAGCGAGTGACCCGTGAAGACCGGCACCCGCACGCAGGTCCCTGCGACCGGGAGGTCCGGCAGGTGCAGGATCTTCCGGCTCTCGTTCCGGAGCTTCTGCTCTTCGTCGGTCTCACCGGTGCCGTCGGCAACGATCGATCCGGCCAAGGGCAGCACGTTGAAGGCGATCGGCGCGGCGTACACCTTGGGCTCGGGCAGCGCGATCCCGTCGGTACCGCGGGCGAGCGCACCGCCGGCCACGGACAGCGCCCGCGCCTGGTCTTCCAGCTCGCTCACGCCGACGCCACCGGAACCGGAGACCGCCTGGTACGTCGAGACCACGAGCCGGGTCAGACCGGCGGCGCGGTGCAGCGGCGCGAGCACCGGCATCGCGGCCATCGTGGTGCAGTTCGGGTTCGCGACGATGCCCTTGGGGATGGTGTTCAGGTCCTCGGGGTTCACCTCGGAGACGACCAGCGGTACGTCCGGGTCCATGCGCCAGCCGGACGAGTTGTCCACCACGACCGCCCCAGCCGCGGCGACTTTGGGCGCGAGCTCCTTGGACGCCGTCTTCCCGTTGGAGAACAGCGCGAGCTCGAGCCCGGTGAAGTCAGCGGTGGCCGAATCCTCGACCGTCACCTCCCGATCACCGAACGCCAGCGTCGTACCCGCCGACCGCGCCGAGGCGAAGAACCGCACCTCGTCCACCGGGAAGCCACGCTCCACCAGCAGCTCACGCATCACTCCACCGACCTGACCGGTCGCACCGAAAACCCCAACTCGCATACCCGCCACCCTAACCGCACGCCCCACCCCACCCACCCCAAGTCCACCATCCGGAGCCCCCACACCCGCGGCCGCTCGCCCCGGCTTTGGGAAGCCACCGCGCGTTTCGGCGGCCGGAAAGTACGTGGTGGGTTCTCAAAGCGGGAAGGGACAGGGGGTTGGGTTCCCAAAGTGCGGAAGGGTGAGTGGTGGGGGGCGGGTGGTGGAGGGTGGTGGTCAGGCGTCGGCGACGAGGGTGCCGCCGTTGGCTACGTCGGTGGTTTCGATTTCCTGGAAGACGATGCGAACGGCTTCGCGTTTGGCGCCGAGGATGGCGATCGCGGAGTCGGTGACGGCGGCGACGAACTCGCGGCGCTGGTCGAGGGTGCGGCCGGAGAGCAGTTCGACGGTGATGTTCGGCATACGAGATTCTCCTCAGAGTCGGGCGGTTCGTGGCTCGGGCGGTTGCCGCTGGGACAGTTCCGTGTTGTGGGACAGTGTTTCAGGGGTGGGTGGGCGCCGGGTGGGGTGTCTCGGCGGGTGAGTTGGGGTCGGTGTTCAGGGAGTCGAGCAGTTCGTCGACAGCCGGCTTGGGTTCGGGCAGTAGCAGGCCGAGCCCGGCGTACACCAGCAAGGAAGTTGCCAGCGGCAACGCGACGACGAGGGTCTGGTCGGTGGAGCCGACGCCCCATTTCACAACCGCCCAAGCGACCAGGCCGATCGCCCAGGACACCAGCGCCGCCCGCGGCCCGCTGCGCCGGAACCACGGCAGCAACCCGAGCATCAACGGGATCGCGATCGGCCCCATCGTCGCCGCGACCAGGTCGACGACGATCTTCAGTACGACGCCCTCACCGTTCGTCGCGATCGCGATCAGCATGCTCCCGGTGACGAACGTGAACGTGACGATCCGCGCCATTTTCAGCGTCGCACCATCGGTCAGCCGGCGTACGCGCGGAACGAGGACCGGCGCGAGGTCCCGCGTGATCACCGACGAGATCGCGTTCGCGTCGGACGCCACCATCGCCATCGTGTGCGAGAAGAACCCGGCCAGCACCAACCCGATCAGCCCGCTCGGCAAGAGCAGTTGCGCCAGCTCGACGTACGACTGCTCGGGCTTACCAGGGTGTACGAGCAGCGGCGCCGCGCACATCGGGATGAACAGGATCAGCGGCCAAACCAGCCAAAGGATTGATGACAGCAAGGCGGACTTCTTCGCCGCGGTACCGGACGGCGCGGCCATGTAGCGCTGCGCGAGGTTCCACATGCCGCCGTTGTACTCGAACGTCTTGATGAACAGGAACGCGATCAGGAACACCGGCGTGTACGGCCCGTTCAGCGCATGCCCGTGCCCGGCCGGCAACTCGTCCCACATCTTCCACAAGGTGGGTACGCCGTCCAGGTGATGCAGTACGCCGACGAACATCGCGACGCCCGCACCGAACTGGATCACGAACTGGCCGAAGTCCGTCAGCACATCGGCCCAAAGACCGCCGAGCGTCGCGTACAGCATCGTCACCACGCCCGTGAGCAGGATGCCCCACCGGATCGGTACGCCCGTGAAACCGTTCAGCAGTACGGCGATCGCGACCCATTTCGACGCGATGTCGACCACCTTCAGCGCGGCGCCGGAGTACGCGAGCGCCTGCTGGGTCGGAAGGTTGTACCGGCGGGCGAGGTACTCCAGCGGCGACACGACACCGTGCTTCGCGCGCAGCCGGTTCCACCGCGCCGCGAACAGGAACGCACCGATGCCGACGCCGATCCCGATCGACATCGCCCACCAGACATAGACGGTGATGCCGTACGAGTACGCGACCGCCGCGAACGCGACGAACATGACCGCGCTGTACCCGGACATGTGATGCGAGATCCCGGACAACCACCACGGAATGCGTCCGCCGGTGGTGAAGTAGTCGACAACGGTCTTGATCTTCGTACGCGACCAGACACCGATCAGCACCATCAGTACGAAGTAACCGACCAGAACGGACCAGTCCAAAGTAGTCATGGCAATCCCCCAGGGGCGGGTGGGCGAATGACTGCCAGGTTCCATTGACCAGAACCGAGTGTCAAGTCACGGAACCTGGAACATTTGCCAGCGCAGTTCCACAAACTCCAGCGCTTGACGGCATGTTCCGGTGAGTAGAACCTTGTTCCGTGAATTTGCAGATCAGGCATGCCACTCATCCCGACCAAGTCCCTGGGCTCGACACCGCGGGACTGCGCCGGCACTACCTGGTGGACGACCTCTTCGTCCCGGGCGCCGTCACCGCGGTGCTCAGCCACCACGACCGGATCGTGCTCGCGGGCGCCCGCCCGACCGACAGGCCGCTGACGCTGGGCACCTACCCGGAGCTCCGCAGCGAGTTCTTCCTCGAGCGCCGCGAAGCCGGCATCGTCAACGTCGGCGCGCCCGGCACAGTGAGCGTGGACGGCACCAAGTACGAGCTGAGCACCGGCGCTTGTCTGTACGTGGGGCGCGGCGCCCGTGACGTCGTCTTCGACGGACCGGACTCCGCGTACTACGTGTTCTCGGCGCCCGCGCATGCCGAGTATCCGACCAGGCAGGTGAACCCCGGCGAGGGCAATCGGCTCGAGCTCGGCGATCAGCAGACCGCGAACCGCCGGACCATCGACCAATACATCCATGCTGATGGCGTACGCAGTTGTCAGATCGTGCTTGGGGTCACCACATTGCACGCGGGGAGTACGTGGAACACCATGCCCGCGCACACCCATGACCGGCGGACCGAGTGTTACCTGTACTTCGGTCTGCCGGAGAGCGAACGGATCGTGCATCTGCTCGGCGAACCGGACCAGACCCGGCATCTGATCGTCGCGGATCGGCAGGCTGTCATTTCGCCGAGCTGGTCGATTCACTCCGGCTGCGGCACGTCGTCGTACAGCTTCGTCTGGGCGATGGCCGGCGAGAACCAGGCCTTCGGCGACATGGACGGCGTCGACGTCCGGGACCTCCGATGACGATCGGCCCCACCCCAACCTCCAGCCCGGCATCGGCGTTCAGTCTGGTCGGGCGGACGGCGCTGGTGACCGGGGCGCGGCGTGGGATCGGCGCGGCGATCGCGGCCGGGTACGCGGCGGCCGGCGCCCACCTGATCCTGATGACCCGCGACGCCGCGATCGAGGACACCCTGGAGGCGATCAAACAGCACGGCGGCCCCGACCCGACCGTGGTACTCGCCGACTTTGCCGATCCCGCCGCGGTCGAGGCAACGGCGGTCGAGCTGGCGCAGCAACACACCATCGACATCGTGGTCAACAACGCCGGTACGATCCGGCGCTCGCCCGCCGCGACGACGGCGACCGCTGACTGGCAGCACGTGATCGACGTGAACCTGAATTCCACCTGGGCAGTCACCCGGCCGCTCGGCGCCGCGATGGCGGAACGCGGCCGCGGGAAGATCGTCACGATCGCGTCGCTGCTCAGCTTCCAGGGCGGGATCACCGTACCGGCCTACACTGCCAGCAAGCACGCGGTGGCAGGGCTCACCCGGGCGCTGGCCAACGAGTGGGGTCCGGCCGGCGTCCAGGTGAACGCGATCGCGCCGGGGTACATCAGCACCGACAACACCGCCGAGCTGCGCGCGGATCCGGATCGGGAGAGAACGATCCGGGAGCGCATCCCGGCCGGCCGCTGGGGGCGGCCGGAGGACGTGGTCGGCGCGGCGGTGTTCCTGGCGTCGCCCGCGGCGGACTACGTCAACGGGCACGTACTCGCGGTCGATGGCGGCTGGCTGGCCCGCTAGTACCTGCGCCGGAGGCACTAGCGCGCCGACTCGGGACAGTAGCTCCGGGCGGTGTGGATGGGAGTGGCAGGATGTCGGACATGAGCTCGCCCTCGGCCATCGACAAGACGTTGATGGTGCTCGACGCGGTACTGGAGCATTCGCGGTTCACCGACGTGGTGAACGCGACCGGCCTGGCCAAGTCGACCGTGCACCGGATCATGGCGTCGCTGGTCGAGCACCAGTTCGTCGCACAGGCGGAGGACGGCTCGTACCACCCGGGCCCGAAGGCGCTCCGGCTGGCCGGGCATGCGCTGACGAACGTCGACCTGGCGACCGTGGCGCGCCCGGTGCTTGCCGATCTGGTTGCGCAGACTCGCTGTACGGTGCATGTCGGGCTGCTCAACGGCGACGAGGCGATCTACGTCGCACGGCTGGACGGGCCCAAGCCGTACCGGATGCCGTCGCGGGTCGGCAAGGCGATCTGGCTGCACTGCACCGGCATCGGCAAGGCGCTGCTGGCGGAGAAGGACGATGAGACGCTCGACGTCCACATCACCCGGACGGGGCTGCCGGCGCGTACGCCGCTGACGCATACGAGCGCGGCGGCGTTGAAGGCGGATCTGGCGCAGATCCGCGGGCGTGGTTATGCGCTTGACGACGAGGAGAACGAGCCGGGGATCCGGTGCGTTGCCGCGGTGATCCACGATCACACCGGTGCCGCGGTGGCTGCGGTCAGCATCTCCACGTTGTCGTTGGAGCAGTCGATCGCACAGGTCGCGCTGATGGCGCCCGCCGCGATCGAGGCCGCCCGGAAGATCTCTGGCGCACTGGGCTACCGCGAGCCGACCAGCTGATGCACCGGCGTTAGTGCGCGACGACTGGTCGACGTGCTGCTGCCCAGCGGACGATTGGGACGAACAGTACGCCGGTCAGCGCGAACCAGCCGCCTAGCACGATCCACCCAGGTACGCCGAGCCCCAGCGGCAACAGTGCCATCACCGACGGCGCAAGCATCGAGCTCACTGACGTACTCGTGTTCCAGACCCCCTGGTACTGCCCCTGTGCATGCTCCGCGGCCAAATCGAATCCCAGCAAGAACGACCCGGACGACTGCAGCAACTCGCCCGCCGTCTGGACCAGCGCCGCAACTGCCAGCACTACTACCGCCACCACCGCATCGCCGACAGACGCTGTTGCGAACAGCACCATGGACGCCAACAACAGCAGCCCGGCCGTCCGGGTGGCTCGCGCAGCGGACACGGTGTCGACGATGCCGCGCGAGGCGCGTACCTGCAGCACTGCGACACCGGCCGCGTTCACTATCAACGGCAATGCGGCAGCCCAATGCGGTGCATCCGTGTGCTCGACAACCCACAACGGGATGGCCACGTCGATCACCGAGTAGTGGATCGAGATCGCGGCGTTGAGCGCCGATACCGCCAGGTAGCCGCGGTCGCGCAGTGCGATCCACACGGGTCCGTCCGTCCGCGGGTGCGGGGCTACTCGCGGTACGGCGAGTACTACCAGTGCAGCGGCCACACCGAGCACGACGTACACGACAAACATCGTTTGGTACGCCGCGGCTGTACCGAACGAGAGCGCGACCGCCCCGAGGCCGGCGCCCGCGGTGACGCCGATGTTGGTCATCGAACGCAGGTACGCCCGCGCCGCGACCCGCTCGGACCCCTGCGTGACACCGGCGATCAATGCGAACCGGACCGCGTTCGAACCGCGATCCAGCACCGTCACCGCTGAGGCGACCAGGACGAACTGCCAGAACGATCCGATCACCAGGTAGAGCAGGGCGAGCAAGGAGAGCAGCAGGCTGAGTACGACGAACAGCGTCCGCGGGCCGCGCCGGTCGGCGAGATGCCCGAACGGAATGCTCGCCAGCAACCCGAACAGCCCAGCCACGGTCAGCCCGAGGCCGACCTGTGCGATGGAGAGTCCGACGATGCGGGTGAAGTACAGCACGCTGATCGTCATCAGCAGGCCGTTGCCGACCCGGCTCAACAAGGTGGCCAACGCCAACGGCCTCAGCGGCCCCGGAGCCGGCAACAGTTTGCGCACCGCACAATCATCAGCCACCTGCGACTAAGTCGCAACTGGTGGTGCGGGGTCAGCCGCGGGCGAGTACCCGGTTTGCGGTTTCGCGGAGCTCGTCCATCAGGTCCACGCCGGAGTCGAGCATCGCCCGCAGCTTGGCCGGGTCCTGTTCGCCGAACATGTGCGCAACCGTCACCTCGTGCTCCGGCCGGCTGACGATCCGGATCGAGTCGCCGGCACCGATGGTTCCGGTACGAAGCACCTTCAGGTACGCCCCGGGCCGGCCTGCTTGGTGGAATCGTTTGACCCACCGCGGCTCCTGCATCCGGTGCTGGAACGTGATGCACGGGATGCGCGGCGCCCGAACCATCACCTCGACCTCGTCGCCGATCGCCCACACCTCACCGAGCAACGCGCCGTTCACGTCGAGGCCTTGGGTCCGGAGGTTCTCGCCGAACAGCCCGGTCGGGATGTCGCGACCGAGTTGCGCGGCCCACCAGTCGGCGTCCTCCTCGGCGTACGTGTACAGCGCGAGGTCCGGGCCGCCGTGGTTCTTGGTGTCGCACACCCGGTCCCCTTCGAGCCCGAGCTCACCCACCCGGACCCGCCCGGCCTGCGGCCGCTTGTCGATCGCGGTGAACCCGGTCTCCTTGGGCCCAGGGATCAACTCCTCGACCACGTTCACCGTCAGCAACCGCATACCAACATCCTCCCTCAACGTCCGATCCCAAGCCACCGATTAACCCGGTGATGGATCGCGGGCGCCGGCCAGCCCATCTGCATGGAGGAGCCGACCCGCCGGTGCCCGGCGCGGTGGAGCTGCCCGGGCCGCTCCCGGCGCAGTGGAGCGGCTCGGCCCCTTCCCGGCGCGGAAGAGCGGCTCGGCCAGCTCCCGGGGCGGTTAGTGGTGCCGGGTCAGCGGGGTTTGAGTGGGAGGAGGGTGATGATCAGGAGGGTGCCTGTGGTCGCGGCGGCGCCGATCCATGCGGCGGTGGTGAAGCCGGACTCGGTGGGGAACGTACCGGTGGTGTGCGCCGCGAGGATCAGGCCGCCGAGCGCGCTCCCGGTCGAGAAGCCGACGCTCCGGACGACCGCGTTCACGCTCATCGCGCTGGCAGTCTCCGCGGCCGGCGTCACCGCGAGGATCACCGCCGGCATCGCCGCCGAAAACGCACCCACCCCGAAACCGAGGACGCCGATCGCGACAATCGGCAGTACCAGCTGCGCCCGGGCGACAGCGAACAGCACGAACGCCGCCAGCACCACCGAAGTACTTGCCCCCAGCAACAACCGCGCGCCGAGCCACTCCCGCCACCCCGGCACCAACCGCCCAGCCACGAACCCCAGCACCGAGAACGGAACCAGCACCAGACCAGCTTCAAAGGTGCTCAGCCCGAACCCGTACCCGGCCGCCGTCGGTGTCTGCACGTAGCGGGTGATCAGGCTGAAGAGCAGATACATACCGACGCCGCCGACCAGCATCACCACGTTGGCGGCGGCAACAGCAGGATGGCGGAGCAGGCGTACGTCGACCAGTGGATGTTCAGTACGCGCCTCGAGAACGGCCCAGCCGAACAGCACCAGCAGCGCGGCAACCAAGATGACTACAGCCAGCCCAGCGTGGTGCTGCCAGAGACGGGTCTCGCCGATGACCAGGAGCAGCGCAGGGAGCGCGATCGCGAGCAAGACCACACCGCGTACGTCAAACCTGGTGGATGTGCTTGCGGGGGCGCCGCGCACGTCAGACCTGGTGGATGTGCTTGCGGGGGTGGGGCCGTCGGGCCGAGTTGTAGTCGGTGGGCGAGTCGGCGCGTGCGGCAGCATGAAGACAGCAGCGACTAAGGCGGCCACTGTGACTACAAGTCCGAGTCCATAGGCGGCGCGTACGCCGAACTGGTCGGTGAGGATGCCCGACAACGGATAGCCGATGCCGATACCGGCGGTGGACGCGACTGAGAGCAGGGCGATCGTCCGTGCCGCGCGCTGTTCGTCCAGGTGATCGCGGGCAACCGCCATCATCAGCACCACCAGACCGAGCCCCGACCCCTGCGCCGCCCGCCCGAGCAACAGCAACGCGAACGGCAATGGAATCACGGTCAACAGACTGCCGACCACCTCAACTCCCAGAACCGTCAACACAACAGTCCGCCGCCGCGACCCCGACCCCAGCCGCCCGAGCACCGGAGTCGCCACCGATCCAGCCAGCAAGGCGATCGTCAACGTCCACTGCGAAGCCGCGAGCGACACCCCATACGCCTCCGCCACCGCCGTAATCAGCGGCGCCCCCAGACTCCCGATCACCGCACTCGCCAACCCCACAAACACCAAAAACCAAACCAACCCCCGCCCCAAGCCCCTCATCGCCAACCCCGGCCATGCGCTGACGACAACATCCCCACCAGCTGGTCGCGGGTGGTGGGGTGGGGTGGTGGGGTGTTCATTGGTTGGTTTTGGTGGTGATGTGGGTGAAGAGGCCTGGGTTGATGAGGGTTCTGGCTTGGTGGGACCAGGGTTCGTCTACTTGGGGGAGGTCGAGGGCGGCGTTGGTGTTGAGGAGCATGCCGAAGGCGAGGAACGCCTTGATCGTGACCGGGTCGAGGTTCGCGGTTTGCGCGACCGTCTGCCACAGCCGGGCGAAGCTGGCGCGGACCGCGTCGCGGACCTCCCCGTCGCCCGCGGCGGCTGCGGCCGTGCCCTGGAGCTGAAGCAGCAGCGTGGTGCGGTCGGACAGCATGTCGTAGTACTCCTGCCCCATCGCGGCCAGCGCCTCGATCCCCCGCGCCCCGCGGGCCGCCCGCAGCAGCGCCGTCGCCATCCGCCCGAACGCCGCGTCCACGCACGCAAGAAACAACTGCTTCTTCGTCCCGAACAAACGGAACACGTACGCCTGCGTGATCCCGGCTCGCCGCGCAATCGTCTCCGTCGATGCCCCGTACAACCCCGCGATCGCGAACTCCTCCTCAGCGATCCCAAGGACCTGCGCCCGCCGCTCATCCCGAGTCATCCGCCCCGAAGCCATGCCTCCAAGTTAGTAGTTACTACCTACTAACTACAAGCCAGTCAGTCACGGCAGCGAGACCTGTCTCACGAATCACATTTACATGTGTATATTTACAACCGTAAACACAGGATCAGGAGGGTGAGGATGAGCGAGGGTTACAGTCGGCGTCGGGTGCTTACTACTGGTGCGGTGGGGGTTGCGGCCGCGGCGGCTGGGGCTGCTGCTGGGGTGGCGTTTGTGCAGGGCGGTGATGCGCCACCACCGATCGAGGCGTCGGCGCGGCGGCGGTTCGAGAACAAGGTCGTGGTGATCACCGGCGCGACGAGCGGGATCGGGCGGGCGGCGGCGCTGTTGTTCGCGGCCGAAGGTGGGAAGGTCGGGTTCTGCGGGCGGCGCGAGGAGCTCGGGCGGAAAGTCGAGGCCGAGATCCGGGCGGCCGGCGGAGAGGCTACGTATCTGCGGGCCGACGTTCGCGTCGAGGACGATGTACGGAAGTTCGTCGACGGCGTGGCGGCGAAGTACGGCGGGCTCGACGTCTGCTTCAACAACGCCGGGATCAGTGTGCAGCGGCCGCTTCACGAGTACACGACGGCTGAGTGGGACGACGTGACCAACACGAACCTGCGCGGCAACTTCCTTGCGCTCAAGTACGAGGTGCCGCATCTGCTGAAGCGCGGCGGTGGAACAGTTGTCGTCACGTCGTCGTCGAATGCGATCGCAACCACCGAGAAGAAGGCGGCGTACACGGCGACCAAACGCGGTCTGGTCGGGATGGTGCAGTCGGCGGCGCATGACTACGCCGCGCAGGGCATCCGGATCAATACCCTGATCCCTGGTACGACGAACACCGACTTCGTCCGCCGACTGGCCGGGATGATGAATGTTCCGGACCCGGTGTGGAACGCGATGGCTGCCAACTTCGGGAAGACCCATGTTCCCGGTCTGCAGCGGATGGCGACGGCGAACGAGATCGCAACGTTCGCGCTGGCGTTGGCGTCCGACGACTTCCCGTACCTGACCGCCTCTCAACTCGTCATCGACGGAGGCAAGACCGCTTACGCAGGTTGAATCAGCAGTCGCCGGACGGGGCGATCGCCGTACGGCTCAGGTGGGTTGGACCAGTAGTTGCCGGACGAGGCGCGTTACGTAGCGGGTTTCGTCCGGTAGGTCGAACCAGGGCATGGCGACGCTGAGCTGTGCCCGGCCGTGCAGGGCGAGCCAGAGCTCGACGGACGTCTCGCGCACCTCGTCAGCCGGAGCGGCGGGCAGTACAGCGCCGACCGCGTCTATCAGCGGCTCAAAGGCGGCCCAGCCGATCTCCACCAGCTCCGGCGCAGGTGTACTCGGGGCGTCGGTACGGCGGTGCGCGTGGAACATCACCGCGTACTGGCCGACGTGCTCGCGTGCGTACGCGAGATAAGCAAGCGCCAACGCCCGCACGCGCTCCGACGGGTCCGCAATGTCAGCCGCGGCTGCGGTCAGTGCGTCCCGTAGCTCGGTGAAGAAGCGCTTCTTGACCGCTCGCAACAGCTCCGGCAGGTCGGTGAAGTGCAAGTAGAGCGCTGTCGGGCTGACGCCGGTGGCCGAGGTGACCGTACGCACCGACAGGCTGTCGAGGTCGTGCGTCTCCAGCAGCTCGGCCGTGGTCGCCACCAGAGCAGCACGCAGGTCCTCCCCCGACCCCCGGGGGCTCCGAGCACGACGATTGGCGACGGTCACGAGCTCGAGTCTAGGTGCTCCCCAACCCCCGGCCCCAACACATCCCGCGCACCCACCTCACCCCCCACGCACTTCACCACCCCACGCACTTCACCACCCCACGCACTTCACCACCCCACACACCTCACGACCCCACGGACCCACCACACCCCGGGCACTCGGCGCCGGCGGGCGCTGGGTTGGGTTCAGTCCTGGATTGCTTTGACGATGGCGATGTTGCGGGTCAGCCAGTCCTGGGGCAGGGACTCGTCGGTGCCGGCGTCTTCCAGCGTCCACAGCACGTTCAGCAGCTGCCGGACGATCACCCAGGCGCGCGCCCGGTCCTCGTCGAACCCCGCCGCGTCGATCGTGGTCCAGAACCGCTGCCGGATCGCGAACCGCAGGTCGTCCGCCCCAGCGACCTCGTCCCAGCGGTTCCAGATCAGCGGTGCGACCTCGAAGTGCGGGTCGCCGGAGAGCGGTTTCGGGTCGATCACCAGCCACGGCTCGCGTTCGGCGGCCAGCATGTTCTGGTAGTGCAGGTCGGTGTGGATCAGTCGCCCGTCGGTCGCCGGATCAGCGATGAAGTCCTCGGACAGGGAGATCGCCTGCTCGACGTACCGGTGCGGCACCGGGGCCGAGGCGGGCAGCTTGCGGAACCGTTCCACCCAGCGCTGCAGTTCCCCCGACAGCGTACGGAACTGCGGCCCGGCCTCGACGTGCAGCCGCTTGTAGGTAGCACCAACGAGCTCGCAGGCGTCCAGCGCATCGATCGTGGTCAGGTCCCGCGACTCCAACCGCTCCAGCAACAGCGCGTACCGCCGCGGGTCCGCACGCAACAAGTGCACCGCGCCGTTGCCGCCCCACATCCGCAGTGCGAGGTGTTCGGTCTCGGCTTCCCAGTGCGGGAACTGCACCTTCAGTACGGCGCGTTGGCCGTCACTCGTCAGCACCGGCACAACAAGTGCACAGTTCCCGTACGCCGGGGAGCCGTCTGTGCGCAACTCCCACTCGCCGAGCAGATCGCGCGTCAGCCGCGGCAGCCGCTCGATCCACTCCGCCCAGTCCGGCCCGCGCGACGCGACAACGAGCAGACCGGGCGGAATCTCGACCGGCACTACTTCTTGCCTGCCTTCTCTCCGCTGTCCGTGGTGCGGAGGGCGGCGATGAAGGCTTCCTGCGGGACCTCCACCCGGCCGACCATCTTCATCCGCTTCTTGCCTTCCTTCTGCTTCTCCAGCAGCTTCCGCTTCCGGGTGATGTCACCGCCGTAGCACTTGGCGAGGACGTCCTTGCGGATCGCGCGGATGGTCTCGCGGGCGATCACCCGGGACCCGATCGCGGCCTGGATCGGCACCTCGAACTGCTGCCGCGGGATCAGTTCCTTCAGCTTGCCGGCCAGCGCGACCCCGTACCCGTACGCGCTGTCGCGGTGCACGATCGCGGAGAACGCGTCCACCGTCTCGCCGTGCAGCAGGATGTCGACCTTGACCAGCTGCGCCGCCTGCTCGCCGGTGGGCTCGTAGTCGAGCGACGCGTACCCCTTGGTCTTCGACTTGAGCTGGTCGAAGAAGTCGAACACGATCTCGGCCAGCGGCAGCGTGTACCGCAGCTCGACCCGGTCCTCGGACAGGTAGTCCATGCCCTGCAGCTGACCGCGTTTGGTCTGGCAGAGCTCCATGATCGCGCCGATGTAGTCGCTCGGGCTCAGGATGGTCGCCTTCACGACCGGCTCGAACACCTCGTCGACCTTGCCGTCCGGAAACTCGCTCGGGTTGGTGACGACGTGCTCGGTGCCGTCCTCCATGACGAGCCGGTACACCACGTTCGGCGCGGTCGAGATCAGGTCCAGGTTGAACTCGCGCTCGAGCCGCTCGCGGACGATCTCCATGTGCAGCAGCCCGAGGAAGCCACAGCGGAAGCCGAAGCCGAGCGCGCCGGAGGTCTCCGGCTCGTACTGCAGGGCGGCGTCGTTCAGTTGCAGCTTGTCCAGCGCGTCGCGCAGCGTCGGGTAGTCGTCGCCGTCGATCGGGTACAAACCGGCGTACACCATCGGCTGCGGGTGCTTGTAGCCGCCGAGCGCCTCGGTCGCGCCGTGCACGTTGGAGGTGACCGTGTCACCGACCCGGGACTGGCGGACGTCCTTCACCCCGGTGATCAGGTAGCCGACCTCGCCGACGCCGATGCTGGGCGTCTTGCTCGGCTCCGGCGAGATCACGCCGACCTCGAGCATCTCGTGGACCACGCCGGTCGACATCATCTTGATCCGGTCCCGGTGGGTCAGCTCGCCGTCGACCACTCGCACGTACGTGACCACGCCCCGGTAGGTGTCGTAAACCGAGTCGAAGATCAGTGCCCGCGGCGGCGCGTCCTTGACGCCCTTCGGCGGCTCGATCTGCGCGACGATCTCGCTCAGCAGCTCCTCGACGCCCTCGCCGGTCTTCGCGGACACCCGGAGTACGTCGGAGGCGTCGCAGCCGATGATGTTCGCGAGCTCCTCGGAGTACTTCTCCGGCTGCGCGCTCGGCAGGTCGATCTTGTTCAGCACCGGGATGATGTGCAGGTCCGCGTTGAGCGCCAGGTACAGGTTGGCGAGCGTCTGCGCCTCGATCCCCTGCGCGGCGTCGACCAGCAGCACGGCACCCTCGCACGCCTCCAGCGACCGCGACACCTCGTACGTGAAGTCGACGTGGCCGGGCGTGTCGATCATGTTCAGGATGTACGTGGTGCCGTCCGGGGCGAGCAGGCCGCCCGGAGTGTCCGGTCCGGGCGTGAACGGGAGCCGGACCGCCTGCGACTTGATCGTGATGCCGCGTTCACGCTCGATGTCCATCCGGTCCAGGTACTGCGCCCGCATCGAGCGGTCGTCGACCACCCCGGTGATCTGCAGCATCCGGTCGGCCAGCGTCGACTTGCCGTGGTCGATGTGGGCGATGATGCAGAAGTTCCGGATCAGCGACGGGTCGGTACGACCCGGCTGCGGCACGTTCGTGGGAACAGCGGGCACGGAGGGGATCCAGTTCGTCTCGGGTGATATCCGGTCAATCATCCCATGCGGGTCCAGCGGATTCGAAAATCAGTGGCGCTGGGCCGCTAGCGTGGTTTGGCATGGCGCATGCTGCGGGGGTCCGGTTGCCGTACGAGAAGCTGCCCGCTGCCGTACGGGCGTGGGTGGAGCGCGTACTCGGCTCCACCGTGATCTCCGCCACCACCCAGCAGGGCGGCTTCTCTCCCGGCGTCGCCGCCCGCCTGGTGACTGCCACGGGCCGCCGCGCCTTCGTGAAGGCAGTAGGTACGTCGCTGAACCCCAAGACGCCTGAGCTGTTCCGGCGCGAGATCACCGCGATGCAGAGCATGGGGCCGCTGCCGGTAGTACCTGTGCTGTACGACGTGTACGACGACAACGACTGGGTCGGGATGCTCTATGAGGACATCGACGGCCAACTGCCCGTACACCCCTGGGTACAGCCCGAGGCTGATCGGGTACTGGAGGCGGTGGCGGAGCTGACCGATGCCCTGGACCCCTCGCCTTGGCCGGATGCACCAGTAGTCGCGGTGCGGAGCCGGGAGTTCCTGAGCCGGTGGGAGAACGTGCTGGCGGACCAGCTCGACGTACCCGACTGGATGGCCGGCCGGGTGGAGGAGCTCGCGGCACTGGCTCGTACGGGGCTCCGGGCGCAGGCGGAGGGCAAAGCGCTTGCGCACTACGACCTGCGTGCGGACAACATCATCCTGACCGACGACCGGGTGGTGTTCATCGACTGGGCGCACCCGGGGCTGGCTGCACGCTGGACGGACACCGTGATCCTGCACGCGGACATGCGGGAGTCGGTACGGCTGCCTGCGCTACCGGATGACAAGGCGATCACGGGCTTCATCGCAGCTATCGCCGGCGGGCAGTGGTGGGGCTCCGCGCAGCCCGCGCCGCCCGGTCTGCCGACCATCCGCGCCTGGCAGCGCCAGTCCGCTCTGACTCACCTGGACTGGGTGCGCGAGAGACTGTCCTGACCAGAACGCAGCGTTCCCGGCGGACAGGCGTCTCTAAGGGTGTGACGAATCTAGTGGTGAGTATCGAGCGTCCTCACCAGGTAGAGGCCGCCGACGAGGCACGGGATGCCGTCTCGGCGCTCTACGGCCGGGAGTGGCGCGGTCTCGTGCGCCTGGCCGTCCTGGTGATCGACGACAGACAGACAGCCGAAGACATAGTCCAAGAGGCGTTCGCCCAGCTGTACCGGCGGTGGCCGCTGAAGGACTCCGGAAAAGCGCTCGGGTACCTGCGGACGACTGTGCTCAACGCGAGCCGGTCCGCGCTCCGGCGCCGCCGAGTGGCCCGCCTCTACACGCCTCCGCACCAGGCGCCACACGACTCCGCGGAGAGCACCGCGGTGCTCGGGGAAGAGCGCCTCCAGGTACGCGAGGCGCTACAGGGACTGCCCACCCGGTCCCGCGAGGTGCTCGTACTGCGCTACTACCTCGATCTCCCGTTCGAGGAGATCGCCGACCTCCTCGGCATCAGTGCATCCACCGCCAGGGCGACCGCGTCGCGCGGTCTCGCGGCTCTGACCAAGAAACTCGAGGACCACCGATGAACGACACAGAGACCCGCCTCCGCGACTACCTGCACACCAAGGCCGGCACCGTACCGGACTCCGCCCACGGCCCAGGCCTGGAGCTGGACAGCACCAGCACCTCCACCCGCCGCGGCTGGATGCCGATGGCACTGGCCGCGGCCGGCATCGCGGTAGTACTGACGATGGCCGTGCCGTTGCTGAGCAGCCTGACCAAGCACGACGAACCATCCGTGGCCGGTCTTCCGGCGATGGGACCGGTTTCGGACGGGGCGCCGCGCATCCCGTACGCGGTGACCGTGGAGAACAACCCGAACAACCCGTTGGACACCTGGTGGGCCGTGCTCCACGACGGCGGCAAGACGGTCCGGAACCCAGGGGTGAAGGGCGGGGTCCTGGCCCGGGTCGACGGCGGCTGGCTGGTCGACACCGGCTACCCCGACCCGAAGAAGTCGCAGGCCGCGGTGGTCTCGGCGGACGGCAAGGTCCGGCCGATCGGCCCGCTCGGCGCCGGCCCCGGCTGGGTCTCGCCCGACGGCCGGCAGGTCGCCGTGGCGCTCTCCACCTACGGCCAGCCGACCGGCCGCGTCGTGGTCATCGACGTCAAGAGCGGCAAGGAGACGTCGAGCATCACCGTCCGGACCCGGAACCTCGAGTTGTTCGGCTGGAACAAGGACGGCATCTGGATGAACGAGCACGGCCTGAACCCGGGTCCGGCGACCGTCTGGCGGCCCGGCTCGAAGGACACCCGCACGGTCAAGATCGACGAGCTGCAGCCGGACGTGGAACGCGGCACCGGCACCATCGCGATGTCGACCACCGCCGACGGCAAGAAGTTCTGCGCCAAAGCCGCCACGCTCGGCGCGAACGGACTCGAGGTGAAGCGCGAGTACTGCTACCAGCCCAAGACCTCGCGTTCGCCGTACCTGACGATGTCACCGGATGGCGCCACCATGGTCAGCAGCGCCGGGTTCGCCGTCGACGTTGCCAGCGGCAAGGTCACCGAGCTGAAGCTCCCGGCCAAGTCCACCTGGGCCGGCGCGGGGGTCTTCGAGGACCCGGACAACGTGGTCCTGGTCGACGACGCGAAGGCGGCGCAGAAGATCTTCCGCTGCAGCGTCGTGACCGGCGAATGCAAGCAGATCGCCGTCGGCAAGGCTGACGAGTCCATCGCGCTCGTCAAACCCTGATCGCTCCGATAAAGGGCTCAGCCCCCACACCTGATCGGGTGTGGGGGCTGAGTTGCTTGGTGGGTCAGCTGTCGACTCGGACGATGGTGGAGCCGGAGCCGTCGGCGCCGTCGGTGTAGTGGAGTTGGCCCAGGTAGCGGGTGCCGGCAGTCAGGCCGGACCAGGTGGCGGTTACTGCGACCTGTCCGGCTACCTGTACCGGCTGGCTGGCCGGTGTAGCGGTCAGGTTGCCTTGCGCGTTCTGGATCTGCCAGTGGTTCAGTTTGACCTGCTGCTGGTTCGCACCGGCGTACAGGTCGACGTACACGTCCACCTGACCACCTGCGGGCTGCGGCAGGTTCACCTCTTCCTCAGCGGAGCCGCCGGTGCTGCTACCGAGCAGAGTGGTCGTACCGGCCTTGTAGACGAACACATCCAGGTCAGTACCGGCCGGGTAGTCCGCATCGAAGGTGGAGAACCGCGCGTACGTCGTACCGGCCGGGACGTTCACGGTGAACTTGGCGACGTGGTCATTGGCCTTCGGGCTCGCCGTCGGGAACGCGACGCCGCCCGGGTTCTTCAGTGCGGCTTCGCCGACCGTTGCCGGGTTCAGCCCCAGTGCGGTGGTGTTGAGCGTACCGGCGTACCCGGCGGTGACCGGTACCTGCACCGAGCCACTCGTACCGGTTCCGTTGACCTGGACCGGCGCCTTCACCGTCAGCGGCTTGATCGCCAGCGTGCTGGCCACGGTGTGCTTCGCCGACTTCCACACCAGCCGGCCGAACGAGTACTGCTCCAGCGGAGCGCCGTTGTTCTCGAACGTCACCTTGTACGTCGTGCTGTGGCCCGGCATCGTGATCATCAGCTTCGGCGTCACGGTGACCTTCAGGCCCTTCAGCCCTTCCACCTTCGGGAAGTACACCTCCGGGGTCTTGCCGACGTTCGTCACGGTCCGGGTCACGGTCTGCTTGCCGGCCAGGTCCCCGATCGCGATCGTCGGGTAGTTCAGGTCACTCAGGTCGATCTTCCCGTTGGCGCACAGCTCATGCGTACTCGGCACCTGCCCCGAACCGCAGACGAACTTGGTCCAGTCGGTGTACGTGGAGTCGTACACGAGGCCCGGGTCCATCCCGTACTTCGGCTGGACCTGACCCGCGCCGTACCCGAACGGGGTGGCCGGCGAACCGGAGTCGTTCTGGATCGGCTTGCCGCTGGTGTCCTTGTCGGTCGCGGTCGTCATCAGCGCGGACTTGATCGCCATCGGTGACCAGGTCGGGTGCTTGCTCTTCAGTACGGCCGCGATACCGGCGATGTGCGGCGTCGACATCGACGTACCGCTCATGAACGCGTACTCGCCACCGGCCGCACTGAACGCGGTCGTCGCGGCCAGTACGTTCGTACCCGGCGCCATGATGTCCGGCTTGAGCAGGTCACCGTTGCCGGCCGGGGACGGTCCGCGGCTGGAGGAGCTCGCCACCTTCGGAGCGGTCACGCGGACCGGCGTACCCGGGCTGATCGTGGCCGTCGCGTTCGCGGTACCACCCACGTACGCCTTGACCTCCGCCGCCTTGGTGTCGTCGAGGTGGACGGTCGGGACCGAGTGCAGGTCGCTGTCCAGCGTGCCGGGCGTGATGTTCAGCAGGATCATGCCGACACCGCCCGCGTTCTTCACCTGCAGGCTCTTGTCGACGCGGGCGTTCCCACCGCGGTCGCAGACCACGATCTTGCCCTTGACCTTCGCCGGGTCGAGCATGCCCGCCTGGCAGAGCAGCAGGTTGGCCGGGTCGGCACCGGAAAGCCCGGCGTCCTTCGCGAGGATCACCGGCGTCTGCGGCGTACCGGAACCGATACCCGCGCCGACGTACGACTTGCCGTTGCCCAGCGTCACCGTGGTCTGCACGTCGCGGTCATGGGTGCCGTTGGCAACCGACATCACCCACGGGTACGTCTTGCCGACCGTCGCGTCACCGGGACCGGTGTTACCGGCGCTGGTCGCCACGAACACACCCGCCTTCGCCGCGCGCAGGAAAGCGAGACCAGTCGCGTTCACGTACGTCGAGCCGCTGCCGGAGATCGAGTAGTTGATGACGTCGACGCCATCCGACACCGCGGCGTCGATCGCGGCGACGATGTCTGCGTCCGTACCGCTGCCGCCGCCGGTCGCGTCGACCGCCCACAGCGCCTTGTAGATCGCCAGCCGGGCCTGCGGCGCCATGCCGGAGCCCTTGCCGTAGTCGCGACCCATCACGGTCATGTCGACGCCGTAGTTGCCGGCCGCCGTACTCGCGGTGTGCGTACCGTGGCCGCCGTAGTCACGCGGCGACTTGAACTCCTCGGGGATCGGGCGGTTGCCGATGCCCTTGTCGAAGTACCGCGCGCCGATCACCTTGTTGTTGCAGGTCACGGGCGCTTCCTCGCCGGCCTGGCAGGTGCCCTTCCACTTCTTCGCCACCAGCGCGTCGGACTGCTTACTGGTCTTGATCGGCGCGAAGCTCGGCCGCTCCGGCACGTACCCGGAATCGATCATGCCGATGATCACGCCGTCACCGGCCTTGTCGGTCCCGCCCGCCTGCTGCCAGGCGCCGCCCTTGCCGGACAGGCCGAGGAAGCGCGGGGTGTCGACGGTGTCGGCGTGCTCGATCTCGTTCGGCTCGACGCTCTTCACCCCGGAGGACTTCGCCAGCTTCACCGCGTCGTCGTACGACATCTCGGCGGAGAAACCGGCGTACGTGTAGCTGTAGTCGTACAGCTTCTTCACGCCGGGGACCTTGGTCAGCACCTGGTCGCGCTCACCGGCGAGGTGCTTCACATAGTCGACGACCGGCGCGGCGGTCTTCAGCAGCTTGCCGCCCGGCAGCACCTTCGTGGCGGCCAGACCGGCGATGTCGCCGTCGTACTCCGCCACCGGGGAGTCGTCGAGCTGCACGATGTACGAGCCGGTCTCCGAGCGCTTCACCTCGGGGTCGGCCGCCGGTGGCGGGGCGGTCTGGCTGGCACTGGCGGCGTTCACCAGCACCGGTACGCCGGCCATGGCGGCGATCAGCGCGGAGGCGACGACGATCGCCTGACGTTTGCGGGACACGGAGTTCCTCCAGGGCTTGGACGGAGCGATGGTGGAGCTGGGGTTCGCTTTTGGGGTCGCTTCGGGTTCGCTCGAGTGCGCCGGCGGGTGACCGGCGTCACGGGGCCCCGAGTATGCCGTCCGGGCGACAGTGCTGTCACGCTCAGCAGACCAGGCAACTGCCGACAGCAAGGGAAAACCCGATGCCCGACCTGACCGAGTCCATCACAGTGCAGTCGACCGCTGACGCACTGTATCGATTGGTCAGCGATCTACCCCGGATGCACGAATGGAGCCCCGAATGCACCAGGGTCACCTGGTCATCCGGATCAGCCGGGTTGCCCGGTGCATCCGGGTCGGCCGGCACGTCCGCGGGCGCCGGCGCGTCCGGGTCGGCCGGGGCGTCCGCGGGCGCCGGTGCTTCCGGGGCGGGTCCGGTGCCGGGGATGCGGTTCGTGGGGCACAACCGGGTTGGGATGGTCCGGTGGTTCACCTTCGGCAAGGTGGTGATCGCGGAGCCGGGGCGGCGCTTCACGTTCGACATCACCTTCGGGCCGGTCCCGATCTCGCGCTGGGACTACGAGTTCACCGACACCGAATCCGGTTGCCACCTCACCGAATCCTGGACCGACCACCGCCCCCGCGTACTCCGGCTGCTCTTCCGCCCGATCTTCGGCAACCGCACCCCGCGCAACGCCGACGGCATCCACACCACCCTCGTCCGGCTCAAATCCACCGCCGAAACACCCGCCACCCGCTGACCCGCCCCCACCGCCCGTACGCCCCAGCTGGAGTGAGTTTGGAGCTCGGGCCGCCTTGTTGGTAATCTGGTCCTTCGCGCGCCCACGGATGGTGCTTTGCCGTGCGCCGCAACACCTTCCGTATTGACCGCATACTCCTGATCGAGGCTCTGCTCCGTGGCGAACATCAAGTCCCAGATCAAGCGCAACCGCCAGAACGAGGCTGCGCGACTTCGCAACAAGTCGGTGAAGTCGACCCTCAAGACGGCTGTTCGCCGCTTTCACGAGGCCGTCGAGGCCGGCGAGGCCGACAAGGCCCAGGACACCGCCCGTAAGGCCGGCCGCCTGCTCGACAAGGCCGTCAGCAAGGGCGTAATCCACGCCAACCAGGCAGCCAACCGCAAGTCGGCCATCTTCAAGAAGGTCGCCTCGCTCTGACCTACCGGGGCTCACGCCCCGCAGGCGAACCCCACGATCGGCCGGTCCCCAGGACCGACCGATCGTTTTCGCATGCCTGCCCAACCCCCTCAGCTCCCCCGGGTGCATTTGAGAGGTGAACCTCACGGGTTGCCCGTTCACCCGCCGCATGCGACCCGCAAAGGGGCAAACCGAGAGGTTCACCTCTGAAATGACACGGCCGGTGGCCCGGAGCGCAGACGGTGGCGGGAGCGCGGGCGGTGGCGGGAGCGCGGCCGGTGGCCCGGAGCGCAGACGGTGGCCCGGAGCGCGGACGGTGACGGGAGCGCGGACGGTGGCGGGAGCGCGGGCGGTGGCGGGGAGGAGGTTGGGGGTGCCCCGTGGGCGGCGGTGGGTCAGCGGCGGCCGTGGGAGGCGGTTACTTTGAGGAGCATGCGTTCGAGGGCGTACCCGGCGTCGCCGGAGGCGCCTTTGACGTCGGCATCGGCCTGAGCAACGGCCTTGATGGCGGCAGCCAACCCACCGGGCGTCCACCCACGCGACTGCTGCTTCAGCTGCTTGAGTTTCCACGGCGGCACCCCGACCTCACGCGCCAGGTCCGCCTCCCGCATCCCACTCGGCGCGCTCGAGTACTTCGCCAACCCGCGCAATCCACCCGCCATCGCACTCGTCACCAGCACCGGCGCGACCCCACAGTCCAACGCCCAGCGCAGTTGCTCCAGCGCAGGCTCCGTACGCCCCGCGATCGCCGCGTCCGCGACCGCGAAACTCGTGACCTCCGCCCGACCGCCGAAGTACTGCCCGATCAGCGCGGTCGTCACAGCCTGACCGCCCGAATCCGACACCAACTGCGAACAAGCACCCGCCAACGCCCGCAGATCGTGCCCGACCGCGTCGACCAGCGCCGACGCCGCCCCTTCATCGACCGTACCGCCGTGCAACCGGATCTCCCCCGCCACGAACTGCGGCAGCTCCCACGTCTTCGGCGCGGTCGCGACGACCTCGTTGACCGATGCCTTCCGCAACTTGTCGAGTACGCCCTTGCCCTTCTGCCCACCGGAGTGCACGAGCACGACCAGTACGTCGTCCGACGACGCGCCCGCGTACTCGATCAGGTGCGGCGCCATCTCAGCCGGAAGGTTCTCCAGCGCCCGCACCACCAGTACGCGCTCGGTGGCGAACAACGACGGCCCGGTCAGCTCGGCGAACACACCCACGTCCAGCGCCGCCGCGTCGAGATCGGTCACCTCGACCTCGTCGGTCCCCTTGGACACCGCCGCGATCGCCGACCGGACGGCCCGATCCGCCAGAAACGACTCGGCCCCGGTCACCAGCAACACGTCACCAAGCTTCGGCGCAGAACCCCTACGAGCAGCCACCCACCCAGCATCCCACGCCACCCCGACATTCCCCGCACCCCCGCCGCCCGCCGCCCGCCGCCCGCCGCCCGCCGCCCGCCGCAGCGTGGGGTGTTGGGGGAGCCTTTCCCTGGGCGGATTCACGCGGTGGTTGCAACACCGGGTGGATTTGCTTGGTTGGACAGTA
>NZ_BAAAPH010000011.1:0-258509 GCF_039531045.1 Kribbella hippodromi | reverse complement strand
CCCATCACAACACCCCTTCAACCGACAGGTGTTGCAATCACCCCCTGAACCCGCCACCAGAAACGCTCCTACATCAAGCGGTGCTTACCGGGGGAGAGGTTTCACGGGCGTGTACGGCCGGGTGTCGAAGTCGATGACCACCGGCTGCGGATCAGAAGCCACCGAAACCTGAACGCGATACATAGTCCCGTCCCCCGCGATCCAGTAATGCACAGTGCCCTGTGTGTCAGGCCGATCCCGCGCTCCCGGCCCGCTCATCCTCGCCACCTCATGCCCGTTCACAGTCTCCTGACCGAGCCACGAAGCACCGTTCTGTGGCAGTAACTGCGCATTGTCCGGCCGGTCGTTGCCCAGCCCCAGTGCGATCCGCAACGCACTGTCCAGCGCACTCCCGTTCGCCTGCAACGGCCGGCTGCTCCACCCAGTCGCCGGCGGGGTAGTCGGCGCCTGATCCGGCGCATCCGCCAGCGGCGCAACGGAGACAACCGTCGGCGTCCACTGCACAAGCCCATCGCTGGACGAATTGCGCCCCTCCCCGCGGATCACCCCGTACGCCAATTTGGAACGGAAATCGACCGAAGCGGTGACCACCAGCCCGCCCGCCACATCAGGCACCGTGATCCGCACCGACCGCCCGCCGGTCTCGTAATTGCGGAACCGGGTGATCGCCAATCGATTCGCTTCGTCCGCCGTCAATGCGCGCGATTTGTCCGGACCGGAGCCTGAATCTTGGAAAAGAACCGCGGCAATCACTGCGACAGCAGTTATTCCGGCAATGACACCGGCGCCAACCAGCCATCGGGTGCGACGGCTCAGAGTGCGCGGATTCGGCAGGTTTCGCATGGCGCCGGACGCTAACAGGCGGTCAGATTCACCCAGCATTTCACCCGGCGTGTAGGTCTTTGTTACGCAGTGTTCTGGTTGGCTGAGGCGATTTAGAAGCGGATTGCGATCGGACGACCACGCTGAGCGCATGGAACAGCCTGAGCGCACAGAACCTCAAAGGGGACAGCGGCAAATATGAGCAGAGCCGGTAGAACACGGCGCGGCAGACCGGGGGATCGGCGGGTACTGCGCGCGGCATTGGCGGGCCTGTTGCTGACCGGCAGCGCCGCGGCCACGATGGTCGCGACCAGCGGCGCGGCCGGTGCCGCCAGCGCCGACGGGACGCTGACGGTCCAGGTGCTGCGCGACTTTTTCGGTACCGGCGTGATCAACGCCGCGATGGACACACCACAGCAGGGCATCGTCGTCGAGGTCACCGACACGGCCGGCCATCACGTCCGCGGGACGACGGACTCCACCGGCAAGGTGGTCGTCGCACCGTCCGCCACGCTGATCGGCGGGCAGTACCGGGTGGACGTCTCGATCCCGGCGCCGTACGACGGGTACTTGCGGGCCGCACCGGCCTCCACGGCCGACAACCACTTCGACAGCTTCACGTCGTTCGTCGACCTGCGCAACGGCAAGGACGACTCGGTCATCACCGCGGTCTGGAACCCGGCCGACTACACGTTGCCCGATTCCAGGTACTACGTGCCGGTGCAGAGCCCGGCCGTGAACTCCGACGGCTCCGCGCCCGACCCGAACGCGCGGGCGCTGGTGTCCTTCGGCCAGGACGCCCGCGGTACCTGCCCGGACCAGCTGCCTTGCCCGAAGGTGATCAACACCCAGGCCCAGGTGGGTACGACCTGGGGGCTCGCGTACGACAAGTACCGCAAGCGCATCTTCCAGGCCGCGTTCGCGAAACGCTTCACGGCGTACGGTCCGGAAGGCGCCGGCGCGATCTACACCACCGCGCTCGACGGCTCCAGCGCGCCGACGCTGTTCGCGAAGGTGCCGGGTGTCGCGGTGACGCCGCACGGTCCTGGCGACATGCGCAAGGACCCGCTGTTCACCGATGCCCCGGGCAAGGAAAGCATCGGTGGTCTCGCACTGTCCGAGGACGGTGAGACCCTGTATGCGGTGAACCTGTTGACCCGGCGGCTCGTCAGCTTCGACGCGACCGGTGACAGTGCGCGGCCGGCGAAGTCCGTACGCATCCCCGACCCCGGGTGCGCGTTCGCGGGCGACTGGCGGCCGTTCGCGCTGACGGCTCACGACAGCAAGCTGTACGTGGGCGGCGTGTGTTCCGCGGAAAGCACCAAGCAGCGCGATGACCTGAAGGCGGTCGTCTACAGCTATGACGGCACGACGTTCACACCCATACTGACCCAGGGGCTCGGGTTCGCGCGCGGTCAGGTCCTGATGGGGATGATTCCCCCGTCCACCAACCACTGGAACCCGTGGGACACCAGCCTGCTGAACTGGGACAGCCGCGCGGCCGGCACCAACCTGTTCGTCAACCCGCAGCCGGAGCTTGCGACCCTCGCCTTCAGCCGGAACGGATCGATGATCCTCGGCTTCCGGGACCGGTTCATGGATGTCATCGGCAACGGTATGGACCCGCGACCGGGGAACGACACGATCCAGACGGGCATGTCCGGCGGCGACATCAACATGGCCTGCGCCAAGCCGGACGGCGGGTACGACTGGGAAGGGACCGGGAGCTGCCCGAACCACGGAACGACCGCGACCAACGGGCACGAGCCGGAGGGCGTGATCGAGTACTTCCACGGTGACTTCTTCGACCCGAACCGGTCCGGCAACGGTCTGCACCAGGAGACCTCGCAGGGGTCGGTCGCCTACATCCCGCAGCAGGACTGGGTGGTCAGCACCGAGCTCGACCCGGCCCGGGACGTGAACTCGAACGGCGCCGGCTTCTACAACATCGACACCGGCATCGGGCCCGGTCAGGAGAACCCGAAACACGGGTACCAGTTCGTCGGCCCCGCCAACAGTTTCGGCAAGGCGGGTGGTCTCGGCGACATCGCGTACGCGGCCGCGAACGCACCGATCCAGATCGGCAACATCGTCTGGTTCGACGGTGATCACAACGGCATCCAGGACCCGTACCACGAGGACGAGGTGCCGCTGAAGGACGCGACCGTCAACCTGCTGGATGCCGACGGCAAGCAGGTGGCGACCACGAAGACGGACGCCGCGGGCGAGTACTACTTCGGCGGGGTCGGCGCAGCGTACGAGCTGACGCGCGGCGCCAAGTACACGGTCGAGTTCAATGTGTGTACTGCCGATACGAGCAACGTGCCGCGGACACCGGCGGCCACGGACCTTCGGTTCACGCTCCCGGTCGCAGGCAATGATCGTGCGCACGACTCGAATGTCACGCCACCCACCAGCGGGCAGCTCTGCAAGGGGTACGCCCCGGTGACCGCACCGGCAGTCGCGGGCGGGGTCGATCACACGATCGACGCCGGCGTCTACATCCCACTGCCGACGCCTCCGTCCACCCCACCGCCGACGACACCGACTGCCTCGCCGACACCGTCGCCTACGGTCACTCCGTCGACGACCCCCTCGGTCACTCCGACCATGTCGCCGACGTCATCGCAGTCGCCGTCAAGTCCGCCCAAGGAGCCAGGCGGTTCGCTGGCCGCGACCGGCGCGAACGTGCCGCCGCTCTTCCTGATCCTCGGCGGCTTCCTCCTCGCCGCGGGCGCCGTTCTGCTGCTGATCAGCCGGAAACGCCGCGCCGGCCGGCAACACTGAAATAGCTAACTAGTGTCCCGCCCAAGCCTCGGCCTGGGCGGGACATTGCTTCGAGGAAGCAACTGTTGTGCTGGAGAACTAATCGCGGTGCGGATCGGCGCCGGCGTCCTTGGTGACGCGGTCGCCCACCTCGAGTTGTTTCCAGAGGTCACGTTTGACCTTGACGTCCTGCACTTCGCCGCTGTCGAGCTTGATCTCGAGCTTGCGATACAGATTCGCGCCGTCGTACATCGCCCGAGACTTTTTCACGACGATCCCGCTCCAGCCATCTTCGCGGTCCATCGCTCCTCCTCTGCGTCAGCTACGTGGTCACCACGAACCTTAGCGATCCCCGGACTCCCGCAGCCGATCGGCGAGGTCGGCGAGCCCGGTGCGGATCAGGCGCCCGTAGTCGTCGTCTGCCAGTACGCCGATGGTGTCGCGGGCGTGCTGGAGGTGGTCGCGGGCGCGGTCAAGGTCGCCCAGCTTGCGGTAGCACTCGCCGACGTTGAGGTGCAGGGACGGATAGAGGCCGGTGACGGAGAGGGGTACGCCGGCCTGGGCAATCTCCTCGTCGGTGATCCGCTCCGCCGCGGCCAGTGCCTTCAAGTCCCACGCAAGCTCTTCGGCGACCTCGTCCTGTACGTCGGCCATCGAGTGCGCGAGGACGCAGACATGCAGCGGTTCGCCTTGTTCGGCGCCGATGTCCGTCCAGAGCTGCGCGAACAGCTCCCGCGCCGCGTCTCGCTTCCCCTGCCGATGATGAAGATCGACACCTTCACCGATCCGGGCCATGGTCGGATCAGCAGTCATCAGCAGCTCCTCGATCGACGCCAGGTCCAAACCAAACCCTAACCACCCACCGGCGCAAACTGCGGGGTTCACGTCTGAGGTGGTCTGTTAACCACCCGCATGCGGGGGGTGAAGGGTGTAGTTGAGGGGTTCACGTTTGAGATGGGGTGGGGTGGGACTACTGCGGGGTGGGCCAGAGTTGGGGCTGGATGGTGGGGTGGGTGTAGTCGGGGGTGGGGTTGTGGGGGACGAGGGTGTCGTTGGGGTGGGTGGAGCCGGGGCGCCAGCGGTTGGTGGTGGGTTGGAGGTGGATGGCGATCGAGCGGCGTGGGGCGGAGCTCAGGTTGGGAGAGCTGCCGTGGACGGTGCGGCAGTTGTGGAAGCTGACCTGGCCGCGTTTCATCCGCGGTACGACCGGCGTCGGATCGAACCCCTGCGCGACAATCGACGCCTCCAGCGCAGCCGAGTCCTGCGAGAAGAAGTCCAGGCCCGTGATGTCCCACCGATGGCTGCCAGGCAGGAACGCGACGGCTCCGTTGACCTCGTCGACATCGTGAAACCCGACCCAAGCAGTCAGCATGTCTTCCGAGCTGCACGACTGCCAGTACTGCCGATCGGTATGCCAGCCAACCTGCGCCACCCCACCCGGCGGCTTCCACAACAACTGGTCGTGCCACAACCGAATCCCCTCCGCACCGGACAACGCGGCCGCGGTTTCACCGATCGCCGGATGCCGTACGAGCGCGGCCAACTCATCGACCCGCAACGAGGAATAGTCGTTCTTCCGCAGCACGTCCCCATCGGACGGCTGCCAACCCCGCGTGGCCGGTACGTCCGGAAGCGAATGATCGTGATCACCCGCGTAGAACCGCTCCATCCCCCGCTCCGCCGCATCAAGTACTTCCGGCGGGACAATCACCGGCGAGATCCAATAGCCGTACTCACGGTAGAAGGCAATGTCCTCAGGCTTCATACCGCCCAACCTAGAAACCGCACCAGAAAACGGCGTTGCCGATGTTCAGCCGACCGGACACAATCTTCAGGTGTCCTTGTACCGGCCGGACGGCCTGCGCGCCGGCTTCCATGCCGAGGGTTTCCCCGGTACGAGCGGCCTGGTGCACGCGGGTGAGCAATGGGCGCCCGAGCATTTCCTGATCGAACCGCATGTCCATCCGGTCTGGGAGATCTACCTCCAGCAGCACGGCACCACGCACTGGATGGCCGGCGGTGAGAGCTACGTCCTGCATCCGGGCCACCTGTTCGCCGTGCCACCAGGTCTCATCCATCACCTCGCGGGCCGGTCCGGCAACCACCACTTCTACTTCGCGGCAGTCGACCTGGAGCCGGTCGTACGACGCCATCCCGCTCTCGCGCCGCACTGGCCGACGACCGTCGTACACACCGAGGCGGGAGAGCTCGCGTACGCGTTCGCGCAGCTTGTCCGTGAACTCACGACCCGCTACGAGTACACCGACCTCGGCCTGGAGCTGGCCGTTGACCATTTGATCCTCGCGGTTTCCAGAGCGCTGGCGCCGACCGCCGTACCGCAGCTGGCAATGCACCCCGCGGTGCGTACGGTCAAACGCCTGCTGGACCAGGAGTTCCACGAACACTGGACGCTCCGTGAGCTCGCCGATCGCGTCGGGCTCGCCCCGGCGTACCTGGCCGAGCTGTTCGCGAACGAGCTCGGCCAGCCGCCGCACCGGTACCTCAGCGAGCGCCGCATCGACCGCGCCCGTCAGTTGCTGGAGGCAAGCGATGTCACGATCACCGCGCTCGCGCTGAGCCTCGGGTTCAGCTCCAGTCAGCACTTCGCGCGGGCGTTCCGGCAGCACACCGGCAGTACGCCGACCGCGTTCAGAGCGTCACGATCGCGGTGACACCGAGCGCGATCCCGACGAGATAGGTGCCGACGGCACCGACATCTCTCAGCGGTCCGTGCGTCGCCAGTGTCGACGAGGTGAGGATGCCGACCGCGTGCACGGTGCGTACGACGACAGCGGCCACCGCGAGTACGCCGATCAGCGGACTGTCCGACAACGCCGAACACACCAGCAGCAGCACGATCATGGTCGGGATGTACTCGGCCGCGTTGCCATGCGCACGCACCGCGATCAGCAACCGATCGCTCGGATCGGTCGGAATCTGGTTGCCAGTGCCGCGCAACGCACGGTTGCGACTGACGTTGGCGCCGAGCAGGAAGAGGAGTATGCCCATCAGGGCGATGCAAACGACGGTGACGGTGCTGAGGTTCATACGAGTGCTCCTTCGAACAAACTGCTCACGATGGTGTGACTGAGTCGGGTCCCGAGCAGTGCGTCGGTCTTGTGCATGCCGCCGGGACAGGTGACGTTGACCTCGATCAGCCGGCCGTCGATCACGTCCGCGCCGGCGATCACCAGGCCGTACCCGCGCAGGACCGGCCCGAGCGCGGCGGCGATCGCGCGGTCGTGGTCGTCGATTCCGGCCGCTGCGACCGGCGGACCGATCCGGAAGTCGTCGGCGTCCGGCCGCCGCAGGACCGCGCCGACGATCTCGCCGTCCAGCAAGAACAATCGCTTGTTGCCAGCAGCAACCGCAGGCAGATACTCCTGGGCAATCACCAGCCGCCCGCCGGACGTTGCCGATTGCAACAAAGCGGCAGCGCTTCGATCATCCGGTACGAGCCACACATCATGCCCCGCGAACCCGTCGACCGGCTTCACCACCGCTGTACCGACAGCCGCGACGAACGACCGCAACGCGACCGGATCAGCCCCGACGTACGTCGCCGGGCACAAGTCCGGAAACCGCAGCGCGACGAGCTTCTCGTGCATCGCCCGGATCCCTTGCGGCCGGTTGATCATCCGCGTGTCCTCCACGAGGTCCAGCAAGTACGTCGTATGCAGGTACCGCGCATCAACCGGTGGATCGATCCGTACGTGCACGACCTCGAACGACGCGACCTCCACAACCGCACGGTCGAGCTCGTCCCACCAGGTCTTGTCGACAATCCAACGATGATCGCCGCGTTGTGCGGTTCGCGGCCGGAGGCGGATGCGCCGCGCGTACGCCCGGACCTGCCCGTCGGCAAAGGCCAGATCTTCCGGCGAGCAGCACCAGACCTCGACGCCTAGGTCCTGCGTCGCACTCATCAGTCCGATGCTGGCGTCGACGTCGGCCTGCAATCCGGTCAGCGGATCAGTGACGAACAGCGCGCCGTTCATGCCGCCACCACCTGATCGAGGGCACCCCACTGCTCCCGGAGAGAAGCCGGTTCCAGCCGCCGGAGTACGTTGCGCCGGTGCATGTCGTCGTACATCAACCGACTGAGCTCGGCGACCGCCTGATCGAGCGCGGCCGGTGGTTGCGCATCGAGGAAACGGACTTCCAGATAGCGCCCGCGCGGCCGAACGGGCGGGAAGAGCGTGCTGACATGCTCCGCCGGACCGCCGTCCACAAAGACCTCCGCGCCGGCGGCGAAGGCGGTGTAGGCCGCGATCGGATCGTCACCGCGCAGCAGCCGATCATCGAAGCCCGTACGCGCTGGATCGACCGCCAGCCAGATCGCGATCCGCTCACGATCACGAGCGAAACGCGCCGCAAGCATCGGACCGGCAAGGTTCAGCACGCGCCACTGCTCGAGGCCGACCGGTCCGGGCCACCAATCCAGGCAGATCTGGGTGGAGGTGGTCCGCCGCATCATCCGGCGACCGGCCGGACCGATCCGGTCGAAGTGCCGCTGCATCGCGACGTACCGCGGCGAGGTCAGTTGCAGCGGTACGTCCGGCCGCCGATCGACCGGGGTCTCGTGCAGCGTGATCCCGTACGCCGCCAATCGGCTGCGAAGGTCGGCCGCCAGCAAGCGCAGGTCGCGTACCGGCTCGGCCGAGGGCGGCAGGCTCAACTCGAGCTGACCGCCCGGTTCGAAACTGAGGTACGGCGCCGCGAGCGCGTCCGCCGCCGCCCGCCGGACCGTACCGATCGGCACCACGCCCCCATCCGCGCCGGCGACGACGTACTCCTGCTCGATCGCGACCCGCGTCGTCCGGCTGCCGCGGACGAACAGCCCGGCCACTACTGGGTGAAGCTCCTTGGCATCCATCGGCCCCTCCCTGATACCGTAAGGATTCCTGTCAAAATATTGGAAGGTATCCTTACGGCATGTCAAGGGCTGAGGTGCCACGTCCAGAAGTTCGCCCGCTGATCGCGCTGGTCGATCGGGCCCATCGGGCGCTGCAGTCGGACATGGTTCGCCGGGCGCACGCGGACGGGCACGCCGAGGTGAAGATGGCGCACAACTCGGTCTTCGGCACGCTGCATGCCGAGGGCGCGCGGGCCGCGGAGATGGCGGCCCGGGCCGGGATCACCCGGCAGTCGATGGGTGAGGTGATCCGCGACATGGTCGGGCTCGACCTGCTGGAGATGCGCGAGGACCCGAACGACGGGCGCGCGAAGGTGGTCACCTACTCCGAGCACGGGCTGGAGGTGGCGGGGGACGGCTTCCGGTACCTGATCGAGCTCGAGAAGCGGTTCGCCGCGGAGTTCGGCCCGGAGGAGTACGCGGTCGCGCGGGACGTACTCGCCCGGGTGGCCGGCGTCCTGGACCGCTACGCCACCGAAACCACCGAAACCAACGCCGAAACCAACGCCCAAGCCGCAGCCGAAAACACTCAGACCGAAGCCGGCGAGGCTTAGTCCTCGTCTTCGGCCGGCGGTAAAGTCGGGTAGCCGATCATCGGGTACAGCCCGACCGCGAAGCCGTACGTCGTGTCACCGGCCCGCGGCAACCGATCGAAATCGTGGATCAACGCGTCCACCCGCTGCCAGAACTCCGCCGCCCGGTCCTCCGGGATCCGCGCGTGCCGGATGAACGACCGCATTTGCCCGGCGTCGTACGCCGGTTTGGACTCCCCGGCCGCGACCTCGAAGTCGTTGAAGTCCGGCGGCAACTGCCCGTCCTGCCGGCCGAGCCCGACGAAGAACATCCGCGCCGCGCGCCCGTAGAACCGTTCCTCGATCGCCCGGACCCGCCGGGTCCGGACCACGCGCAGGATGCCCGCGTCGGCGAGCACCTTCACGTGATGAGCGACCGTGCTCTTCGGCCGCCCGACCGCGGTGGCCAGCTCGGTGACGGTCGCAGCCCGCTCGTGCAGCAGCCCGAGAATCGTCGTCCGCAACGGGTCGCTGATCGCCCGCACCTGCTCGGCGGTGGTCAGCTCGACCGTCTCCGCGAGCTCGTAGTCGGGCACCTCACTGTTGATCGGCATGGTCCGATTAGACTAACATCGCCGATTGTTCGAGATATTTGGATCATTGGAGCGGATGATGACCGAGGTCGTGCTGTACCACCACGCGCAGGGACTGACCGACGGGGTGCGGGCATTTGCCGACGAGCTCCGGCAGGCGGGTCACACCGTGCACACGCCGGATCTGTACGAGGGCAACACCTACGCGACCCTCGAGGAGGGCATCGAGTACGCGCGCAGCACCGGCTTCGGGGTCGTCCTGGAGCGCGGCATCGAGGCGGCGCAGAGCCTGCCGGAGCGAGTCGTGTACGCCGGGTTCTCGCTCGGCGTGATGCCCGCGCAGAAGCTGACCCAGACCCGTCCCGGCGCGGTCGGCGCGCTTTTCTACTACTCGTGCCTGCCGGTGGAGGAGTTCGGCAGCTGGCCCGATGGCGTACCGGTGCAGGTGCACGGGATGGACCAGGACCCGTTCTTCACCGAGGAAGGCGGCGACCTGGACGCTGCCCGCGCCCTGACCGCCGCCGTCCCCGAGGCTGAACTGTTCCTCTACCCCGGCAAGGAACACCTCTTCGCCGACTCGTCCCTCCCCAGCTACGACGAGCCCTCAGCCAAGCTCCTCCTGCAGCGCACGCTCGACTTCCTGGGCTGAGGTCGGCATGTGGACAGTACGTATATGTCCACTACGCCGGATTGGCGAGGCGCTCAGGCGTGGCGGGCTCGGCAGCAGGCGTATACGTACTGTCGAGCTGCCGATTGCGGGGGATGAAGGCGGCGATCGCGAGGGCCGCCAGGGCGGCGCCGGCGCCGATCAGGAGGACGGTGCGGAAGCCGGTTTGGGACGGGAGGGTGTAGCCGCCCAGGGAGATGGTGAGGTTGGCGAGGATCACGCCGGCTACCGCGCTCGACACCGACGTACCGATCGAGCGCATCAGGGTGTTGAAGCTGTTCGCGGCAGCAGTCTCGGAGACGGGTACGGCGGCCATGATCAACGCGGGCATCGCGCCGTACGCCAGGCCGATGCCCGCGCCGATCAGCAGCGATACCAGCACGAGCTCCCAGACCGAACCCATCAGCACACTGCCCACGCCGTACCCGGCCGCGACCACGACCGCACCGAGCATCAGCGTCACCTTCGGGCCGCGGGCCTTCGAGATCTTCGCCGAGAACGGCGCCGTGATCAGCATGATCAACCCGGACGGCCCCATCACCAGACCGGACGCGAGCATCGACTGGCCGAGTCCGAAACCTGTTGCCTTGGGCATCTGCAGCAACTGCGGCAGCACCAGCGACATGGCGAACATCGCGAACCCGAAGACCATCGACGCGAGGTTCGTCAGCAGTACCTGTGGGCGGGCGGTGGTGCGCAGATCGACGAGCGGCTCGTCGGTCCGGGTCTCCCACCAGCCCCAGGCCAGCAGCGCGATCACCGCGAGCGCGAACAGGCCGAGCGTACGCCCGCCGGTCCAGCCCCAGCTCGCGCCCTGAGAGATTGCCAGCAGCAACGAAATCAGGCCCACCGACAGCCCGATCCCGCCGAGCAGGTCGAACCGGCCGCCGGAGCGGACCGACGATTCCGGTACGAACCGCAGGATCAGCGCGAAGACGATCACGCCGAGGCCGGCCGACAGCCAGAACAGCGTGTGCCAGTTGAAGTTCTCCGCGAGCAGTGCCGCCGCGGGCAGGCCGAGCGCGCCGCCGACGCCGAGCGAGGCGCTCATCTGGGCGGTCGCCGTACCCAGCTTCTCGCTGGGGAGTTCGTCGCGCATGATGCTGATGCCGAGCGGGATCACGCCGGCGGCCAGGCCTTGCAGCGCGCGGCCGGCGATCATCGGTACCAGTGAGCTGCTGAGCGCGGCGACGACCGAACCGGCGACCAGCAGGCCGACGCTGATCAGCAGCATCCGGCGTTTGCCGTACATGTCGCCGAGCCGGCCCATGATCGGCGTCGCGACCGCGGCCGCGAGCAGGGTGGCGGTGATCGCCCACGCGGTGCCGGCGGCCGAGGCGTTGAGCAGCCGGGGCAGCTCGGGGACCAGCGGGATCACCAGGGTCTGCATCAGCGCGACCGTGATACCGGCCGAAGCGAGCACCGGCACGACGGCGCCGGTACGCACGGATGGAGCTGCGGACATCAGTTGCCTCCGAGGCGGAGATAGATAGTTGGTTTCTGCAACCATACGTTAAGTCAGTCAGTTGACTTAAACAAGTCCGCGAGGCAAGCTGGGGGAAAGAACACACGGAGGTGATGATCTGTGACCGATAGTGATCAGCTCGCCGAGTACCCGATCCCGCCCGTCGACGCGATCGAGCCGCCGCCGGAGTGGGAGCGCCTGCGGCAGCAGTGCCCGGTGGCGCACGTGAAGCTGCCGAGCGGCGATCAGGCCGCGCTGCTGACGCGGTACGACGACGTCCGGCAGCTGCTGTCCGACCCACGGTTCACCCGGACCGGTGAGGGCGCGGCGCGGCTGTCGGCCGAGGGCGTCGGCATCTTCGACCGGCCCCGCAACGACGTACCGCAGTCCGGCGAGGGGCACCAGCGCTGGCGGCGGCGGATCACCAAGTGGTTCACCGCCAAGCGGATGGCGGAGCTGCGGCCGTCGATCGAGGCGATGGCCGACCAGTTGGTCGACGAGATGATCGCGCACGGGCAGCCGGCCGACCTGAAGGCGAGTCTGGGCTTTCCGCTGCCGGTGTGGGTGATCTGCGAGCTGCTCGGCGTACCGGCCTCCGATCGCGACCGGTTCTCGCACTGGTCCGACACCTTCCTGAACCTGAGTCGCTACTCGGCCGCCGAGATGGAGACGGCGCAGTCCGAGTTCCGGGCGTACATGGCCGGGCACGTCGCGGCCAAGCGGGCGCACCCGGGTACTGACCTGCTGAGCGACCTGATCACCGGCACCGATTCGGCAGGGGAGTCGCTGACCGACGAAGCGCTCGTGTCCACCGGCACTGGTCTGCTGATCGCCGGGCACGAGACGACCACCAACATGATCGGCAAGATGGTGGCGATGCTGCTGGCCGACCGGGACCGCTGGGAGCAGCTCGTCGCGGACCCCGGTCTGGTACGAACCGCCGTCGAGGAAACGCTCCGGTACGACGCGAACGCCGGCTTCGGCATGATCCGGTACCTGTCCGAAGAGCTCGAACTGTCCGAGGGCGTGCTGCCCGCGGGAACGACCGCGATCTGCAGCATGGCATCGGCCAACCGGGACGAGCGGATCTTCGCCGAGCCTGCTGAGATGGACCTGACGCGCAGCCCGAACGTGCACCTGACCTTCGGCGCCGGACCGCATTCGTGCATCGGTCAGTCGCTGGCCCGGACCGAACTGCAGGTGGTGCTCGAGGTCCTGCTCCGGCGCCTGCCGACCCTTGCACTGGCCGGGCCGGCAGCGGAACTTCCGCTGGTCGAGGGGCTGCTCGTCGGCGGATTGCGGGAAGTACCAGTGGTTTGGAGGTAATCAAGGTGATGATGGCAAAAACCGAACGGCCGGAGCGGTCGGCGCGGGTGAACGCCACCCGGGAGCTCATCCTGAGTACGGCCGAGCGGCTGTTCGCCGAGCGTGGCGTGCACGAGGTGTCCAACCGGCAGATCAGCGAGGCGGCCGGGCAGGGCAACAACACCGCGGTCGGGTACCACTTCGGTACGAAGACCGACCTGGTCCGGGCGATCGTGCACAAACACGCCGTACCGGTCGAGGAGCGGCGGCGGGAGTTGATCGCCGAGCTCGGCGCGGAGCCGGACGTCCGCGACTGGGTGACGATCCTGGTCCGGTCGGCGACTGATCACATGGACAGCCTCGGCACGCCGAGCTGGCTGGCCCGGTTCAGCGCCCAGCTGATGAACGACCCGTCGCTGCGGGAGATCCAGCAACAGGAATCGCTCAGCGCGCCGATGCTGCAGCAGGTCGTCGAGGGGCTGGGCGAGCATCTCGCCGAGCTGCCGCCGGCGGTCCGGATCGAGCGTGGGGACATGGCCCGGCACCTGATCATCCAGATGACTGCCGAGTTCGAGCGGGCGCTGGCCGAGGGCCGGCCGACCGCGCGGGCCAGTTGGCAGGAGATGGCGGATGGCCTGATCGACGGGATCGTCGGTCTGCTGACCGCGCCGGTGACCGGATGAGCGTACTCGTCGTAGGAGCATCCGCGGCCGGGTTGACGACCGTGGAAGCCCTGCGGCGCAAGGGATTCCGGGATCAGGTCACGGTGCTCGGGGCGGAGTGGCATCCGCCGTACGACCGGCCGCCGTTGTCGAAACAGTTCCTCTGTGGGGACTGGGACGAGGACCGGACCCGGCTGCGGCCGGAGGCGATGCTGTCTGCGCTGGACGCTTCCTTTGTCCTTGGTGATCCCGCGGTCGCTTTCGATGCTGGTTCGCGTACGGTGACGACCGCTTCGGGGCGGACATTGACGGCTGACTCGGTGGTGATCGCGACCGGCCTCACGCCGCGCCGGCTGCCAGGAGTGCAGTTCGACGGTGTGCATGTTCTGCGTACGCTCGATGATGCTTCCGCCCTGCGAAAGGACTTTGCGGAGGCGAAGCGGCTGGTCGTGGTCGGTGATGGCGTACTGGGTGCCGAGATCGCCGCTACGGCACGGAAAATGGGCCTTGCGGTGACGATGGCCGGGCCGCAGGCGGTGCCGTTGGAGAGCCAGCTCGGTCCGGTGATCGGTGGACTGCTTGCCGAGCTGCACAGATCCGAGGGCGTCGAGCTCCGGTTGGGTACGGCGGTGGTCGGCCTGACTGCGCTCGACGGTCGAGTGAGCGGCGTACAGCTTGCCGACGGCAACGTAATCCCGGCAGATGTGGTGGTCGTCGCGCTCGGCGCCACACCCGCGACCGAGTGGTTGTCAGACAGCGGTCTTACGATCGACAACGGTGTCGTTTGCGATGCGTACTTGCGAGCGGCGGATGGCGTGTACGCGGCCGGTGATGTCGCGCGCTGGCAGTACGACGATGCGCTGATCCGCCTGGAAAACCGGACCAATGCGACCGAACAGGCCTTGTGCGTCGCGGACAACCTCCTCGGCGCGGATCGCCCGTACACGCCGGTGCCGTACTTCTGGACCGATCAGTTCGCCGCGAAACTCCAGGTACACGGCCGGCCGGCCGCCGACGCCGAGGTGGTGGTTGCCGAGGGCAACCTGGAGGCCCGGCGCTTCGTCGCGCACTACCGGCGGGACGGGCGCGTGGTCGCGGTGCTCGGCTGGAACCTGCCGAAACAGACTCGCCTGCACCGGGGACAGCACCTCGAGCCGGCGTAATGCACACATCTCTGGGGAAGGAATCGCATGAGTGTTCCTGTCTATCCGATGACCCGGGCAACAGGGTGTCCGTTCGATCCGCCGCCGCAACTGCGTGACCTGCAGGACGAGGCGCCGCTGGTCAAGGTGCAGGTCTTCGACCGGACCGCGTGGCTGGTCACGCGGTACGCGGACCAGCGCAAGCTGCTCGCCGATCCACGGCTGAGCTCCGATGTCGGCAAACCGGGGTACCCGAACAGCGTCGCCCGGCCGTTGAAGTCCGACGAGGACACGGGGATCGGGTTCATCCTGATGGACGACCCGGAACACTCCCGGTTGCGGCGGATGGTGACGGCGCCGTTCATGATCAAGCGGGTCGAGGCGATGCGCCCGCGGGTCCAGGAGATCGTCGACGAGTTGATCGACGACCTGCTCGCCGGTCCGAAGCCGGTCGATCTGGTCACGGCGTTCGCGCTGCCGGTGCCGTCGCTGGTGATCTGCCGGCTGCTCGGGGTGCCGTACGAGGACCATGACTTCTTTCAGCAGAACAGCAAGACCTTGATCCGTACCAGTGCGTCGGTCGAGGAGCGTACCGAGGCGCGGAACAATATCGGCCGGTACTTGAACGAGCTGATGGGCGAGAAGCTGGCGAACCCGCAGGACGATCTGCTCTCCGGCCTGGCCGAGCGGGTGAAGGCCGGTGAACTCACCCGGCGGGACGCGGCCGGTATCGGCGTACTGCTGCTGATCGCCGGTCATGAGACGACCGCGAACATGATCGCGCTCGGTACGCTCGCGCTGCTGGAGCATCCGGACCAGCTGGCCGTACTGCGGGAGACCGAGGACCCGAAGCTGGTCGCGGGCGCGGTCGAGGAACTGCTGCGGTACCTGAACATCACGCACAACGGACGGCGGCGGGCCGTACTGGAAGACATCGAGTTCGCCGGTGAGGTGCTGAAGACCGGTGACGGGGTGATCTTCCCGAACGATCTCGGCAACCGGGACGCGGACGCGTTTCCGGACCCGGACCGGTTGGACGTCACCCGCGACGCGCGGCATCACATCGCGTTCGGGTTCGGCGTCCATCAATGCCTTGGGCAACCGTTGGCGCGGATGGAACTGCAGGTCGTGTACAGCACGCTCTACCGCCGCATCCCGACGCTGCGCCGGGCCGTCGGCCTGGACGAGATCCCGTTCAAGCACGACGGCGCCGTGTACGGCGTGTACTCGCTCCCCGTGACGTGGTGAAAGGAAAGCACCGTGAAGATCATCGTGGATCAGGACAAATGCGTCGCCTCCGGCCAATGCGTGACCGCCGCCGCCGACGTCTTCGACCAGCGTGACGAGGACGGTGTCGTCGTCCTCCTCACCGACAACCCTTCGGAAGAGCTGTCCGCCGACGTCCACCAGGCCGCGGCAGTCTGCCCGGCCCTGGCGATCCTCGTCGAGGACTGATCAGCTGAAGGCAGCCGAGTTCCGGTCGGCCCAGGCGCGGAAGGTGCCGGCGGGCCGGCCGGTGCGGTCTTGGACGGTCGTCGTGATGAGGTCGGACGCCGGCCGGTTCTGGGCGCTGCCGATGAGTGCCTCGACCAGCTCCGGCGGCCGGCCGTCGGAGAGCAGTTGGGCGCGGGCCTCGTCGAAGGGCGTCGGCTGGAAGGTCAGCTCCCGGTTGAGCGCTGTGCCGAGGATCCGTACTTGGTCTGACCGGCTGACAACTTCCGGTCCGGTGAGGGTGAGCGTCGTGCCGGGATCGGGCTGGCGCAGGACGCCGGCCGCGACGGCGGCAATGTCAGCGGGATCGATCACGGCAGTGGCGGCACTGTCCGGTCCGCGGACGACATCACCGGAGCGGAGCTGTCCGGCCCAGCCGAGCGCGTTGGACGCGAACGTGTCGGCCCGCAGGATCGTCCACTCGACCCCGGATTCGCGGACGGCCGTCTCCAAGCCGGCGTGCAACCAGGTGATCGGATCGGTCTCCGCACCGAATCGCACCGCCGACGACGACAGATAGACCACGCGCCGCGCGTACTTCGCGATCTTGTCGAGTACGGCCGCGCCGCCGTCGCTGGTCAGGAAGGGCCAGACCAGAAAGACCGCGTCGGCGTCCCGGAGCGCGTCGTCGAGGCTGTCCGGTTTCGCGAGGTCGGCGCCGGTGGAGCGATCGAGCGGCTTGGCGTCCGGCAGCAAGGCGGTCAGCTCACGCCCGACGTTTCCGCTGGCGCCCGTCACGAGGATCATGTCATCCGGCAACTACCGGCGGCCGTGCCCGTATTCCCGGGTACGCTCAGGGAGATGATTTCCGAGTTCCGGATTGCGGTTCCGGATGCAGAGCTTGCCGGGTTGCGGGAGCGGCTGCGGGCGATTCGTTGGCCTCGGCAACTACCTGGTGACGGGTGGGAGCGGGGCGTGCCGGTCGAGTACGTGCGGCACGTGGTGGAGCGGTGGTTGGCGTACGACTGGCGGGTGTGGGAAGCGCGGTTGAACGCGTACCCGCAGTTCATCACCAGGATCGACGGGCAGACGGTGCATTTCCTGCACGTACGGTCGCCCGAGCCGGACGCGCTTCCGTTGGTACTGACGCATGGCTGGCCGGGATCGGTGGCCGAGTTCCTGGATGTGATCGGTCCGTTGACCGATCCGGCGGCGTACGGGGGTGATCCTCGGGACGCGTTTCAGCTAGTGGTGCCGTCGGTTCCGGGGCATGGGTTCTCCGTACCGCTGGAGTCCGGCTGGGATCACGGGCGGATCGCGCGGGCGTGGGTGGAGCTGATGCGGCGCCTGGGCTACGAGCGGTACGGGGCACAAGGTGGTGACACCGGATCGGTCGTGTCGCCACTGGTGGGGCAGCTCGATCCGGAGCATGTGGTTGGCGTACATATCAATGGAGGTTTGGCTTTCCCGGATCTTGAGCCGGGTGATCGCGAGCAATTGGACGAGGTCGAGCGGGAGCGGTTGGCGGCGGCGGAGCGGTTGCGTGCGGTCGGGACCGGGTACGCCGATTTGCAGGGGACGCGGCCGCAGACGGTGTCGTTCGGGTTGAGTGACTCACCGGTCGGGCAGCTGGCGTGGATTCTGGAGAAGTTCTGGGAGTGGACCGATCCGGCGCGGGCCTTGCCGGAGGATGCGGTTGAGCTGGATCATCTGCTCACCGATGTCTCGATCTATTGGTTCACCAATACCAGCGCGACGTCCGCCAATTTGTATTACGAGAATCGCCGGAGCGTTGACGATTTGCGGCCGGGGGTGCCGACCGGAGTGGCTGTTTTTCCTACTGATCCGGCGATTCGGCGGGTGTCAGCGCGTCGGCATCGGATTGTGCACTGGTCGGAGTTCGGCCGGGGTGGGCATTTCGCTGCTCTCGAGGCTCCGGATTTGCTCGTCGATGATGTGCGGGCGTTTTTCCGGCTCGTTCGGTAGGCGGGCTGGGGCCAGGTAGGTGAGGAGGGTGCCGTCGCGCTCGACGATGGCGTCCGGCCAGCGGCGGCGGACCATCCGGATCGAGCGTTCGTTGGCGGCGCTGACGACAAACAGGAAATGCGTCGCGCCGGAGGCGATCGCGTCCGCGGCGGCGATGGACAGCATCCGGACGCCGAGGCCGCGGCGCTGCTCGTCCTCCCCGATCACGGCGGCGAGCTCAGCTGTCATCCGCCCGCCGGCTCCACCCGCGCTGTCAGCCGCGCCGCCTGGCAGGCAGGTGGAGCCGTGCGCCCAGGCCCACATCGCGTGGCCGACGATGGTGGCGCCCCGGGTCGCGACGAAGGCGGCGCCGGCCGGGCAGAGCATCCGCAGCAGTACCGCCGGGCGGGGTGGGTGACCGATCGCGGTCTGGAACCGGAAGTAGCGGCTGAGGTCGGTCAGCGTCATCAGCATCGTGGCCAGCGCGTCCGCGTCGGGTTCACCGGCACGGCGGACGGCTGGCGGTCCCGCCTGAGTCTGGTTCACGGATTCAGCGTTCCTGGCTTGGCTGAGTCTGTCAAGCGGACTTATCCTGGTGGGATGAGCACGGTACTGGACGAGCAGGTTCCGGAGGCGATGAACTGGTCGACGGAGAACTGCACGATCTCCCGGATCATGGAGATCCTCGGTGACAAGTGGACTTTTCACGTTCTCCGCGAGTTGTTCGTCGGTGTCCGCCGGTTCGAGGACATCCGGGCCCGGGCCGGGATTCCGCGGCAGGTGCTGACCGAGCGGCTCGCCGGGCTGATCGAGCGCGGCCTGATCCGCCGGCACCCGTACCGGCTGGCCGGCCAGCGGGAGCGCTCCGAGTACCGGCTGACCACCGCCGGTCTGGACCTCTACCCGGTGCTCGTCGCGATGATCCAGTGGGGCGACCAGTACCTGCCGCTCGCGGCCGGCCCGCCGATCGAGCCCCGGCACCGCGGCGACTGTGGCGAACGCGTCACCGTCACCATGCACTGCGAAGCCGGCCACGACCCGGCGCCCCGGGACGTCGCCTTCCGCCCCGGCCCGGGCGCCGAGCGCCGCAAGTAGCCCCGGCCGCCCTCAGCCGAACCGCGCGGCCGGCTCAGGTGCGTACCGGCCGTCAGTAGTTGTCGAGCGCCTCGATCGCGCGGCGGATCAGGTTCTCCGTCTCGCGTGGCTGCGCGGCCGTGATCGACACCGCGTCCATCGTCACCGCGTACGTGTCCAACTCGTCGCGCTTGTCCAGGTAGATCGCGCTGGTCAGGTGCTCGATGTACACGATGTCGGGCAGATCCGAGTCGTTGAACCGGAGCAGCGTGAACGCGCCGCCGGTCGCGGTGTACCCGCCCTTCTCGAACGGGATGATCTGCAGTGTCACGTTGTGCCGCCGCGAGGCCTCGAGCAGGAACACCAGTTGCGCGCGCAGGACCTTGACCCCGCCGATCGGCCGCCGCAGTACGGATTCGTCGACGACTGCCCACAACCGCGCCGGTCGTTGCCTGGTCAGCACTTCCTGGCGGCTCATCCGCAGCGAGATGAGCCGGTCCTGCTCGGGGCGTGACAACGGCTGATCCTGCTGGCCGAGCTGGACGACCGCTCGCGCGTACTCCGGTGTCTGCAGCAGGCCCGGGACGAACTGGAGCTCGAACGTACGGATCAGGTCGGCCGCCATCTCCAGGCCGAGATAGGAATGGAACCACGACGGCGTCAGGTCGTCGTACCGCTGCCACCAGCCCGGGTTGTTCGCCTCGCGGGCCAGCGTCAGCAGCCGGTCGCGCTCCTCGGGGTCGTCGAGTTTGTAGAGCGTCAGCAGGTCGTCGACATCGCGGACCTTGAAGCCGACCCGGCCGAGCTCCAGCCGGCTGATCTTCGACTCCGAACCACGGATCGCCCAGCCCGCGTCGCTGCGGCTGACCCCGGCGTCCTCCCGTAGCCGGCGCAGGTGGACTCCGAGCATGATGCGCAAGGCGGTCGGACCGCCGTAAGCGCCTGGCTCGGTCACGTCTCGCCTCCCACAGCTTGTCCCGACGCATGCCCAGGTAACAGTTGATCATTCCACAACGAATCCGGAACCACCGCATGATCACCCGGACACGCGGTGTGTTCAGCGCACCTCACAGTCAGTAGAGTCTGACGCACAGAACTCCCGATCACTCTCTGCGAGGTTCACCACATGGTCGATGCTGCCAACGCGCCAAGCTCGATCCCGGTCGGCGTCGACACCAGCCGGGCCAGCATCGCCCGGGTGTACGACGCCTTCCTGGGCGGCAAGGACAACTTCGAGGTCGACCGGGAGGTGCTGCGTGGGGTCCAGGCCGCCGCGCCGCAGGCCCAGGACCTGGCCTGGTCGAACCGGAACTTCCTGATCCGTTCCTGCCGCTTCCTGGCCGGCCAGGCGGGGATCACGCAGTACCTGGACTGCGGGTCCGGCCTGCCGACCGCCGAGAACACGCACCAGGTCGTGCAGCGGATCCAGCCCGAGGCGAAGGTGCTCTACATCGACAACGACCCGGTGGTGCTCGCGCACGGCCGCGCGCTGCTCGAGGAGAACGAGAACACGCTGTTCGTCAGCGCCGACATCTTCGACCCGGACGAGGTGCTGAACAAGCCCGAGGTGCGCGAGTTCCTCGACTTCAGCCAGCCGATCGCGGTGATGCAGGCCGGCACGCTGCACCACTACATCGGCACCGAGGGCGCGCAGATCATGCAGAAGTACGTCGACGCGGTGGTGCCCGGGTCGTACACGGTGATCTCGCACTTCTACGACCCCGAGACGCCGGAGCACTCCGCGGTCGCGCAGAAGATGGAGGACAAGTTCATCCACAGCCCGATGGGCAGCGGCCGGTTCCGTACCCGCGCGGAGCTGATGGAGTTCTTCCCCGATCAGGAACTCGTCGCCCCGGGCCTGGTGCTCTGCGACGACTGGTGGCCGGACGGCCCGCGGATCAAGCCGCTGAACCAGGTCGAGGAGTGCATCGTCGGCGCGGTCGGCCGCAAGCTCTGATGACGTAGCACGGAATGCCCGGGACCCTGCGTGGTCCCGGGCATTCATGCTGTTCGGCCCAGGACCGCGCCGGTGGGCTGCGTCGGCGGGCTGCGCCGGCGGGCCTGCGGCCGTTGTGCGCGGCGGTTTGCTCCAGCGGCCGCCGGGTACCGCCGAGTGGATGACCGGAACCGCGGAACACACTGGAACGCGGCGCCGTGGGCCGTTCCTGATCACCGCCGGAGCATTGTTCGTCCTGCTCTTCGACGGCAACCTGCCGACCCCGCTGTACAGCGTCTATCGGCAGCGCTTCGGCTTCTCCGGGACCGAACTGACACTGATCTTCGCCGTGTACATGGCGGTCCTGGTCCCTTCGCTGCTGGTCTTCGGGCAGTTGTCCGACCAGATCGGCCGGCGACGCGTACTGATCGGCGGTTTGAGTCTTGGCGCCGTCGGACTGATCCTGCTCGCCGCGGCGCAGAACACCGCCTGGCTCTTCGCCGGCCGCATCGCCGCGGGTATCGCGCTCGGAGCGACCGCCGGGACCGCGGCCGCCGCTCTGGTCGAGCTCGAACCCGGGGATGACAAGAACAAGGCGGCGCTCGCGACCGTACTGGCGCAGAGCGGTGGCAGTGCGGCCGGGCCGTTGGTGGCGGGCGCCTTGGCGGAGTGGGCGCCGGCGCCACGGCAACTGTCGTACGGCGTGGGACTCGTGCTCACCGTGGTCACGGCGATCGCCGTCTCGCGGCTGCCGCGCGAGCAGGTCAGCGGACGATGGCGGCCGCAGCGTCCATCGGTGCCGGCGGAGATCCGGACTCGTTTCGCTCGCGCTGGTCTGAGCGCCGCGACCGTCTGGGCAGTCGGCGGGATCTTTCTTTCGGTGGTGCCGTCGTACACGGCGCAACTGCTGCACACGCACAACCTGGCTTTGCTTGGTGCGGTCTCGGCGATGATGCTGGCCGCTGCCTGCGCCGTTCAGGCGGTCTCGGTCCGGATTTCGTTGTCGCCGCAGCGTGCCCAGCCGGCCGGCTTGCTGGCGCTGGTCGCCGGGCTGGCCGCTCTGATCGGGGCCTTCCCGGCGAAGTCCCTCGTACTCGTGGTGCTCGCCGCGGTACTGGCCGGTTCCGGGCTCGGGCTGACGTACTTCGGCGCTCAGTCGGAGATCAATCAGCTGGCGCCCGGTGAACAACGTGGTGAGGTGACCGCAGCCTTCCTGACCTGCGTGTATCTCGGGGTTGCCGCGACCGCTATCTCGGCTGGGTTGCTGAGCGACCTATACTCGCTGCCAACCGCGATTGCCGCAGTGGGCGTCGCGGCCGGGGTGACCGCGTTGGGTGCCTTCGGATGGCAGTTGAAGCGCTGATTCAGATGTGCTCGGAGACAAGGGTTGCCGCCGTGTTGTCCTCCAGGGCCTGGAAGACGTGAGCCTGGTCGCCGGGGTAGGCGATGTAGTCGCCGGGGCGGAGCTCGACCGGGTCGTCGCTCGGGCCGACCAGCGCGCGGCCGGAGCCGAGGATGACGTGTTCGACGACGCCGGGCATGTGCGGATCGGCCTTCCGGCCGGGGCCGGGGGAGGCGACGATGCGGTAGATGTCGCGGCGCGCGTTCGGCGGGCAGGAGGCGACCAGGGTGGCGCTGTAGTCGGACCACTCGGAGTAGATCGCGGGGCCGTCGCCCGCGCGGATGACCTGCACCTTCGGCCGGGGCGGGTCGACCAGCGCGGCGAACGGCGTGTCCAGCGCGACCGCGAGCGCCCACAGCGTCTCGACGCTGGGGTTGCCGGTACCGGACTCGAGCTGGGAGAGCGTCGACTTGGCCACCCCGGCCCGCTTCGCTACCTCGGTCAGCGACAGGCCGGACCGGGCCCGGTGCCGGCGCAGGGAACTGGCGATCACGTCCAGTGGTGCCTTGCTGTCCATCGGTGTTCGCTCCATCGGTATGGTCGTTCGCCTTGACGAACGAGGGTCGCGTTGTTCATCATAATGCCCATGCGTTCGATCTGGCGAACACTCGATCGGGGACTGGCCCGGGACATCGCCCTGGTCTGCCTCGCGGACGGTGTGGTCGGGCTGTCGTACGGCGCGATCAGTGTCGGCGGCGGGCTGCCGTTGTGGGTACCGGTCGTGCTGTCGCTGATCGTGTTCGCCGGGGCATCGCAGTTCCTGTTCGTCGGGATCGTCGCGGCCGGCGGTAGCCCGATCGCGGCGATGATCGCCGGCCTGCTGGTGAACAGCCGGCACGTCGCGTTCGGCCTCGCGGTCAGTGATGTGATCGGAAGCGGCTGGCGGCGGTGGGCGGGCAGTCATCTGATGACGGACGAGAACGTGGCGTTCGCGATGGGGCAGGACGAGCTGCGGCAGAAGCGCGCGGCGTACTGGGCGTGCGGGGCCGGGATCTTCGTCTGCTGGAACCTTGGGGTGGTGGTTGGTGGTTTGGCGGGGTCGGTGATTACCGATACCGACGTTTTCGGGTTGGACGCGGCGTTCCCGGCGGTGCTGTTGGCGCTGGTGCTGCCGTCGCTGCGTGATCGGTCGACGCGTACGGCGGCGCTCGTCGGTGCGGTGATTGCCCTGGCCGCCACACCGTTCTTGCCGGCCGGGTTGCCGGTACTGCTGGCGCTTGTCGGGTTGCTGTTCTATCGCGCCGAGAAGCCCGCGCTGAAAGAGGTGGCATCGTGACGAACACTCCGTTGTTGCTGGCCGGGATCGGGGTGCTTGCCGTAGGCACCTTTTCGTTGCGGTTCGCCGGGCCGGCGTTGCGCAGCCGGTTCGAGGTACCGGAGCGGGCGCAGAAGTTCCTGGCGGCGGCCGCGATCGTGCTGCTGACCGCGCTGGTTGCCACGGCGGCGTTGACCGCGGGGCACGGTCCGGCCGGGATCGCGCGGCCGGCCGGCGTACTGGTCGGTGGCGTACTCGCTTGGCGAAAGGTGCCGTTCGTCCTGATCGTCGTCGGCGCGGCGGCAACAGCAGCCGTACTCCGCCTCCTCGGCGTTCCGTAGCCCGCACACCGGATAGCGTGCGGGCATGAGCACGTACCCGGGGCAGCCTGCGGCGCCGAAGAAGACCCTGACCTGGATCGCGATCGCCTGTTTCGCGCTCGGGGTGATCGTGACCGGCTTCTTCGTCTGGCGGATCGTCGTCACCGCGCCGCGCTCACCCCAGCCGATCGAGGGCGGCACGGTGCATCTGACGAAAGAGGGCTTGACCGTGTACGCGTCGGTCCCCGCGCTCCGCCCGCCGTGCGACGCCAAGGACGCGGCCGGCAACGACGTACCCCTGAAGGCGCCGGGCGGGTCGGAAACGATCACCATCAACGGCAACTCCTGGTACGTGGTCGCCCGCTCGGTGCACCCGGTCCCGGCCGGCGACTACAGCATTTCCTGCAAGGACACCGAGTCCAGCGCCACGTACGCCGCCGGCCCCCGGATGTCGGTCGTCGCCTTCGTCGTCTCCATCCTCGCCACCATCTTCTCGTTCCTGATCTTCATCGGCCTCGGCGTGGTCTTCCTGGTCATCAGCCTCATCCGCAACCACCGCCGCAACCGCCCCGGCAACACCTTCCCCGGCGGCCCCACCAACCCAGGCGGTCCCTCGAACCCTGGTGGACCCACCAACCCAGGCGGGCCCACCAACTATCCGCCGGCCGGCCCGCAGTACCCGCCGAACCCCGGCCAAACCTTCCCCAGCCAGCCGTACAACCCAGGCCCCAACCCCGACCGCCCCCAGGACCACTGATGGACCTCAACTGGCCGGGCTGCCGCAACGCCCGCGACGTCGGCGGCCTCCCGACCGCCGACGGTCAGGTGATCCGGAGCGGCGTACTGATCCGCTCCGACAGCCTGCACTACCTGAACGCGGAGGGGATCGCCGCGGTCCGGTGCTCCGGCGTCGGCCGGATTCTCGACCTGCGGGGTGATGGGGAAGTGGAGAACGCGCCCACACCGTTCACCGGTACGCCGCTCGCGGTCCGGCAGCGGCTGGCGGACCCGGCCGACCCGGACCACGGGCAGCCGACGATGGTCGCGGCGTGTACCTGGATGCTGGATCGGCGCCCGGAGCTGTTCGCGGCCGCGGTGAAGGCGATCGCGGACGAGGAAGCCGGCGCGGTCGTCGTGCATTGCCACGGCGGAAAGGACCGGACCGGGATGGTGGTCGCGCTGGCGTTGAGCGTCGCCGGCGTACCCGAGGACGAGATCGTCGCGGACTACTTCCTGACCCAGTCGCGGCTCGCGGCCCGGCTGGACGAGCAGCTGGCCGAGGAGCCGGATGTTTCGAAGCACCCGGAGATGATCGAGTTCCGGGACACCCGGGGCGAGACGATCGTCGCGATCTTGCGGTACCTGGGCGCGAAGTACGGCGGGCCGGAGGCGTACCTGCGGCGAGGTGGTCTCACTGGCGACGACCTCAGGAAGCTGAGAAGGCGCTTAGTGGGCTGACCTCGGTCATGGGGAGATCACGGTGCGCAGTAGATTGGCGCAATGCCGACCGCCGCAGAGCCGACCGGGGTGGACAGCCCCGCACAGCCGGCAGCGCTGGCCGAACGTTACGGACTCTCCAAGAGCTCGATCCGCCCGTCGCTCAGTACGTACCTGAGTGAGCTGTGGAGCCGTCGTCAGTTCGTCCTCAGCTACGCCACCGCACGCACCTACGCCATGTACGCCGGCGCCCGGCTGGGCTCGGTCTGGCAGGTGCTGACACCGTTGCTCAACGCCGCGGTGTACTACCTCGCCTTCGGGGTGCTGCTCGGCACCCGGAACGGGATCGACAACTACGTCGCGTTCCTGCTCAGCGGGATCTTCGTGTTCACGTTCACCCAGCGCTGCATGACCGAGGGTTCGCGTTCGCTCGCCCTGAACCTGTCGCTGATCCGGACGCTGCATTTCCCCCGCGCGACGCTCCCGCTCGCGTACGTGCTGAACGAGCTGAACCAGATGATGGTGTCGATGGCGATCCTGTTCGCCGTCGTCGGGTTCACCGACGGGCCGGCCTGGCGCTGGTTCCTGGTGGTGCCGGCGATGCTGCTGCAGGTGATGTTCAACATCGGCATCACGCTGGTCTTCGCCCGGATCGGTACGTTCGTCTCGGACATCAGTCAGCTGCTGCCGTTCATCACGCGGACCTGGCTGTACGCGTCGGGGATCTTCTTCTCGCTGCCGTACAAGCTGTCCCAGCTGCACGCGCCGGGCTGGGTGGTGCAGGTGCTCGCGTTCAACCCGATCTCGGCGTACATCGACATCATCCGGCGGTCGCTGCTGCAGGAGCACCAGAAGAACCAGCTCCCGCACGCGTGGACGATCGCGATCGTCTGGTCCTTCCTGATGCTTGCCGTCGGGTTCGTGTACTTCTGGCGGGCGGAGGACCGGTATGGACGCGGCTGAACCCACTGTCATCGCCGACAACCTGGACATCATCTACAAGGTGATCGCCGGGCAGGGCGGCAAAGGTACGGCGGCGACCGCGCTGCGGCGGATCATCAAGCGCCAGGACCGGCCGACGATCCGCGAAGTGCATGCGGTCAAGAAGGTCAGCTTCACGGCGTACAAAGGTGATGCGATCGGCGTCATCGGCCGCAACGGCTCCGGCAAGTCGACCATGCTGCGGGCGATCGCCGGGCTGCTCCCGCCGGCGTCCGGAGCCGTGTACACCGGTGGGCGCCCGTCGTTGCTCGGCGTCAACGCCGCGATGATGAACGACCTGACCGGCGACCGGAACGTGGTGCTCGGCTGCCTGGCGATGGGCATGTCCGCGGCCGAGGTCGACCGCCGGTACGACGAGATCGTCGAGTTCTCCGGCATCGGCGACTTCATCGACCTGCCGATGTCGACGTACTCGTCCGGTATGCAGGCGCGGCTGAAGTTCGCGATCGCGTCCGCGAAGACCCACGACATCCTGCTGGTCGACGAGGCCCTCGCCACCGGCGACGCCGAGTTCCGCGTCCGCTCCGAACGCAAGATCAAAGAACTCCGCGACCAGGCCGGCACCGTCTTCCTGGTCAGCCACAGCCTCGACGTGGTCCAGGAAACCTGCAACCGAGCCCTCTGGCTGGACGCCGGCACCCTAAAACAAGACGGCCCAGTCGACGAGGTAATCGCCGCCTACATCGCCTCCACCCGCACCGGCTAGCCGCTTGGTTATCCACCCGTCTTGTGGGTTCTCCACCGGTATGCGAGTGGAGAACCCACAAGACGGGTGGATATCCGCTCGCGTGGAGTTGTCCACAGGTGGGCGGAAAACCAGGCCTGGGGTGGCGGCGGGGCGGTGGATGCTTGGCGGGTGAATCAGCGGCTCAGGGTGATTGCTCAGCAGCAGGGTGGTGTTTTCAGTCGCCGCCAGGCGCTTGCCAGTGGGTGCACTCACGACCAGATCGCGCGGCGCTTGCGGGACGGTCGGTGGGAGCAGATCCGGCGCGGTCAGTACGCGGAACTGCTCGACCTGGCTGCTTTGCCGCCGTGGGAGCGCGACCGCTTGAAGCACCTCCGTCAGGTGCACGCGGTGGTGAACGCGATCCGCCCGGGTCGTGTCGCCGTCAGCCATCAGTCGGCGTTGGTACTGCATGGGATGCCGGTCTGGGGCCTCGACCTCGGCCGCGTACACATCACCCGGCTGGACGGGCGATCCGGTGGGGTGGTGGCCGGCGTACAGCATCACCTCGGCGTGCTGACCGAGGCGGATGTGTGCGTGGTTGACGGCCTGCTCGTGACGAGCGTGGCGCGTGCGAGCCTGGAGTCGGCGTGTACGGCGTCGTTCGAGGTGGGTGTGATCGGCGTTGATACTGCACTTCGCGCCGGCCGGCTTGGGGAGGGCCAGGTACGGCGGCTGCTGTCAGTGATGGCGTACTGGCCTGGGTCCGCCGCGGCCCGGAAAGCGCTGGAATTCGGGAACGGTCTGTCCGAGTCGGTCGGTGAGTCACGCATGCGGGTGCTGATGTACGAGCACGGGCTGCCGCGACCGCGGTTGCAGACCGAGTACCGCGACCGTTTCGGACTCGTCGGCCGGGTCGACTTCGACTTCGAGGGGTACGACACTGCTGTCGAGTTCGACGGCGCGTTGAAGTACGGCGGTGGATCGCCCGACGTACTGGTCCGGGAGAAGCGGCGCGAGGACCGCCTCCGCGCGCTCGGGCTCACCGTCATCCGCACCGACTGGACCGACTTCGACCACCCCGCCCAGCTGGCCACCAACATGCTCCGCGTCCTCAACCGCCGCCGCTGAGGAGCCTCTCTACCGTTGTTGTGGGTTCTCCACTCGCATACCGGTGGAGAACCCACAACAAGAGTGGATATCCAGGCGTCAGACCGCTTTGGGGCGTTCGCGGAGGCCGACCAGGAAGCCTAGGCCCCAGGAGACGTGCATGGTGGCGCAGACCAGGGGCATCCAGAAGAGGGCTTTCCAGGGGAGGTAGCGGCCTTCCATGGCTGAGCCGCAGATGAGGAGGAGGGCGTAGCCGAGGGGGGCGATGAAGCCCAGGTCCAGCCAGCTGATGCCGGTGGCCAGGCCGATGATGCCCAGGACGGTGCCTACGACCAGGCCGATGACCGCGACCGGCGGCGCCAGGTAGCGCTTGCTGGCGGTTTCGGGGTGGCGGCGGATGACCTCGCGGCGCCACTGGCCGGTGTGGAAGAACTGCTTGGCGACGGCGGACAGCGACGACCGTGGCCGGTATGTCACGGACAGGTCCGGACTGAACCAGATCAGGCCGCCGGTCTTCCGGATGCGGTAGTTCAGCTCCCAGTCCTGGGCGCGGTGCATGGTTTCGTCGAAGCCGCCGACCCGTTCCAGCGCGGCCCGCCGGAAGACGCCCAGGTACACGGTGTCGGCTGGTCCGGCCTTGCCGCCCTGGTGGAAGGTGGACGCGCCGAGCCCGAGCCGGGAGCGGTACGCGCAGGCGACCGCCATTTCGGTCGGCGTCCGGCCCTCGGCGGCCATCACGCCACCGACGTTGTCCGCGCCGCTCTCGTCCAGCACCTCGACCGCGCGGGTGATGTACCCGTCGGTGAGCGCGCCGTGCCCGTCGACCCGGACCAGGATGTCGTGCTTGGCGTGCGCGATGCCGACGTTCAGCGCGGCCGGGGTCTTGCCGGTCGGGTTCGGGACGATGGTGATCCGGTGGTCCTTCTCGGCCAGTTTGGCCGCGATCTCCTCGGTCCGGTCCTTGCTCGGGCCGATCGCCAGCACGACTTCGAGCGCACCCGGGTAGTCCTGCTCGAGGACACGGCCGACCGCCTCTTCGAGGTGGCGTTCCTCGTTCAGCACGGGCATCACGACGGAGACGGGTGGCCAGGGGGACAGCGGCATATCAGGTCAGGCCTTACAGATCGAGGCGACGTCGTCGACGCCGGCGGCGGGTGTTGTCGGGGTGGCGGAGGGCTTCTTGGTACTGCTCGGCTTCTTGCTCGTACTGCTGCTCGGGTGGCTGGCGGTACTACTCGGAGTGTTCGAGGTCTTACCGTCTCCTCCCGAGCCGCCCTTGTCCAGCGCTTCCGACTTCGCAATCGCCTCCGCGACCTTGGCCCGGATCACCGCGAAGTCCGGGTTGCTGGTGTGGATCAGCGGTGGGACCGCGGAGAAGCTTGACACCGGCAGCTTCTTCGCGTCCAGCGCGAGGTCCGTGAAGGTACCGAGCTGACCGGCCGGGATATCGGTCTTGACCACTTCCTTGCTGGCCGACGCGATCCCCTGGAACTTGGTGATCACGGTCTGTGGCGACAGCTGGTTCAGCATCGCCGACATCACGCACTTCTGCCGCGCCATCCGGGCGTAGTCCGACGAGTCGGCCCGGGACCGGGCGAACCAGAGCGCGTGGTACCCGTCCAGGTGCTGGTTCTTGCCGGCCTCGATGTAGCCCTTGATCGGCGAACTGCCGCCACCGATCGGTACCCGCCGGCCGATGTCCAAGGTGATGCCGCCGACCGCGTTGAGCAGGTCGCGGAAGCCGGCCAGGTCGATCAGGACGAAGTAGTTGATCTTCAGCCCGGTGGTCGCCTCGATGGCCTGCATGGTCGCGGTTTCACCGGGATTCGGATCGCCGGGGAACAGGTCCTTGTGGCTGGTCGCCCACGTGTACACGCCGTTCAGCCAGCAGTTCGGGGTGCAGTTCTTCCACTGGAAGCCGTCCGGGAACTGCTTCGCCATCGCCGTACCCGCCGGGAACGGCACTTTGGAGAGGTTCCGGGGCAGCCCGACCAGGACCGTACGGCCGGTGTCGGCGTTGATACTGGCCACCGTCATGCTGTCCGGGCGGGTGCCGATCCGGTCCGCGCCGGAGTCGCCGCCCATCAGCAGCACGTTGTAGCGGCCCTTCTCGGCCTTCGACGAGTGCCCGCTGCCGAACACGCTGGCGACGAAGTCACGCTGGGTGTTCACGAACACGCTGGCGTAGATCAGCGCGCTGACGACGACGAAGATCAGCGCGCCGTCGAGGATGCTGGTCATCAGCCGGTGGTTCCGCTCCAGCGTCAGCGGCTGCGCGATCCGGTACGCGTCGATGAACAGCGCGGCCCAGCCGACGGCGAGCAGGATCAGCAGCACCTGGACGAGCCGCAGCGTGCCCGGCTGGGCCAGGAAGTTGATCGTGCCGGCCCGCCAGATCAGCGCGAGTACGACCAGGAAGACGATGATCGCGATCAGGCCGGCGACGACCCGCCAGGCCCACCGGCCGGCCCGCTTGCTCCCGGCCACGATCTGGGCCGATCCGGGCAGGATCAGCGTCATCAACAGCAGCGTCAGCGCCCGCTTGAACCGGACCGGTTCGCGGAGATTGCGCAGGTCTGGCTTCTCCTGCGGCATGACATCCTTCCGTTCTCCACCGGCGGGCTCATGCCGACCGTACCTTGTCCTGCACCGTCACCCGGTACGACGTGCCGGGCGGGGAGATGGTTCGGGCGGAGGCGGATTCGGAGACGAAGAGTAGCAGCCCGGGTACGGAGCGCAGGAAAACCCCTGCACTGACCCTGTGGACAGCCGCTTTGATCGAGTTGTGATGGTCGCCGCCGGATGAATGCGTTACGAAGTCCTCCAAGTACAACCAGTGAGGAAACCGCCCCCATGAAACTCTTCAGTACGCTGCTGGCCGCCGCCGCGGTCGCGTCCACCACCCTCCTCGGCAGCACCGCCGCCCAGGCCGCGCCGACGCCTGTTGCCGAAGCACCGGCCGCCGCGCCAGGTGCCGATTTCACCGGGATCGCCGCGCTCAGCAACTGCTCCGCGTCCCTGGTCCGGTATGCGGAGTCCGCCGCCACCGACAAGGCGTTGGTACTCACCAACGGGCACTGCTACGAAGGCGGGTTCCTGCAACCCGGCCAAGTACTCGTGAACACCGCGTCGTCGCGGTCGATCACGTTGCTCAAACCCGATGCGAGCCGAGCCGGTACGGTCCGCGCCGAGAAGATCTTGTTCGGCACGATGACCAAGACCGACATGATCGTGTACCAGGTCAACGAGACGTACGCCTCGATCAAGACGCGCTTGAACGTGACGCCGCTGACGCTGGCCAAGCAGGGGCCGGCCGACGGCGCGGGCATGGCGGTCGTGTCGGGGTACTGGAAACGGATCTACACGTGTTCGGTGCAGGCGACGATTCCGCAACTGCGGGAGGGTGACTGGACTTGGCAGAGTTCGATCAAGTACCGGCAGCCGGGGTGCGAGACGATCGGGGGTACGTCCGGATCGCCCGTGGTGAGTACCGCTACCGGTGAGGTGATCGGGGTGAACAACACCGGCAATGAAGATGGTGAGCGGTGCACGGTGAACAACCCTTGTGAGGTTGATGCCAATGGCAACGTGACGGTCGAGAAGGGCGCTGCGTACGGTCAGCAGACGTGGTGGTTGTACACCTGTTTGACCGCTACTCGATCAATCGATTTGAACAAGACCGGTTGCCAACTGCCCAAGCCGGCTCGTCGGCGTTGAGAGTGTGACGTGTAGCACTTGGTTCCGGTAACGTCGCGCCGCATGGCTGTCGACTCCGCTACTGACCGCGTTGTACCGACCAGTTGGCCGAGCCCGTTCGGAGTACGGACGCGGCTGATCGCGGCCAGTGCACTGATGCTCTTCACCGAGCTCGCGCTGATCCGCTGGACCGGTTCCAACGTCGTCCACCTGAGTTACTTCTCGAACTTCGTCCTGCTCGGCTCGTTCCTCGGGATCGGCATCGGTGTCCTCCGGTCCAGCCGGGCGAAGCGGTTGCCGTACTACTCGCCGATCATGCTCGGCCTGCTGGTCCTGGTGATCGCCTGGAAGCCGGTCACCGTCGATCGGGGCAGTTCGTCGAGCGTCATCTACTTCACCAGCCTGAACACCACCGGGCCGCCGGTCTGGGTGATCCTGCCGATCATCTTCGTCGCGGCCGCGGTGGTGCTGGCCGGTCCGGCCGAGCTGGTCGGACGGTGCTTCGCCGAACTGCCACGACTGACCGCGTACCGGTTCGACCTGGTCGGCAGCCTGATCGGGATCGCGTCGTTCACCGCGCTGTCGTTCCTGGGCGCGCCGCCGATCTGGTGGGGCCTGGTGGTCACCGTGGTGTTCGGGTTGCTGATGATTCCGGCCGTCGGCCGCCGCGCGGTCGCGGTCGGGCTGAGCGCGGCGATGGTGCTGTCGCCGCTGATCGTGATGCTGGGCATCCTCTTCCACGAGTCGACCCGCCCGGAGAACAGTTGGTCGCCGTACTACAAGGTGCAGACGCAGCAGTACACCTGGGAAGGTGTGCCGCTGCTGACGATCAAGGTGAACGGCGTACCGCACCAGCAGGCGATCCCGGCGGACGCGCGGCTGCAGTGGGAGCCGCAGTACGGCCTGCCGTACGAGCGGGCGAATGCCGGCAAGAAGCCGAAGAACGTCCTGATCATCGGTGCCGGTTCTGGCTCCGACGTCGCGATCGCGCTGAAGAAGGGCGCGGAGCATGTGGACGCGGTCGAGATCGATCCGCGGATCCGTGATCTCGGCAAGGCGCTGCACCCGGATCACCCGTACCAGGACCCGCGGGTGACCTCGCACATCGACGACGGCCGCGCGTACCTGTCCCGGACGGACAAGAAGTACGACCTGATCCTGCTGGCGCTGCCGGACTCGCTGACGCTGGTGAACGGTGCGAGTTCGTTGCGGCTGGAGAGCTACCTGTTCACCAAGCAGGCGTTCGAGTCCGCGAAGGAGCACCTGAACCCGGGCGGCGCGTTCGCGATGTACAACTACTACCGCGAGGGCTGGCTGATCGACCGGCTCGCGTCGACGGCGCAGGTGGCCTTCGGGCACAAGCCGTGCGTGGACAAGATCGGCGACGGTCTGCAGCAGGCCGTGGTGACGGTCGGACTGACCGAGCAGGACCAGACCTGTGGGGCGGCCTGGGCCGGTGCGTCCGCGAACACCCCGCCGCCGGCCACTGACAACCGGCCGTTCCTCTACTTGTTCACGGACCGGATTCCCAGCTTGTACCTGATCACCATCGGACTGATCCTGGTCGCCGGTCTGGTAGCGGTCGGTATCGCGGGCGGCGGCTCCTCGTACCGGCGGATGCGCCCGTACGCGGACCTGTTCTTGCTGGGCGCGGGCTTCATGCTGCTGGAGACGAAGAGCATCACCGGCTTCGCGCTGCTGTTCGGCACGACCTGGGTGGTCAACGCGATCGTGTTCGCCGGCGTACTGGTGGCGGTGCTCGCCGCGGTCGAAGTGACGAGGCGGTTCAAGACACCACCGATCAAGGTGATGTTCGCGGTGCTGTTCGGCGGGCTGGCCCTGTCCTGGGTGTTCCCGGACAGTTGGCTGCTCGGGATGCCGGTCGGTTTGCGGGCAGTCGTCGCCGTACTGATCGCGTTCCTGCCGATCTTCGCCGCGAACGTGATCTTCGCGAAACGCTTCACCGACACCGCCGACGGCACCGCCTCGTTCGGCGCCAACCTCCTCGGCGCGATGCTCGGCGGCTGCCTGGAGTACGCGGCCCTGATCATCGGCTTCCACGGCCTGCTGATCATCGCCGCCCTGCTCTACGTCGGCGCGTTCCTGCTGACACCCAAGATCCGTCAAGTCACGCGGCAGTAGGTCTGGTACAGATTCGGCCCGCCCGGGCCAGGTTGGCTGGCCCGGGATGGCAGGATCGGTGGCATGACTTGGCTTGTGACCGGTGGTGCGGGGTATATCGGGGCGCATGTGGTGCGGGCGTTCCGCGACGGTGGGATCGACGTGGTCGTGATCGACGACCTGTCGAGCGGCAAGGCGGAGTTCGTACCGGACGGGGTGCCGTTCGTACGGGCCAATCTGCTGGACGGCGCGGCCGTGCGGCAGGCGTTGGACGGGGTCACGGGCGTCGTGCACTTGGCCGGGTTCAAGTACGCCGGGGTGTCGGTGGAGCGGCCGCTGCACACGTACACGCAGAACGTGACGGCGATGGTGTCGTTGCTGGAGGCGATGGCGGAGAAGGGCGTACGCAACATCGTCTTCTCCTCCAGCGCCGGCGTGTACGGAACGCCGACCGAAGAGGTGGTGACCGAGGCGACCCGGCCCGCGCCGGAATCCCCGTACGGTGAGTCGAAGCTGATCGGCGAGTGGCTGCTCCGCGACCAAGCCGCCGCGACGGAGCTGCACCACACCGCGCTGCGCTACTTCAACGTGGTCGGCTCGGGCGATCCGGCGGTGTACGACGCGAGCCCGTACAACCTGTTCCCGATCGTCTGCAACCTGCTGACCCAGGGAAAGGTGCCGCAGATCTACGGCACCGATCACCCGACCCCGGACGGTACGTCGGTGAAGGACTACGTGCACGTGGCCGATCTGGCCCGAGCGCATGTCGCCGCGGCCCGCGCGCTCGAGGCGGGTACGGTGCTGGAGCCGGTGTACAACCTGGGCAGCGGCACCGGCACATCCGTCCGCGAGATCATGGATGCCGCGCGCCGGGTGACCGGGATCGACTTCACGCCAGGCGAAGCCCCGCGCCGGCCGGGCGACCCGTCCCGGGTGGTCGCGAACGGCGATCTGGCCGCCCGCGACCTCGACTGGAAGAACACCTACACGGTCGACGAGATGTTCGCCACCGCGTGGGAAGCCTGGCCAACTGCTTCTTGAGCTAGTACTCCTTCTTGAAGTAGCCGGATGTTCCGAGGTCCATCCCGCCTGGCCCGGTGAGGATGCCGCCCTCGACCGGAAGGGTGTGCCCGGTGATCCAGGACGCGTCGGCGGAGGCCAGGAACGCGACCGCGGCGGCGATGTCCTCGGGCTCACCGACCCGGCCGAGCGGGTACAGCTTCGAGAACCGCTCCAGGGTGCCCGGCTGGTGGTCCCAGACCGGCGTCCGAATGGTGCCCGGGGCAACGACATTGAAGCGGACGCCGAGTTCGCCGTACCGGGCCGCGTAGTTGACGCTCATCGCGATCTGGCCGGCCTTCGCGGCGGCGTACTCGATGTTGCCGAAGGCACCGATCCCGTTCACCGAACTGATCGTCACCACGTTGCCGCGGTGCTTCACCAGCTGCGGCAGCGCGGCCTGGATGCAGCGCGAGGCGCCGATCAGGGTCAGGTCCAGCTGGGCCTGCCACAGCTCGTCGGGGGTGTCCTCGGGCGGCGGCGCACTGAGGCACCCACCGGCGTTGTTCACCACCACGTCCAGCCGGCCGAACCGCTCGACCGCGGCCGCGACCGCCGCATCGATGTCGGCGCGGTTCGTCACGTCCATCCGGATGGCCAAAGCCTGCGGACCGATTTCGGTCGCGAGCGCGCCGAGCTTGTCCTCCTGCAGATCCGTGACCACCACGGCCGCGCCCTCGTCCGCGAGCCGCCGCGCGACGGCCGCCCCGATGCCCTGCGCCGCCGCCGTGACCAGCGCGACCTTCCCCTCGAATCGCCGCACGCTACCCCTCCGCCAGTTGACTCAGCACCCGATCGACCTTCTCGTCCGCGACCCGGCGCTCCAGTTTGCTCTGATCCAGGTTGCGGCAGAGCACGATCGAACCACCTCCGGAGATCACGCCGACGAGCAGCGCCAGTCCGTCCCGGTCGGTCAGGGTCCGGGTGACGAGGATCCGGTCCCGGACGGGTTCCGCCGTACTGATCAGGTCCTCGTGGGTGAGTTCGTCGTACGCGGGTGAGGCGGAGGTCGGCGGGTCGAACGGGACGAAGACGTCGGGGTGGTTGTAGACCTCCGCGCCGAAGTCGTGCACACCGTCCGGCAACGGTTCGCGGAAGCGGCCGCCGAGGGGGAGCAGCGCGGAGGCGATCGTTTCGCGGTCGCCGCGGATCGGTACGTCCGGGCCGGTGATCGCGAGCGTGCCCGTACCGCTGGTCAGGGCCGCGCCGGCCGACCAGGTGGAGAGCGCCCAGACGACGCCCAGCCAGTGCGGTGGGAGGCCGATCGCGACCGTTTCGCCGGTTTCCAGGTCGTACTCGTCGACCAGCAGGTTCGCGGTTTTGGCGACCCAGTTCGCCGTGGTGACCGCGCTGAGCTCGATCCGTTCGCCGCTCGCGTCGTCGTAGTGGGTCAGGAACGGGGCGCCGCCGTCGCGCCGGACCGCGGCCGCGAACAGCTCGGGCAGGATTCGTGACATATGACCCACCCTACGGTTCCGGGCGCGGCGTACCTTGGACAGTGAATCCGCTCGGAAGAAGGCTTGTCATGGTGGTACAGCTCGCGCTGCCCGAAGGCGGCGAATGGATCGTCATCCTGGTCATCGTGGTTCTGCTGTTCGGCGCGAAAAAGCTCCCCGAACTGACCAAGAACGCGGCCCGGGCGATGAAAGAGTTCGAAAAGGCCCGCAACGGCGACGACGAGCAACCAGCCCAGGTAACAGCCCAGCCCCAGCCCCAGCCGGTTCAGCAGCAGCCGGGGCAAGCGGTTCAGCAGCCGGTGCAGTCGCAGGACTCGGTGCAGTCGGCTCCGACCACTCCGCCGGTGCAGTCCGGTTCGGAGCCGCCGGAGGCGTCCACTCCCCGGTAAGGGAGTCACCGGTGTTTGGTTAGGTTAGCCTAACCTCCTGTGACCATGCGACGGCCGAGCGTGGCGACGCCGAGCGGGTGAAGTGGTACACCCAGGCGACCGAGCGGGCCCTGGACGCGACCGACCCCGCCGTACTGCGGGAGCTGGAGTTCTCATAGGGTTTGCTCATGTTGATCCTGGCCGGCCTGGGCCTGATCCTGGTGCTGACCGTTGCTACCGGCTACTTCGTCTCCCAAGAATTCGCCTACGTCGCCGTCGACCGAAGCCGGCTGCGGACGCTCGCCGAGGAGGGAAATGCCTCGGCCGCCCGCGCGCTGAAGGTCACCGCCCGGCTGTCGTTCATGCTGTCCGGCGCGCAGGTGGGTATCACCATCACCGCGCTGCTGGCCGGTTACTTCGCCGAGCCGTACCTGGGCGAGGGCCTGGAGCACCTGATGGGTGGCGCCGGCGTGCCGGAAGCCGTCAGCCGGTCGCTGTCGGTGGTGCTGGCGTTGCTGCTGGCAACAATCATCCAGATGGTGCTCGGTGAGCTGGCCCCCAAGAACCTGTCGATCGCGAAGGCCGAGGCGGTCGCGCTCCGGCTGGCGCGCTCGACTTTGTGGTACTTGACCATCGCCGGCCCGCTGATCCACTTGTTCGACTCGGCATCGAACCGGATCTTGCGCCGGGTCGGAATTGAGCCGGTCGAGGAACTGCCCCAGGGCGCGACCCCGCAGGAGCTGGACAGAATCATCGAGACCTCGTACGAACAAGGTCTGCTCGACCAGGACACGATGCGGCTCCTGGATCGCGGCCTGGACTTCCGCGGCCGGACCGCCGGGGAGGCGATGGTCCCGCGCGTGGACGTGATCACGATGCATCGCGACGAACCGCTGACGCGGGTGGTCGAGCTGCAGGACACCGGGCACTCCCGGTTCCCGGTGGTCGGGGACACGGTGGACGAGGTGATCGGCGTCGTCGGGATCGGCGAGGTCGTCGAGCTCGAGCCGGCTGACCGGTCCTCCATTGCTGTCGGTACGTTGGCGTCGCCGCCGGTGGTCGTACCGACGACATTGCCGCTGCCCGCCGTACTGGAACGGCTCCGGACCGCGCGCCGGCAACTCGCGATCGTCGTCGACGAGTACGGCGGGTTCGCCGGAATCGTGTCGCTGGAGGACATCGCGGAGGAACTGGTCGGCGAGATCCGCGACGAGGACGATCTGCCTGAGACCGGTCTGGTGCAAGGTGGCGACGGTTCGTGGGTCGTACCGGCTCGTTGGCGGCTCGACGAGGTCGCGGAGGCGACCGGGGTGCAGTTGCCGGAGAGCGATGACTACGAAACCGTGTCCGGGTTGGTGATGGCGCGACTCGGCCGGATCCCGGCGATCGGCGACACGCTCGTACTGGACCTGCCGTCGCGGATCGACCACGACGGGAAGCCGGTTCCGGAGGAGTTCGTCCGGCTGACCGTACAGACCATCGAACGCCGCGTACCCGAGATCGTCCTGATGGAGCGGATCGCATGAGTACGACCTTGGCGTTGACCGGGTTCTTCGTGGTGGAGCGGATCGCATGAGTACGACGCTGGCATTGATCATTTCTGTTGTGCTGCTGGCGCTGAACGGGTTCTTCGTGGCGGCTGAGTTCGCGCTGGTTGCGTCCAAGCGGCACCGGCTGGAGGAGCTGGCCGCGTCTGGCAGCCGCTCGGCGCGATCCGCGATCGCCGGTGTCAGCGAGCTGTCGTTGATGCTCGCCGGCGCTCAGCTCGGCATCACGTTGTGCACGCTGGGTCTGGGTTCGCTGAGCGAGCCCGCGATCGCGCATTTGCTGCACCCGCTGTTCGAGCTCGCACACATCCCCGAGGGCGTCGGGCACGTGATCGCGCTGATCATCGCGGTCGGCGGTATCGGTCTGCTGCACGTCCTGCTCGGCGAAATGGCGCCGAAGTCGTGGGCGATCAGCAACCCGGAGCGGGCGGCGCTGATCCTCGCGATGCCGTTCCGCGGGTTCACGTACGTGTTCCGCCCGCTGCTCAGCATGCTCAACTGGATCGCCAACCTGTGCATCCGGCTGGTCGGCGTCACACCACAGAACGAGATCGCCAACGCCCACGGTCCGGACGAGCTGCGCCTGCTGATCGAGTCGTCCCGCGAGCACGGCACGCTGGAAGAACCCGAACACGAGCTCCTCACCGCGATGCTCGCGCTGCAGAACACCACGGTCGGCCAGGTGATGACCCCGATCGCCCAGCTGTCCACGGTCCCCACCACCGCCACCGCCCGCGAAATCGAAAAAACCAGCCGCCGGGAAGGCCACTCACGGCTCGCCGTGGTCCGCATCCACCCCGAGACCCCAGACCAGTCGCCCGGAGACGCCGCGGGCGCTGGAGGTTCGCTGTCGAAGTCGATCTGCGGCATCGTGCACGTACGCGACGCGGCTCGGGCGACGACGGCCGGTGACACCGCCAGCCGGGCGTCCGACCTGATGATGCCGGCGCTCGAGCTCGGCGACCGCACCCCGGTGGCGACCGCGATCCGCACCATGCGCGCGGAACGCTCCCAGCTCGCCGTCGTCTGCGGCGGCGACACCGCGATCGGCGTCGTAGCCCTCGAAGACCTCCTCGAAGAAGTCATCGGCGAATTCGACGACGAAACCGACCCCATCATCACCGCCGCCCGCCCCACCCCCTAACCCCGCACCCGCGCGTGCGTCGCCTGCCAGGGGCCGGCTTTGGGAAGGTGCTGTGTGTTTCCGGCGCTGGTTTTGCGCGGTGGCTTCTCAAAGGTGGGGGGTTACGGTGGGGTGGGCGCGGTTGTTCGCGTGGGTGATGGGAGTGGTGTGGTGGTGGTTCGGCGGTTGGGGTTGGTGGTGCATCAGGGGCGCGCGGTGGCGGTGGAGACCGCGGGCACGGTGCGGAAGTGGGCGGCGGACCACGGGATCCGGTGCACCGACATCGACGTCTGGCAGGACCATCAGGAACGCCGCGGCGGGACCGACGAACTGCACCATGCCGGTGATCCGGATCTGGTCGTCACGCTCGGCGGGGACGGTACGTTCCTGCGCGGCGCCCGGATCGCGGCGAAGAACAACGCGGCCGTACTCGGGGTCGACCTCGGCAAAGTCGGTTTCCTGACCGAGGTGGCGTGCCGCGATGTGGAGGCCGCGCTGGAGGCGGTGCATCACGGCGGCGCGACGTACGAAGAACGGATGACGCTGACGATGCGCGCATCCCGTCCGTTGGAGATCCCGGCCGGGATCGAGTCGTTGCTGCGGTACGGGCACGGTCCGGCGTTGCCGCCGCCACCCGTACGCCACGAGATGGCCGAAGGCGACGGCTGGGGGATGGCGCTCGACGTCACCGCGCTGAACGACGTGGTGGTGGAGAAGCTGGCGCGGGACCACCAGGTCGCGTTGGGCGTGTACCTGTCGGGGCGATTGCTCGCGTCGTACTCCGCCGATGCCGTGATCGTCGCGACGCCGACCGGTTCCACCGCGTACAGCTTCGCGGCCGGCGGACCGGTCTTGTCGCCGAACACCGAGGCGATCGTATTCACTCCGGTCGCGCCGCACATGACCTTCAACCGTACGGTTGTCGCCGCTCCGGACGAGCCGATCGCACTGCGCGTACTGCCGCACTCCGGCCAAGCCGCAGTCAGCATCGACGGGCAGCTGCGCGGCGTACTGGACCCAGGCGACTGGATCAGCGTGTACGGCTCGCCGCACCGCCTGCGCCTGGTCCGCCTGCAGCCGACCGACTTCTACGGCCGGCTGCGCGACCGCTTCAGGCTCCAGGACGCACCGGCAACCGCACTCGACGGCCAGTCCGACCTGTTCTGGCCGGTGAAGTCGCCGGTGCCCCCGGACCTCCAGCACCTGCGGCTTCCGCCACCAGTTGGTGACGACCGGTAGGGTTTCTCCTCATGCGAAACGTGGTGATCCTGGCGGGTGGTTCGGGTACGCGGTTGTGGCCGATGTCGCGGGACGACCGGCCGAAGCAGGTCCTTCCGCTGGCAGCAGGGCAGTCGCTGCTGCGGGTGGCGTACAACCGGTTGAGCGGTCTCGTCGACCCGGACAACATCTACGTGTGCACAGTCGGCGCGTACACGGATGTCGTCCGCAAGGAACTACCTGAGCTCGGCGAACACAACATCATCGGCGAACCGGCCCGGCGCGACACCGCGAACGCGGTCGGCCTGGCGTCCGCGGTGGTGGCCCGCAACGATCCGGACGCGGTGGTTGCCTTTGTCGGTTCGGACCATTTGATCAGCCCCGAGGACGAGTTCCGGGCCGCGATCGAGCACGGCTTCGAGGTGGTCGAGGCGCGCGGGCGGTCGCTGGTGACGTTCGGGATCGAGCCGACGCATCCGCATACGGGGCTTGGGTACATCGAGCGGGGCGCGGCGCTTGAGGGTACGAACGCATTCGTCGTGGATCGTTTCCGCGAGAAGCCGGACCGGGCGACCGCCGAGGAGTACTTGGCCACCGGGCGGTTCTGGTGGAACTCCGGGATGTTCGTCTGGCGGGCGTCGACGGTGCTGAACGTACTCGACACACTGTTGCCGGAGTCGGCAGCTCAATTGCGTGAGGTGGCTGCGGTTTGGGACACGCCCGCGCGGGACGCGACGTTGGCGGAGATCTACCCGGGTCTGCGCAAGATCAGCGTCGACTACGCGGTGATGGAACCGGCTTCCCAGGGCAAGGTGGACGCCGATGTGGTTGTCGTGCCGATGCCGGTGCATTGGCTGGATGTCGGGTCGTGGGCGGCGCTTGCCGATACGTACGAGGCCGATCCGGACGGGAACCGCACCGACAGCAGCACACTGAGCTGCCTGCTCGACTCACACGACAACATCATCGTGACCGACGACCCCGACCATTTGGTGGCTGCTGTCGGGCTGCGAAGCCACATCATCGTGCACACCCAGGACGTGACGATGGTCTGCCCACTATCGGACGGCGAACGCGTCAAGGACCTAGTGGCCCAGGTCCAATCCGACCACGCCAACTACATCTAATCCGCCCTCACCCGGCTTCCACCCGCCTGACAGGTGGTGCGTGCTATCGCGCGCTCCGTGCGCATGTTGCGCTAAGCGCGCGCTCCTCGCGCTAAGCGCGCGTTGTGGTGCTGCGCGTTCCTTGCGCTAGTGCGCGTTGTGGTGCTGGCGTGCGCTCCGTGTGCGGCTGTGGACTGCACTGCGGGTGCTGGCGCGTGCTCCATGCGCTGCTGCTGATGGGTGAGTGGGGATCTCCAGGCGATCACAATCCGGGCTCCGCCGGGGTGTGAGCGGGGGAGGCCGGTTTCGGGTGAGGTTGTGGTGGCCTGGGGATCCGCATTCGCACGTGCCGCGAGCGCTGCCGCGCGATGTGTCGTTCATCGCGGGGGACGTGCGCCGAGCTGCCCAACAAGGGGTTGACCCCTGAAATGAAGGGTTGCCCCCTGAGAATTTGAGGGGGCAACCCACCAGCTCAGGGGGCAAGGACCGGTCACGGGCGAGCAACCGCTCACCGAATGGGTGGTTTCGGTGGATCGCCCGGTGGCTCGCGACTCGTTGGCGATAGCTGAAATCTGGCGCGATAGCGGTCGTCCGGACGAAGAGCAGGCGGTGACGGAGGAGCCGGGTGTAGCGGCGCGTGGGGCTCCTCCATCGCCTGCGGGCGGTCAGCCGCCGTTGGGTTCCTGGGCGTCTGCGGCTGGGTACTTTTCCATGAACTGTTTCAGGGCGTCGCCGCTGACCGAGCCGCAGAATTGGCGGTGGCCGAAGGACTTCTGGGCGGAGTCGGGGGCGCTCCAGTGGGCGAAGGCGATGTTCTTTCCGTCCGGCCAGCCCTTGCCCTCGTCTTGTTTGAAGGGGGCCGCGATGAACTTCCCGACCGACGTGTCCGGCAGTTTCGACTTGGAGATCTTTTCGATCTGGTCGATCTGGTCCTGCGGCAGGGTGTCCTTGTACCAAAGGATCGTGTAGCCGTGCTCCAGGTTGTGGACCAGGTTCTCCACCGGCGGGCGGTCGCTCATCGAGTAGAACTTCTTGTCGAAGGGCGCCCAGACCGCGTAGTGCGGGCCGGAGGAAGGGGGCGACACCGCGTACGCGATCTTTTCGCCGTCGGGGCGGTGGTCCTGGGTGCCGCCGCCTTCGTCGTTGGTGACCGGGTCGCAGGACGCCGAGCCGGCGGCGACGCCGAAGTCGGTGAGCGCCTGGTTCTTGGTCCGGGAGTCCTGGATCAGCTTGATCGCCGGGTAGGCGATGATGGCCAGGCCGACCACGATGGAGCACACCACGATCAGGATCGTGCGGCGGCGGTCCGAGCGGACCTGTTCGCGCTGCATTTTCTCGATCATTTCGCGGCGCGACTGCTTCTGCGACGACGCTTTACCCACAGTGTTGGTCTTCCCGGCTAAGGGCGGCCACCGCGCCGCCGTGCGAAGGCAGTGTACGAGGCGACCCTAAGAAGTTGCCTAGAAAACTACTTGCTACCGGGCAGACCGTGAGCCGAACGTGACCGTCGCCTCACTGCCGGGCCCGGTGCGTATGGTCACGCCGTACCCTTCCGCGTGCAGCAGCACGGCCAGCTTCTCCGCGACGACCCCAACCGTCACCGGCTCGTCACCGAACACCGAGACACCGTTGTCAACCAACGACAACCGAACCCCCTCGACGTCATCCAGCAACCCGGAGCTCAGCAGTCCGGACCAAAGCGCCGCATCCACCTCGCGCGGCCCTTCCGGTGCCTTCCGGTCCAGTACGGCAGCCCGCGCAGCCTCCCGCGTACCCAGACTGAACATGTCGTGCTCAGCGTCACGTACGAGCGCCCGCGCCCCCGGACCGTGCTCCCCGACCGCAAGCACCGCGTCGTCGAGCCCGCGCAGTACGGCAACGGGTACGCCATCGGCCTTGCCCTTGACGAGTTCACTCGCACTCGCGATCTCGTCCGCGAGCGCAGGCTCCGTGACAGCAAGCACATTGCCGTGACTGTCCGTCGTACCGCGCAGATCTTCGACGACCCGCACGCCCGCCGCGCCGATCGCCAGGTCCGTCTGACCGTTGCGCCAAGGCCTGCCGAGCGTGTCCGTGATCACGATGCCGACATTGACGTCGTACCGCGCCTTCAAGGCCTCGCGCAGTTGCCGTGCGGACGCATCGGGGTCCACCGGCAGCAGCAGGACCGTACCGGGCGCGGTGTTCGACGTGTCGGTCCCGGCGGCTGCCATCACGAGACCGTGCCGGGTCTGCACGATCCGGGTGTCGCCGCGTTGGGCGACGACCCGGACGAGCTCGGAGTCGACGGCTTCGCGGCGGGTGCCGTACGTCAGCCTGCCCTCCGCTTTGCTGACGATCTTCGAGGTCACCGAGACGACGTCACCGTCGCGCAGGTCGGTACCGTCCGCGATCAGCGCGGCCAGGTCCTGGCCGGCCTCCACTTCGGGCAGTCCCGTCACCGGGAAGATCTCCAGGTGTTTCCTCATCGCCGCACGGCCTCCGCGAGGGTCAGTGCCGCGTCAGCCATCGCGGCGGTGGTGGTCTCGTCCGTCATCCACAACGGCACCGCCTGGACGTGAATTCCGGCGCCGGCGATCGAATCTGCCTGCATCGCGTCCGAGGAGTCGATCAGCCAGCCGTCCAGTACGCCACCGGACGCGCGCGAACCGTAGTACCGGGCGACTGCCGACGCGGTCGCGGCCACCCCGACGGTCGCTAGCACCTTGTCGGCCATCCCGCGGACCGGGCCGGTGCCGATGATCGGTGACAGGCCGATGACCGGTGCGGCCGTTTCGCGTACGGCATCGCGTACCCCTGGTACGCCGAGAATCGTGCCGACGGAAACGACCGGGTTGGACGGCGGCACGATCAGTACGTCGCAGTCCGCGATCGCTTCCAGTACGCCAGGCGCCGGCTTTGCCTTGTCCTGACCAACGGCAACGATCTGGTGGGCGGGGATCTCGGCGTGGTAGCGGACCCAGTACTCCTGGAAGTGAATGGCCTTGCGCTTCCCGGGCTGCTCCGGGTCGTCAACCACTACATGCGTCTCGATCCGGTCGTCGCTCATCGGCAAGAGGCGTACCGGCAGCTTCCAGCGGCTGCACAGTGCTTCGGTGACCGCACTGAGGCTGTAGCCGGCATCCAGCATCTGCGTCCGGACCAGATGGGTCGCCACGTCCCGGTCGCCGAGCCCGAACCAGGTCGGCTCCACGCCGTACTCGGCCAGCTCCTCCTTGATCACCCAGGTCTCGTCCTCCCGGCCCCATTTCCGTTCCTCGGAGATCCCGCCACCGAGTGTGTACATCACGGTGTCGAGGTCGGGGCAGACCCGCAGACCGAACAGGGTGATGTCGTCCGCGGTGTTCCCCACGACCGTGATCTCGGCGTCCGGCCGGGCCTTGATCAGGCCGCGGAGGAAGCTGGAACCGCCGATACCGCCGGCAAGCACTGTGCATCGCATGGGAAGAGTCTGCACGAGTCGTCAATGTGGCGGACCACCGCACGACTATGCTGCGGTGGGTCAGAAGAATCCGCACAGCTCAGTTGTACGGCCCCCCAACATCCGAGGAGCCCTCGTGGTCACCGACGCAACCAAGAAGCTCAAAGAGCCGGTCGCGTACATCTTGCTCGCATTCGCCGGCCTGCTCGCGCTGGCCTCGCTGATCCGGCTGTTCGTCGGCGGTGCCGGATTCACCGCCGCGGCCAGTATCGTCCAAGGCGTCATCACCCCGACCACGGTGTCGGGCCTGGTGATCGTCCTCGCGCTGGTCGGCTCGGTCTGGCTGGTGAACGAAGGGGAGCGGACCCCGAACGCGCGTACCGTCGCGCTGGCCGCCCTCGTCATCACCGGTGTGACCGCGCTGGTCGGGCTGATCGCGGCGTTCGCCGGGTTCAACGAGAGCAGCACCGCCGGTATGAAGATCGTCGGGTTCATCTACTCGATCGGTGGCCTGGCGCTGTACGGCGCTGCCGGTCTGTACATCCTGAAGACCTTCCAGGCGCTGCCCGCGCCGGTGCGGGCGCCGAAGCCGGGTCAGTTCCAGCAGGGACAGCAGCACGGCCAGGGCGGCCAGCAGTACGGCCAGACCGCGCCGTACGGCCAGCAGCAGGGCTACGCGCAGGGCCAGCAGGGCTATGGCCAACAGAGCCAGCAGGGTCAGCAGGGTCAGTACGGCGGCCAGTACGACCAGGGCCAGGGTCAGTACGGCGGGTACGCGGCTGGTGCGGCCGGTGGGTACGCGGCGGGTCAGGGCGACCAGCAGCAGTGGCCGCAGGAGCAGCAGTGGGGAGCCGACCAGGGCCAGCAGCAGGCGTGGTCCGCCGGTGCGGCCGAGAACGAGCACTCCGGCCAGCACTCGGCGTCGCCGGCTGCCGACCAGGGCCAGCAGGCGTGGTCCGCTGAGGGACAGGGCACCGAGCCGACGCAGGCGTGGAGCTCCGAAGGTCAGCAGCAGTGGGGCCAGGACGCAGGCCAGCAGGCCCAGCAGTGGCCGCAGGAGCAGCAGGAGCACCAGTGGGGCGCCGACCAGGGCCAGCAGCAGTGGGGCGGCCAGGAGTACGACCCGCAGGCCCAGCAGCCCGCTCAGCCGGGTCAGCCGGGTCAGCCGGGTCAGCCGGGTCAGCCGGGTCAGCCGGGTCAACATGGCCAGGAGTACGGCCAGCAGCAGGAGCAGGCCTGGCCGCAGGAGGAGACTCCGGCCGCCGAGCAGCAGCCGGCCGCGGAACCCGTGCAGCAGCAGGGCGAGCAGGCTGACGAGACCCGGGTCGACCAGCGTTCCGACCAGGACAAGAACGACCCGAACCAGCCGGGCCAAGGTCAGGCTCAGGGTCAGCAGGGCTGGTGGTCCCAGCCTTCCTGACAAGGCAGCTTCACGAGTAGCAAGCCTTTACCGAGGTCTGCGGGAAAATTCCGGCGGCACCGGGTTTGAGGGTGGGTACGCAGCGCGAGAGGCCTGTATCTGCAGGCCTCTCGTTCTTTTGCGGGCATGTTGCGGATGATCCCAATAGCAGAGCACGGCTTGACTTTCGTGGATTGCAGGAATGTAATTTCAACCGTGTCGTTCGTTGGACACTCGGTATCGGGGACCGTTGCAGAGCGCAGGACGGACGAGGTCAGGCATGTGGACCGCAAACCCACATGTACAGGGGAACGAACAGGGTCGAGGAGGTCGTACCGTGACAGAGCTGATGGCGATTGTCGACGGTGAGGCGATCGAGGAGGAGCCGAACTGGCAGGAAAGGGCGCTGTGTGCCCAGACCGATCCAGAGGCTTTCTTCCCGGAAAAGGGCGGTTCCACCCGCGAGGCGAAGAAGGTTTGCCTCGGCTGTGACGTCCGGGGCGAGTGCCTCGAGTACGCGTTGCAGAACGACGAGCGCTTCGGGATCTGGGGCGGCTTGTCGGAGCGGGAGCGCCGAAAGCTGAAGAAGAAGGCCGTCTGACCGGCGGTTATCGGCAAAACCACAGAGCAGACTTCCGCGAGGCCCTGGACGATCAGTCGTCCGGGGCCCGCGGCTTTTCCACCGCTCCGGCGGCGGCTGTATGGTGATTCCTCGCCGGGACCTGCGGTCACGGTGACCGTCCGCAAGCATCGAGGTGTCACAGCTCCGCATGGAACAAGAAGCCCCGGCCGGCTGGGAATTCTTCGACTCCGTCGACTTCCCGACCGACCACATCGACGACCCGATGGGTCGACCGCGGGTCCGGCATGTCGTCACCGCGGTGGTGGTGGGGCACGAGGGCGCGGCCTGGCTGCCGCGGCTGTCCGAGTCGCTGTGGGCGCTGAACCCACGCCCGGACCGGCTGATCGCGGTCGATACCGGCTCCACCGACGAGACCGCCGAGCTGCTGGCCGCGATGCCCGGCGTCGAGCCGGTGGTCAGCGTCTCGGCCCGGACCGGTTTCGGCGTCGCGGTCGCGCGCGGCCTGGAAGCACACGGTTTCGCGCCGATCCCGAGCGCCGTCGGCCCGTACGGTGACGACGGGCACATGCCCGTGGTGGAGTGGCTGTGGCTGCTGCACGACGACTGCGCGCCGGCGCCCCGGGCGCTGGAGCAATTGTTGCTTCAGGCCACTATGTCGCCGAACACCGGGGTCTGGGGCCCGAAGCTGCGGCTCTGGCCGCGGGACCGGGAACTGCTCGAAGTCGGAGTGACGACTTCGCTCGGCGGCCGCCGCGACACCGGGATCGAGAACGGCGAGCTCGACCAGGGCCAGCACGACCAGCCGCGGAACGTGCTCGCGGTCAGTTCGGCCGGCATGCTGGTCCGTCGCGACGTCTGGGAGGCGCTGCGCGGTTTCGACCCGCGGCTGCCGATGTTCCGCGACGACATCGACTTCGGCTGGCGCGCCAGCCGCGCCGGGTACCAGGTGGGCGTCGCGCCGGACGCGGTCGTCTACCACGCCCAGGCCGCGGCCACCGGCGAGCGGGCGCTGGCCGGCACCAGGCGGCACGCGTACCAGCTCGACCGTGCGCATGCGTACTACACCGTTCTGGCGAACGCACCTGGCAAACTGCTGCCGTTGCTGATGTTGCGGTTCCTGCTAGGCACGCTGATGCGGTCGGTGTGGTTCCTGCTCGGCAAGACGCCGTCCGGTGCCGTCGACGAGTGGACCGCACTGCTGGGCACTGTCCTGGCCGGTGGCTGGACCCAGGCGCGCAAGAACCGGCGGAAACTCGACAAAGTTCCGTACGAGGACATCAAGGGACTGTTCTCCCGGTCCGTGCACGCACTGCGGCACAACCTGGAGGAAACCACCAGCACGATCTCCGAGCGAATCCGCGAGGCCTGGGCGGACGAACCGGAAGAGCAGGTCGTCACCACCGCGCGCCGGGCGAAGTCCACTGCCCGGGTAGCGGTCGACCAACCACGCTGGCGTCGTCAGCTGATCCGCCGGCCGTTCCTGGTCGCGTGGGTCGTGCTGGCGATCGGTGCGGTGATTTCGGCTCGCGACCTGATCGGTGGCGGTGTACTGCGCTCGCAGCTGCTGCTCCCGGCCCACGAGAACCTGGCGGCTCTCTGGCATGCCGCAGCGGCCGCTCCGCCTGGTGTAACGCCGCCTGCTTGGCTGGCGCAGTTCTGGGCGTTCTCCGCAGTGCTGTTCGGTCCGACGGGTGCGACGAACATCCTCCTGCTTGGAGCGGTTCCCCTAGCCGGACTGGCCGCTTGGGCGTTGCTCCGTGCGTTCGTAGTGGACCGGATGGCTCGGGCGTGGGGCGCCTCGGCGTACGGGCTGGCGGTCTTCACGAACGGTGCGATTACGCAAGGGCGGCTCGGGACGTGTGTGGCGGCGATTGTGCTGCCGCTGCTCGGTGCGGCCGTGCATACCGTGGCAAGGCGGCGGCGCGTAGTCGTGCAGGGCAGTTGGCGGGCCGCGTGGTTCGCCGGGATCTGCCTGGCCGTGCTGATCGCCTTTACTCCGGCCCTGGGCCTGCTGGTTGCGGTCATCCTGGCTGTTGGCGGCGTGTTCGGGCTTGGCTGGCGCCGGCAAGGCCGTCAGCTGGTGTTCTCCGTCGTGCTCGGGTTGCTGCTGGTTCTGCCGTGGACGATCGACCTGGTGCGGCACCCCTGGAAGCTGGGGCAGGAGGCGGGTGGTCCGCCCACCACTGCGGTCGGTCCGGGCGACAGCCTGCCGCATTTGCTGACCGGCACCCCGGTCGGTGCGCCGACACCGTGGTGGTTCGCCGTACCGCTGATTCTGGTCGCTTTGCTCAGTCTGTTGCGGTCGTCGCGGCAGCGGTACGAACTGCTCGGTTGGTTCGCCGCACTGGCCGGTCTGGCCGGCACACTGATCTCCAGCCGACTGGGTGGCGGTAGCGGTCCGTTGATGTTCCTGATGACAGCCGGCTGGGTCATTGCCGTAGCTGTCGCCTGGGACTCGGTTGGCAAGTCCACCGAGATCATCGTCCAGGGCGTATTGGGCATCGTGCTGCTGACCAGTGTGGTGACAGCAGGGTTCTGGCTGGTGCGTGGCACGGACGGTCCGCTGTGGCGGGGGCCCGCGCAGGATCTCCCGGCGTACCTGGTGTCCTCGCAGGACCCACCGGACAACCAGTCCATCCTGGTGGTGCGCAAGGCACCAGGTGGACAGATGCGGTTCTCGCTGGTCAAGGACGGCGGCCCGCGGATGGGCTCGCTCGAAGCAGCACCCACTTCGGCGCAGAGCAAGCCGATCACTGACGTACTGGCAACTCTCGGTGGTGGCGGTAGTGGTGAGGAGGGCCGGCAGTTGGCCGGTCTGGCGATCGACTACGTGTACCTGCCTGGTCCGGTGGACCCGACGCTGCAGGCGACGCTCGACTCGCTGCCCGGTCTGACCAGGGCCAGTGCTGACGACGGCGACGCGTCCTGGCTGGTGGACCGGTCGAAGGTCGAGGGCAAGACCCCGCTAGTCGACCAGACGCATTCGGTCTGGCGCTTCTTCGGGCTGCTCGGGTGGATCATCGCGCTGGTGTTCTGCCTGCCGACAGTCCGCCGGACCGTCGCCGTACCGCAAGGCACGCACGCTAGGAGGGACCCGCGGTGACCCGGTTGCTGTCCGACCCGCGGCTCCGGATCGGAGCCGTCGTCGTCGCCATGGCCGCGCTGGCCGGGCTCGGCGTGGTCACTCACCCCGAGTCACCTGACACGCGCGCCCAGGCCGCGGTGACCGAGCCATCGCGCACTGTGGTGAACCGGGCGGCGCTGGCCTGTCCAGTGCTCGCGCCCGGCGGCAAGATGGCCAGCGTGGTGAACGCGGTGTCGCCGACATTGCCCGACGGCACGCCGGCGGCGTCCGGGACCTCGCAGCCGTTGTCCATCACGCCGCTGCCCGCCACCTCGGCCCCAGTCGGGTCGCTGCTCGTACGCGGCAAGATCGGGTCGAGTACACCGGCTGTGACGCCGCAACCGCTCGCCATCCAGGGCGCCGGTCCGTTGGCAGCAGGCACGGTCGGTACGGCGACGACCACCGCCAAAGAAGGTGTGAACGCCGGGATGGCCAGTGTGCCGTGCCAGATGCCCGGTGCGGACTTCTGGTTCGTCGGAGCGTCCGGTGCGAGCGACCGCCGCGACGTACTGGTGCTGACCAACCTGGACACCATCAACGCCGAGGTCAACGTCAGTGTGTACGCCCGCACTGGTGCACAGGACCTGCCCGCGACGCGCGGCATTGTCGTACCGGCTCGTACCAGCACCGAGGTGTTCCTCAAGGAGGTCACTCCGAACTTGCGGGACATCGCCCTGCACGTCGTATCGACCGGAGGGCGCGTGGCAGCCGCCGTACGCTCCAACGCTTCGAACGGGACGCAGCCGGCCGGTGTGGACTGGCTGAACCCGTCGGCACCGCCCGCGACCAAGGTGTTCGTACCAGCGGCCGCACCAGGCGCCGGACTGCGGATCCTGTCCGTGGCGAACCCCAGTGACCTGCAGGCAACGGTCAGCCTGACCGTGAACGGGCCGAACGGACCGTTCAAGCCGGCCGGCATGGAGACCGAGCTGATCGAAGCTGGTTCGGTGCGGACGTTCATCATGGACCCGACGCTGCACGGCGACGCCAGTGCGATCACCATCACCTCGGATCAGCCGGTGACCGCGTCGATGCGGATGACCGACGCGAAGAAGACCGACTTCGCGTCCATCGGCTCGGCCGAAGCGCTCACCGGCCCGGCGTACCTGGTGCTGCCGGCTCATCAGCAGCCGGCCGTACTGCAGGTGACCGCGCCGGGGAAGACCGGCAGCGTGAAGTTCGAGCTGCGCGACGCGGCCGGACGCGTACTGACTACGCGGGCGCTGGATGTGGTTGGTGGAGCGACGACGCAGATCGCCTTCCCGGCGCAGCCGCGCGCTACGTACCTGATGGTGCAGCAGACGCGGGGGACCGTGGTGGCAGGTGTCACGCTGATGCCGGCCGCTAAGACTGACTCGAGCGACACGGCACAGGTCGCGGCGTGGCCGTTGAACACGTCACTCGTGTTCCGTGCGCAGCTGGGGGCTCAGCCGGACGTCAGCGCCGCGCTGCGGTAGCTGAGGGTGTTCTCAGCCTTCTGAGGTGTTGGCGCCGGGGTCCTGCAGCATGCGGAGATGGCCCCGGCGAGCCACCTCGACAGGAGCTCCCGGAGTGCCGGCCCGTGGCTCGCGGGGCGGCAGCGGGCGTGCGGCCTCGCGGACCGCGTTCGCCAGTGCTTCCAGGTCGTCCGACGACGGTCCGGCCGCTGCAGGGTCCGGAGCGAGCCGAATGACTTCCCAGCCGTTCGGTGCGGTCAGGCGGTCTGCGTGGTCGGCGCACAGGTCGTAGCAGTGCGGCTCCGCGTACGTCGCGAGCGGCCCGAGTACACAGGTCGAGTCCGCATAGACGTAGGTGAGCGTCGAAACAGCCGGCTTCTGACATCCGGCGCGCGAACAGGTCCTGGCGATGCTCACGCACAGACGTTACCCCCACTAGGCTGAGCGCGTGACCGAGGCTCGCCGTCATCGCAGGCACATCGACCGCCACGGCCGCGGCATGCTCGGCCCGATCAGCCGGCCGAGCAAGTTCGCGCCGCGGGGTCTGCCGCTGCAGCGCTCGGCCGCTGCCCAGTTCGATGAGGTGGTCGCGATCGAGGTGACCCGGCTGGAGAAGCGGCTGCCGCAGGTCGTCGCCCGGGTCGAGTTCGCGATCGAGGACGTCCCGAACCTGGACCTCGACGCGACCGAGATCCCGCTCACCCATGCCACCGGCGGCACGTCGCACGAGCCGTACCGGATCATCGTCTTCCGCCGCCCGATCGAGCTCCGCGCCGAACGCTCCGGCGCCACCCTCGCCTGGCTGGTCCGCTCGGCCCTGGTCCTCGAACTCGCCGACGTCCTCGCCCTCTCCCCGGAACAAATCGACCCAGACTTCGACACCGACGACGACTGACCCACCCCCACCGGCCCCACCACCCCCGCCCCACCCTCACCGCCCCACCGCCCACCGCCTCAACTGGCAGCAACGAAGCCGCCGTGGTGGGGATCGTCCCCAAACCGGTTTGGGGTGGTTCGGCAGGTCGACTGGGGTCGGTGGGTGCCTGGTCGGGGAGGGTGAGTCTCCCCAAACCGGTTTGGGTGACGGCAGCGGCCGTGGGGGTAGGGCAGCTTGGGTGGGTTTGTGATGTGCAGCTCGACAGGATGTGTTGGTGGGTGGGTAGTGCACTTGAGCGTGATGGGGCGGGGGTGTACAGCGTCTCGCGGGTGCACTACCTGTCGAGCTGCTGATTGAAGCCGCGGTTGCCGTGACCGATCTGTTATATCTCGGGCGACCTGTGTCCGAACGTGTTCCGTAGTGTGGGAACAGGTTTGTGACCTTCGTTGTCATCGGGAGAGGATCGTGTCTGTGAACGATCAAAAACTGCGGGTCGGAGTTGTGGGGCTGGGGTTCGCCGGGCGGACCGCGCTGGAGGCGTTCTCCGAGCTGCCGGACGTCGAGGTGCTCGCGCTGGCCGGGCTGGAGAAGGACACGCTCACCAGCCTGGGCGAGAAGCACGGCGTACCGCACCTGTACGAGAAGTGGGAGGACCTGCTCGAGACGCCGGGGCTGGACGCGGTCAGCATCGGTACGCCGACGCAGCTGCACGCCCCGATCGCGCTCGCCGCGCTGGCGAAGGGCCTGCACGTCCTGTCCGAGAAGCCGCTGGCCCGTACGGTGGCGGAAGGCACCGCGATGGTCGAGGCGTCGAAACAGGCCGGCCGGGTGCTGAAGGTGGTGTTCAACCACCGGGAACGCGGTGACGTCGCGGCCCTGAAGCACCAGATCGACGAAGGCCAGCTGGGCCGGATCTACTACGCGAAGGCGCACTGGATGCGCCGCAATGGCATCCCCGGCATGGGTGGCTGGTTCACCAACCGGGAGCTGTCCGGCGGCGGACCGCTGATCGACCTCGGCGTACACATCCTGGACATGGCGCTGCACCTGATGGGTGAGCCGCAGATCAGTACGGTGTCCGCCGACACCTTCGCGGAGCTCGGTCCGCAGGGCAAGGGCAGCGCGAGTACGCCGGACCGCCCGACCGTCGACACGCTCGGCTCGAAGTTCGAGGTGGAGGACCTGGCCACCGCGTACCTGCGCCTGAAGGGTGGCGGCGCCTTGCAGCTGGAGACCAGCTGGGCGACCTACCGGGCACCGGGCGACAACTTCGGCATCGAACTGTTCGGTACCGAGGGCGGCGCCAAGATCGACGTCCAGAACTACACCACCGAGGACACGCTGCGGATCTTCACCGACGTGGCCGGCGTACCGGCCGAGGTGAAGCCTGCGACCGGCGCCGGACTCGGGCACCGCGCGGTGGTCCGGGAGTTCGTCCGGATCGTTCGCAGCGGTGAGTGGGAAGGCCAGAACGGGTCCGAGGCGCTGCTCCGGACCGAGATCATCGACGCCTGCTACGCCTCGGCGAAGGCGGGACGAGAGGTAGTTCTCCATGACTGAACCCATCCGCGTCACCGTCTGGGGCGAGAACGTCCACGAGGGCCGCGACGAGTCCGTCCGCAAGGTCTACCCGGACACCATGCACGGCACGATCGCGGCCGCACTGCGCGCCAAGCTCGGTGCCGACGTCGTGGTCCGGACCGCCACGCTGCAGGACCCGGAACACGGTCTGACCGAGGAGGTACTGGCCGACACCGACGTACTCACCTGGTGGGGTCACGCCGCGCACGGTGACGTCGACGACGCGGTGGTCGAGCGCGTACAGCAGCACGTCCTGTCCGGGATGGGTCTGATCGCGCTGCACTCGGCGCACTTCAGCAAGATCTTCATCAAGCTGATGGGTACGACCTGCTCGCTCGACTGGCGCGCCGAGAACGACCGGGAACTGATCTGGACGGTCGCCGCCGGCCACCCGATCGCCCAGGGCATCCCGCACCCGCTGGTGATCGATCGGGAGGAGATGTACGGCGAGCTGTTCGACATCCCGCAGCCGGACGAGCTGGTCTTCGTCAGCTCGTTCTCCGGCGGCGAGGTGTTCCGCTCGGGCTGCTGCTATCGCCGCGGTCAGGGCCGGGTCTTCTACTTCCGCCCGGGCGACCAGGAGTACCCGACGTACCACCAGCCGGAGATCCAGCAGGTGCTCGCGAACGCGACCCGCTGGGCCGCGCCGGTGGTCCCGCGGCAGCTGCCGACGGTGCATCACCGCAAGGACACCGGCTGGTTCGAAAAGGCCTGAGTGGGTGTCTGAAACACGGCGGCTGGGGTGGGCCGGATAGGGTCCACGCATGGTTGACGTTGCGGCGATCTTCAAGGCGTATGACGTACGGGGGGTAGTACCGGACCAGCTGGACGAGTCGGTGGCCCGGGCGACCGGGGCCGCGTTCGTCGAGGTGCTGGACGTGCTCGCCGGACCCGGGGCGGTCGTGGTCGGGTACGACATGCGGCCGTCCAGCCCCGCGCTGGCAGCCGCCTTCGCCGAGGGAGTGACCAGTACCGGTGCCGATGTGATCGACATCGGTCTGGCCTCCACCGATCAGCTGTACTTCGCGTCCGGGCGGCTCGATCTGCCCGGCGCGATGTTCACCGCCAGCCACAACCCGGCCAAGTACAACGGGATCAAGCTGTGCCGCCAGGCGGCCGCCCCGGTCGGCGCCGACTCGGGGCTGCGGGACATCGCGGATCTGGTCGCCAAGGCGCTGACCGAAGGCCCGGCGACCGGCTCCGCGGCCGGGCATGTCACCCACAAGGACCTGCTGACGGCGTACGCGGACCATCTGCACGACCTGGTCGACCTGAGCGGGATCCGGCCGCTCACCGTGGTCGTCGACGCCGGCAACGGGATGGGCGGTCACACCGTACCGGCGGTCTTCGCGGACGGCCCGGTGACGATCATCCCGCTGTACTTCGAGCTGGACGGCAACTTCCCGAACCACGAGGCGAACCCGCTGGACCCGAAGAACCTGGTCGACCTGCAGGCGAAGGTCCGGGAGACCGGCGCAGATCTCGGCCTCGCCTTCGACGGCGACGCCGACCGCTGTTTCGTGGTCGACGAGTTGGGCGATCCGATCTCGCCGAGCGCGATCACCGGCGCGGTCGCGGTCCGTGAGCTGGCCAAGCAGCCCGGGTCGACCATCCTGCACAACCTGATCACCTCCAAGGCGGTGCCGGAGCTGGTCACCGAGCACGGTGGGGTGCCGGTCCGGACCCGGGTCGGGCACTCCAACATCAAGCAGAAGATGGCCGAGACCGACGCGGTGTTCGGCGGCGAGCACTCGGCGCACTACTACTTCCGCGACTTCTGGCGGGCCGACACCGGCATGCTGGCCGCGCTGCACGTGCTGGCCGCGCTGGGCGAGCAGGACCGTCCGGCCAGCGAGCGGTTCGCCGAGTACGAGCGGTACGTCGCGTCCGGCGAGCTCAACAACACGGTCGCCGACCAGGCCGCCACCGTGGCCGCGATCGAGGACACTTACGCTGGCGGCGACGGAATCAGCGTCGACCACCTGGACGGTCTGACCGTCTCGGCGGGACAGTGGTGGTTCAACGTCCGTGCGTCGAACACCGAACCGCTGCTGCGACTGAACGTCGAGGCCGCGGACCAGGCCACGATGGAACGTGTCCGCGACGAAGTACTGGCCCTGATCACCGGTGCATCGGTGGAGGAGAACTGAATGGCAGTCAATCTGGACCCGGACCTGCTGAGCATCCTGGTCTGCCCGAAGTGCCGCTCGGAGTTCCGGGTGGACAACGAGGCGAACGAACTGATCTGTACGAACGCCGCCTGCGCGCTGGCGTATCCGGTGCGTGACGACATCCCGGTGCTGCTGATCGACGAGGCCCGGGACACCAGGGAAACCGCCTCGACGGAGAACTGATGAGTCTGTTTGACGACACACGGCTGGATGACCCGGCCGCACTGCAGGCGGCGGACCACCTGCTCCGGCGGCTGGCGATGGCCGGTGCGCGCGTGCGGGCCGAGCTGGAGGCCTCCGAGGACGTACTGTCCGGGCTGACGTCGGACGGCTTCCGTCCGCGCGCTGTGGTGGCTGTCGGCCGTGACGCCCGGCTGGTCCGGGCCGTGCTGGAGCCGGTCTGCCCGGTTCCGTTCCTGGCTTGGCCTGGTCCGGGGCTGCCCGGCTGGACCGGTCCGCTGGACCTGGTCGTAGTGCTCGGTGGCGCTTCCGAGGACCTGGACGCCATCTCCGCGACCGGCGAGGCAGTCCGGCGCGGTTGTGGCCTGATGGTCGCCGCACCACCTGACTCTCCGGTAGTAGTCGCCTCGGCCGGTCTGCGGCACGCCATCCGGCTGCCGTCCCAGTCCGACGACCAGTTGGCTGCAGCGGTCGCCGTACTGCAGGCACTGCACCAGATGGAGCTGGGGCCGGAGGTGGACCACAAGTCGGTCGCCGCGGTGCTGGACGACGTGGCCATCGAGTGCTCGCCCAACAACGACGTAGCGTCCAATCCGGCCAAGGACCTGGCTCTGGTACTGGCTGACGCGCTGCCCTTGGTGTGGGGCGGTTCTGTACTCGCTGCCCGGGCAGCACGCCGTGTGGTCGAGGCAATCCGGTTGGCCAGTGGCCGGCCGGCTCTGGCCGCGGACGCCGGCCACCTGCTGCCCGTACTGAACCAGCCGCCGCGTGACCTGTTCGCCGATCCGTTCGACAAGCCGGAGGACCTACGGCCCGCTCTGGTCATCCTGGACGACGGCGTGGAGGAGGTGGCCGAGCAGCGCCGGAAGCTGGAGGCGAAGGCCGAAGCGCATGACGTCCGCGTACACACCGTCACGCAGGCCAATGGCACGGACATCGCCCGGTACGCGGCGCTGACGCAGCACGGGCGGTACGCCGCGGCGTACTTGGGCCTGGGCCTCGGCCGGTACGGTACGGCGACTGACAGCGACCCGTTCGAGCAAGGGAATCCCTCGGAGGACCCAGCGTGGTAGTTCGGCTGCAGAACACCATCCGCGACTACGCCTGGGGATCGCGGACCGCGTTACCTGCGCTGCTCGGGGTGGAGCCGGACGGCAAGCCGCAAGCTGAAATGTGGATGGGTGCGCACGAGTCGGCGCCGTCGGTGCTGCCGAACGGTGACACGTTGTACGACGCGGTGTCCGCCGACCCGGCCGCGGTTCTCGGGGAGGAGACCGCCGAGCGCTTCGACGGCCGGTTCCCGTTCCTCGCGAAGCTGCTGGCGGCCGGGCAGCCGTTGTCGATCCAGGCACACCCGTCCCGCGACCAGGCGATCGACGGGTACGCGCGGGACGAGGCGAACGGGATCCCCCGGAACGCGCCGGACCGCAACTACAAGGACGCCTGGCCGAAGCCGGAGATCCTGATCGCGCTCGATCCGTTCGACGCACTGGTCGGTTTCCGGCCGCTGGAGCGTACGGTCGCGCTGCTCGACGCGCTGGCGCCGGCCGGGTTCACCGAGCTGACGAACCAGCTCCGCGACGGGAAGCTCCGGGAGGCCTTCACGGACTTCATGAGCACCGATCGCGACACCATCCGGCCGTTGGTCGGTGCGCTCGGCGAGGCAGTCGCCCAGTACAGCGGGGAAGCGTTCGCCCTGGAGCGCGAGACGCTCGCGAAACTGTGCGCCGACTTCCCGGACGATCCCGGCGTACTTGCCGCGCTCTTGCTGAACCGGGTGCGCTTGGAGCGATTCGACGCGGTGTACCTGCCGGCCGGGAACGTGCACGCGTACTTGCACGGGCTCGGTTTCGAAGTCATGGCCAACTCGGACAACGTGCTGCGCGGTGGGCTGACCAGCAAGCACGTCGACGTACCCGAGCTGGTCTCGGTGGTCGATTTCGAGCCGCTCGAGGACCCAGTACTGACCGCGACGGACGCCGGTGTCTACGAGACCGGATGCGAGTACTTCGCCGTGCAGCGGGTGGAGCTCGCGGGTGCCGAGCGGACGGTCGACGGCGTCGGGCCACGGATCATCGCCTGCGTCGACGGGGTGGTTGAGGTGCTCGGCCAAGAATCTGCTGAGAGCTTGTCCGCGGGCCAGTCCGGGTTCGCTTCCGGACCCGAAGGACCCTGTATCTTGCGTGGTTCCGGCACGGCGTTCGTCGTGTCCGCACGCTGATTACCGGAGGAACAGAACACCATGGCTGGTGGCGGGAACAAGGCCGTAGTCGCGGCTTTGCTGGCGAACACCGGGATCGCGATCACCAAGTTCGCCGCCTGGGGACTGACGCAGTCGGCCTCGATGCTGGCCGAGGCGATCCACTCGCTCGCCGACGCGGGCAACCAGGTGCTGCTGCTGGTCGGCGGTCAGCGGGCGAAGCGGGCAGCCGACGAGCTGCACCAGTTCGGTTTCGGCCGCGAACGGTACGTGTACTCGTTCATCGTGTCGATCGTGCTGTTCAGCGTCGGCGGTCTGTTCGCGCTGTACGAGGGCTACCACAAGGTGCACGACCCGCACGGGATCGACAGCTGGAAATGGGTGCCGGTGGTGGTGCTGGTGCTCGCGATCGTGATGGAGAGCTTCTCCTTCCGGACCGCGATCATCGAGGCGAACAAGGTCCGCGGCAAGGTCCCGTGGGTCAAGTTCGTCCGGAACGCGCGCGCCCCGGAGCTGCCGGTGATCCTGCTCGAGGACTTCGCCGCGCTGACCGGTCTGGTGCTGGCGCTGATCGGTGTCGCGCTGACCCTTGCCACCGGCAACGGTGTGTTCGACGGCCTCGGTTCGATGGCGATCGGCGCGCTGCTGGTCTGCGTCGCGATCTTCCTCGCGATCGAGATGAAGTCGCTGCTGCTCGGCGAGTCCGCGACCCGCGAGTCCCAGCAGCGGATCGTGGCGGCGATCGAGAACACGCCCGGCGTCCAGCGGCTGATCCACATCCGGACGCTGCACCTCGGTCCGGAAGAGGTACTGGTCGCCGCGAAACTGGCAGTCGAGCCGACCTCGGACGCGGCCGTGGTGGCGCAGACGATCAACGCGGCCGAACATGCGGTACGCGAAGCCGAGCCGATGAGCCAGCACATCTACCTCGAGCCGGACATCTACGTGGAGAACTACGTCCGCGAAGACCGCCCCACCGTCCCCGAAGCCCCTTCCCACTAACCGACCGCCGTCTCAGGGGCCAGCCCCTGAGGTCGCGGGTTGGCCCCGCGCATTCGGGTAGGCGAACCCACCGTCTCAGGGGTCAGCCCCTGGGGTGGCGGGTTGGCCCCGCGTATTCGGGTAGGCGAACCCACCGTCTGAGGGGTCAGCCCCTGGGGTTGTGGGTTGGCCCCGTGTATTCCGGTAGGCGAACCCACCAGCTCAGGGGTTGACCCCTGAGACGGGGCAGCAGGGGACGGGGTGTCAGCGGGGTTTTGGTGGGAGTACGCCGGAGCGGCCTAGCCAGCGGAGGGCGCGTTCGCGGTCGATCTCGGACTGGGTGGGCGGGGCGGACAGCCGGCCGGTGCGGTAGCCGAGGTTGCGGATGTCCGCCGCCACGGACGGTTCGGCGAGCGCGCGGAGGGCGAAGGCAAGGGCGGCCGGCGTCACGTCGTACCGGCGTTCCAGATCGAGCGCGAGCTGCACCGCGGCCAGATCGCGCTCGTCGTACTGGCGCTGGGCGGTGTGCTCCGATCGGGACCGCGGCAGCAGGCCGAGTGCCTCCCGGTAGCGCAGCATGCGCGGAGTGGTACCCAGCTGGCGAGCGGCCTCGGTGATGCGCATAGCATCAATCTTGACATTTCGGTGTCAAAAACGCGCCTGGAGCGATCAAACCGCGTGGCTCGGCCCTCTACGCTCAGGTGCGGTAGCAATGACACGTCCAGTGACAGTCTTCAGGGGAGCGGCATGACGTTCGACTACAAGGTGGCGGATCTCGGCCTGGCCGAGTTCGGGCGCAAGGAGATCCGGCTGGCCGAGCACGAGATGCCCGGCCTGATGGCGATGCGTGCGCAGTACGGCGAGAGCAAGCCGCTGGCCGGCGCCCGGATCATGGGTTCGCTGCACATGACGATCCAGACCGCGGTACTGATCGAGACCCTGGTGGCGCTCGGTGCCGAGGTCCGCTGGGTGTCCTGCAACATCTTCTCCACCCAGGACCACGCGGCCGCCGCGGTCGTCGTCGGCCCGAACGGTACCGCCGAGTCGCCGGCCGGTGTCCCGGTGTTCGCCTGGAAGGGCGAGACGCTGGAGGAGTACTGGTGGTGCACCGAGCAGGCGCTGACCTGGCCGGGTGAAGGCCCCAACATGATCCTGGACGACGGTGGCGACGCGACCATGCTCGTCCACAAGGGCACCGAGTTCGAGAAGGCGGGTGCCGTACCGGATCCGTCGACGGCCGACTCCGAGGAGTACGGCGTCGTCCTGAAGCTGCTGACCCGTTCGCTGGCCGAGTCGTCGTCGAAGTGGACCACCATCGGTCAGGGCATCAAGGGTGTCACCGAGGAGACCACCACCGGCGTGCACCGGCTGTATGAGATGCACAAGGCCGGCGCGCTGCTGTTCCCGGCGATCAATGTCAACGACTCGGTGACGAAGTCGAAGTTCGACAACAAGTACGGCTGCCGGCACTCGCTGATCGACGGCATCAACCGCGCCACCGACGTACTGATCGGCGGCAAGGTCGCGGTCGTCTGCGGGTACGGCGACGTAGGCAAGGGCTGCGCCGAGTCGCTGCGCGGTCAGGGCGCCCGGGTGATCGTCACCGAGATCGACCCGATCTGCGCGCTGCAGGCCGCGATGGACGGGTACCAGGTGTCGACGGTCGACGATGTGGTCGGGATCGCGGACATCTTCGTCACCACCACCGGCAACAAGGACGTCATCACCGCCGATCACATGGCCGCGATGAAGCACCAGGCGATCGTCGGCAACATCGGCCACTTCGACAACGAGATCGACATGGCCGGGCTGTACAAGGTGCCGGGCGTCGAGCGGGTGAACATCAAGCCGCAGGTCGACGAGTTCCGCTTTCCGCCGGAGGCGAGCAAATCGCAGAGGCCGGACGGTCACACGATCATCGTGCTGTCCGAGGGGCGGCTGCTGAACCTGGGCAACGCGACCGGTCACCCGTCGTTCGTGATGTCGAACTCGTTCACCAACCAGGTCCTCGCGCAGATCGAGCTGTTCGTCCGGACGGCCGAGTACCCGACCGAGGTGTACGTACTGCCGAAGCACCTGGACGAGATGGTTGCGCGACTGCACCTCGACGCACTCGGCGTGAAGCTGACCGAGTTGACGAAGGAGCAGGCCAACTACCTGGGCGTGCCCGTCGAAGGCCCGTACAAGGCTGAGCACTACCGCTACTGAGGTTTGGAGCACCCCGCGGGATTTCCTGCGGGGTGCTCTGGTTTTCAGCGGATGGCGGCTAGTAGGTGTTTGTCGGCTACTTGGCCTAGGACTGCCACCTCTTGGAAGCCGGCTTTGCGGAAGGATTCCAGGGTGTCGGTGAGGGTGATGTCGCGCGTGGTTGTGCGGTTGGCGAAACGGTCGGCTCGTACGGCCAGGAGGTCCGTGAAGGCGGGCTCGGCGGCGGCCGCGGACCACCAGGTTTCCCAGTCCTCGACGCCATTCGCGTGCGAGTCCGACCAGATCTGGTTGCGCAGCTCGACGGCGATCGCGTCCAGGCGTGGTACCTCGGTCGGGCCCAGGCGCATGGTGTCCGCGTTGAGGAAGACGCCACCTGGGCGGATGCGGCGGGCCAGCGTACGCGCGAGGGTGTCCAGGTCGGCCGGGTCCAGCCAGTGCAGCGCCGTCGCGGAGCAGACCGCGTCGACCGGGGCGTCGCCGAGTACGGCGTCCCAGTTGTCGGCGCGCAGGTCCGCTTCGGCGAACCGTGCGCCGGGTATGGCGTTCCGGGCGATCTCCAGGAGGAACGGGTCGAGGTCTACGCCGATCACCTCGGTGCTGGGGAAGCGCCGCAGCGTGCGCGCGGAGATCGAGCCGGGGCCGCAGGCGAGGTCGACGAATCTCTTGGGCACGCCGATGAGCTTGTCGACGATGGTGAGCATCAGCTCGAACTGTTCGTCCCGGTCCGGCAGGTACCCGGCCTGCTGGTCGTCCCATCTCGCCAGCCACTGGTCCCACGCTATTTGCGACATGGTCGCAAGAATACTGCCCGGCTAGAACCACTGGGTGGAGTCGCCGCTGCCCGGTGCGGCCCAGCCTTGCGCGTTCACGCTGACCGGCCGGCTGTCCTGGTGCGGCGCCGCGGGTGGCGGGAAGGGGCCTGGCGCTGCGGCCGGAGAGAAGGCGGGCGGAGCGGGCGGGAGTGCGCCGTACGGGCTGGGCGGGGCGAACGGTCCGGCGGGGATCGCGTACGACGGGGCGCCGGCTGGCAGCGGTGGGGCGTACGACGGGGCGCCGACCTGCACCGGTGCGGCGTACGGCTGGTTGGGGGCGTACTGCGGTGTGATGGTTGCAGGTGGGGCGAAGGGGCCGGTGTGGAGGGGGCGTTGGGTGGAGAGGCGGTGGAGCTCGCGGCGGCGGCGTTCGGCCAGTACCGCGGAGAGGTACGCCGGTGCGATCAGCTGCACAGGCGGCGTCGGCGCAGTGACAGCAGCGACCCGTGCGGCCAGCGCCTCACCAAGCGCGATCTGCGCCCCGGGCAGCAGTTCGGCGTACCGCGCCAGGTAATCACGTGTCGCGTTCGCCAACTCATCCGACAACCGCGACAGTTCAAGCGACTGCGCCCACTGCACCAGCTGACCAGGCACGAAGAGCGGCGGCGACGCCATCGCCTGGTGCCGTTCGCGGATGACGACCGTGCCGGCGACCATGTCCCCGATCCGCTTCCCCTGCTTGTTCATCAGGCTCGCCACGATCCCCGGGCTGGCCGCGAACCACGGGGCGAAGTCCACAAAGAACCACAGCAGCGTACGCACCAGTGCGTGCCGGAACCGGATCGAGCTGCCGTCGTCGCGTACGACCTTCAGCCCGAGCACCATCTTCCCGAGCGTCCGCCCGCGCGTCAGTGTCTCCATCACGACCCGGTAGCCGATCACCACCACCAGTACGACGATGAAGATGAGTGCGAACGCCAGGGCCTCACTGGCCTCGCCCCCGAGCAGGAATCCGGCCAGTAGCGAGATCAGTACGACCAGTACGACGCCCTGCAGGATCATGTCGATCGCACATGCCAGTGCCCGCGTCGGCATCCGGGCGATCCGTACCTGGAGAACGACTGCTTCACCGGTGACCAGCTGAGACACGACGTCGCCCCCCTCCTCTACAGACACTCGGTCCGGCTAGTCTGCCAGCGCAAGGAGCCAGCCGGGCAGAGGAGGTGTACCAGTGGACGTCGAAGCGTTCGTTTCCGTGCACCAGCCGCAGTGGGACCGCCTGGCGTACCTGACGCGCCGCCAGCGCCGGCTGACCGGTGCGGAGGCCGATGAGCTCGTCATGCTGTACCAGCGCGTCGGCACGCATCTGGCTGCGCTCAGAGCGGCCGGAGCGGACCCGGTGTCGATCGGACGGCTGTCCGGGCTGATCGCTGACGCCCGTGGCGCGGTGACCGGTGCACAGGCTCCTGTCTGGCGGGACATCTCCAAGTACTTCCTGGTCAGCTTCCCGGCCGCGCTGTACGCGTCCAGACGCTGGTGGGTCGTCATTGGCCTGCTGTTCTACCTGGTAGCCGCCTGGACCGCCTGGCGCGTGCTGGCGCATCCGGAGGTGGTTGACTCGATCGCCACGCCGGACCAGGTGAAACAGCTCGTAGACCACGACTTCCAGTCGTACTACTCCGACAACCCGGCGCAGGACTTCGCATTGCGCGTCTGGATCAACAACGCGACCATCAGCGCCGCCGTGCTCGCGCTGGGCATCCTGATGATCCCGTCGATCCTCATCCTGTGGGACAACGCGCTCAACCTCGGTCTGAGCGCCGGTCTGATGATCAGCCACGACAAGGGCGGTCTGTTCTTCAGTCTGATCACTCCACACGGTCTACTCGAGTTGACCGCGGTTTTCATCGCTACTGCAGCCGGTCTGCGGCTGGGCTGGTCCTGGGTAGTGCCGGGTGCCCGTACGCGCATGCAAGCTCTTGCCCAGACCGGACGCGCCACGATCGGTATGGCGATCGGCCTCGCTGCTGTGCTCTTGGTGACCGGCCTGATCGAGGCGTTCGTGACGCCGTTCCTGCCGGCCGCGGTCCGGGTCACCATCGGGATACTGGCCGAGTTGGCGTTCTTCACGTACGTGTGGACGCTCGGCCGGCGCGCGTACCGCCTCGGTGAGTACGGCGACGTGGACGAACTCGACCGCGAGGCGACCGCGCCGGTCTCCGCCTAACCGTTTCTGCGGTGGGCACCGGTAGAAGGTGAGTACCGCCCAGGAAGTGAGGCACAGCCGCGCGTACGATCTGGCGATCACGCTCGGTCTACTGGCCTACGGCCTCGTGCACCTGTTGATCGCCTGGATCGCACTGCAGTTGGCCTGGGGGCGGTCGCCGCAGGAGGCGTCGCAGCAGGGCGCACTGCAGGAGCTGGCCGGTCAGCCGCTCGGTGGTGTGCTGCTGTGGGTCGTGGCGATCGGCCTGTTGACGCTGGTGGTGTGGCGGGCGGTTGAGTTGATCTACGGGCACCTGAACCTGGAGAAGAAGGTGTCCTCGGTCGGGCGGGCCGTGGTGTACCTGTTCCTTGGCATCAGTGCGATCAGGGTGGCTGTCGGTTCCGGCGGTTCCAGTACGAGCAAGGAGGAGTCGACGTCCTCCCGGCTGATGGCGCACGGTGCCGGACGGGCCCTGATCGTCGCGATCGGTCTGGTGATCATCGGGATCGGTATCCGGCAGCTGCACCGGGCGGTCACGAAGAAGTTCACCGAGGACCTGGTCGGCGGCGTCTCCGACCTGACCATCCTGCTGGGCCGGATCGGCTACGCCGCCAAGGGCATCGCTTTCGGTGTGGTCGGCGTGCTGTTCGGCTGGGCCGCCATCTCCTACGACCCGCAGAAGGCCGGCGGTCTCGACACCGCCCTCCGCACTGTCAAACAGCAACCTTTCGGCTCGGTTTTGCTGACCATTCTGGCGCTGGGGTTTGCCGCCTTCGGCGCCTACGCCTTCATCTGGTCCCGCAACGCCCGGAAGTAAGCCAGACGGGTAAACCTAACTCAGGCGGATAAAGCTAACTGAGCCGGGCAAATTCAACCCAGCCGGGCAAATTCAACCCAGGCGGGTAAATCTGACTCAGGCGGGTAAGTCGCGGCGGCGGAGGCCGATCAGGCCGGCGCTGCCGATGACGGCGGTGATTGCCAGCAGGATGAGAAGCGGGCCGGGGGAGACGTGGCCGCCGGGCAGGGACGGGAGGTGGGTGAACGGTGAGATGTCGCGAACCCAGGCCGCGGTCGCGACGCCGGCACTGACCAGGCCGATCAGGATGCAGAGCGCGGGACCGGCCCACGACACCATCGACAGCTGCGGGACGAAGCCGAAGATCGCGATCGTGATCGCGGCGAGGACCCAGACCGCGGGCAGTTGGGCAAGCGCAGCCGCGACGAGCCGCGGCAGCTGCCCGCCGACATCGCCGATCGCGAGCCCGTACGCGATGCCCTCGGTGATTCCGGCCGCCAGCAGCGCGACCGCCGGACCGAGCAGGCTGAAGACCAGATGGCTCCCGGCCCATTGCCACCGGCTCGTCGCGGTCGCCAGTACCGGTTCGGCGCGCCCGCTGGTTTCCTCGGCCCGGAGCCGGAGCGTCGCCTGCACCGCGTACGCCGACGCGATCAGCCCGACCAAGGTCATCACCCCGGCGAGGAACGAGTCGATCAGCCCGGCCGCGCCACCCATCCGGCGGAAGATGTCCTGGATGGTCGCGTCGTCACGCATCATGTCGCCGACGCCCTTCGCGACCCCGCCGAACAGCAAGCCCAGCAAGGCGAATCCGGTCGTCCAGGCGAGCAGCAGTCCACGGTGCAGCCGCCAGGCAAGCGCGAGCGGCGACCCGAGAGTACCCTCCGCGGGACCTGGTTTGTCCGGGAGCAGTCCGGCGCCGACGTCCCGCCGTACGGAGAGAGCGATCGCGGCAGCAATCAGCGAAACGGTTGCCGCTAGCACGATCGCGCCGAGCCAGAGGCGGTTCTGGCCGTACGGGTGAATGCGCTGCGCCCAGCCGATCGGCGACAACCACGACAGCCAGGCGAGCGGTCCGTTGGTATGCGCACTGGTATCGCCGGCGGCCCGCAGTACGTACGCGGCGCCGAGGACACTGATCGCGATGCCCCGCGCCGTACCAGCGCTTGCGGTCAACTGCGCCGCGACCGCGCCGACCGCCGCGAACAGCCAACCGGTGCCCGCGTACTCGATGCCAAGAGCAACGGAACCGTCGAGCGGCAAGTTTTGGCTGTGCATGCCTAGGGCAACGAATACGCCGAGCACCAGGTTCGCCGCGAGCACCGTCGTCAATGCCGCGGCGAGCTGGGCGTGGCGTCCGATGACTGTTGCCCCGAGCAACTCGCGACGGCCGGTTTCCTCCTCGACCCGGGTGTGCCGGATCACGGTGAGCAAGCTGATCAGCCCGACCATCACCGGCACGAAGCCGAGTCGCCAGGTCACGAATTCACCCAGGCCGGAGCCGGACAGTTCGCCGTACAAGGTGATGAAGCCGGCGTTGCTCGCGTACTTGAGCCGGGAATCCGGGGTCGGGAACAGATCGCCGTACTGCTTGACGTAGCTGACCGAGATCGCCACCAGCAGCACGATCCACAACGGCATCACGATCCGGTCCCGGCGCAGGATCAACCGGATCAGGCCGCCCGTGCCGGACAGGGCTTTCATTGCGCGGCCTCGGGTTCGTACAACCGCAGGAACAGTTCCTCCAGCGACGGCGGCTGGCTCACCAGGCTCCGTACGCCGATGTCCGTCAGCCGGCGCAGCACCGGATTGATCTCGTCGGTGTCGACGTCGAACCGCACTCGGCCGTCGTCGATGCGGAAGTCGTGGACGCCGGTCAGCTGCGCCAGGCCGTCCATCGAGCCGACCAGCTCGGCCTGGATCGACGTCCGGGTCAGGTGCCGCAACTCTGACAACGTTCCGGTTTCCACGGCGCGGCCGGCCCGGATGATCGTGACCCTGTCGCACAGCGCCTCGACCTCGGACAAGATGTGGCTGGACAGCAGCACCGTACGCCCCTCGCGGTCGCTGATCTCCTGCACGACCTCACGGAAAACCTCCTCCATCAACGGATCCAGGCCCGACGTGGGTTCGTCCAGGAACAACAGCTCGACGTCCGACGCGAACGCCGCGACCAGCGCGACCTTCTGGCGATTACCCTTCGAGTACGCCCGGGCCTTCTTCCGCGGATCCAGATCGAACCGCTCCAGCAGCTCGGCCTTCCGCTTCTTGTCCACCCCGCCGCGCATCCGGCCGAGCAGATCGATCGCCTCGCCACCGGACAGATTCGGCCACAGCGTCACATCACCCGGCACGTACGCGAGCCGCCGGTGCAGATCCGTCGCATCCGCCCACGGATCACCGTCGAGCACCCGCGCCGTACCCCCGTCGGCCCGGGTCATCCCGAGCAGAATCCGGATCGTCGTCGTCTTCCCCGCGCCGTTCGGGCCGAGGAAACCGTGCACTTCACCGGTCCGTACCTCGAGGTCGAGACCGTTCAGGGCGTACGTCCGCCCGAACCGCTTGACCAGACCTTCCGTGCTGATCGCAGCCGGCATGATCACTTCTCCTGTTGGTTGAGCTTTTCGACCTGTTCCGGGGTGAGCAGCGGAATCGTGAAGACCTCCATCAGGGCCTGACCGATCCGGTTGTACCCCGCGGGTGTGGTGATGTCCTCGCCGATCGCCTTCGAGACCTGGTCCCGGAGAATGAACACGCTGAGCTTGATCGCGGCCAGCGCCGCCGCGTACCCCCGCGGGTCCTTCGGCTTGATGCCGTACCCCGCACTCCACTCCTCGACCGCGTCGACCCCCTGCAAGAACAACGCGGTCGCGGTCTCCGAACCGTCCATCATCGACCGCACCAGATACAGCTGCAGCGGAAACGCCACCGGATGCAGCGCGACCGGATCCAGCCCACTCACGCCCGCCTCAGCGCTGAGCTCCGCCCCGATCTGCAGCATCCGCTCCTTCGCGTACTGATCGCACGCCTCCCGCAACGCCTCCTTCGACCCGAAGTGATGCCGCACCAACCCCGACGAAACCCCCGCCGCCGCAGCAATATCCCGAATCGAGGCCCCCTCGATCCCCCGCTCCCCGAACAACCCGATCGCCGCGTCCCGAATCCGAGCCCGCGCCGTCAAATCCCCAACCGCCCGATCCATCCCCAACTCCTCTCCCTACACACAACAGCAAACTACTACACGATCGTGTAGTCAAGTCCTGGTTTGGTGACGTACGAGCAGGTGGTCGCCCGCGTACGTGTAGAGCAGCCCCGCGTACCTGTACAGCAGCCCCCGCGTGCTTCGCGGGGGCTCCCTTCGTCGCTCCGCTCCTCACCGCCCCGCTACGCCCGCTACCCACCCACCCCCGGCTCAGCGCCGATACACCTTTCCGGCTATCGCCGGGTCCTCCGGGCTGGCGCCGGGTCCTCCGGGCTGGCGCCGGGTTCTCCGGGCTGGCGCCGCGTCCTCCGGGCTGGCGCCCGTGCCTCCCGCTGTCGTGGGGTTCCGGCCTATCGCCCGACGTGCCGGCTATCGCCGGGATCTCCCGGCTACCGCCGGACGTGGCGGCTATCGCCGGCCCTCCGGCCGACCTCGCGTTCTCGGCGGGCCTCCTTCGTTGCTCCGCTCCTCACCGCCTCGCGACGCGGGCTAGCCACTCGCCCGGAAAGGCCCACCCCCGGTGCACCTTTCCGCGCACCGCCGGATCTCCCCGCTACCGCCGGTTTTTCCGCTACCGGATCTTCTCGCTACCGCCGGATCTCCCGGCTACCACCGGATGCCCCCTACCACCGGGAGGGCCGGGCGCCGGAACTGCAGCCGCCTGGACTGCCGCTACCGAGCTCGGACTTCGCTGTCGAGGGCGTTCCTACTCCCGGATCTCCCGTCTCCCTCACCAATCCACTTCCGCATCTCCAGGGCGGCTGACTCTCCACCACGTTGCCCCTCGAGCTGGTGGGTTGCCCCCTCAAAATCTGAGGGGGCAACCCTTCAACTGAGGGGCCAAGCCCTCGAGAGGGCGCCGCGGTGGACGCCAACCTTCAGGCCTCAGCGGCTCCACGTATGCGTGCAGCCGCCCCCGCGCACTTCGAGGGCCCTTTCGTCGCTCCGCTCCTCACCCCACCCCGCTCCCACCCCGCTACTCACCCGCCCGCGGCTCAGCGCCCGCATTTTCCGAGCAATCGCTGGACAGTCCGTCCGCCGCCGGGACAACCCCGTGCCGCCGAGCCAACCCCGATCCGGGCTCCAACGACACGTTCGCCTGGCGCGTGCTGCCTGATGTCGCGGGCTCGTTCGATGTGTACGCGTCCTGCCCGGTGCGCACCGACGCGACGACCGTGGCGACGTACACGATCAATTACTCCACCGGGTCGGCATGCGCACTTTGGTGCTGATATCCGCACGGCAGTGCGGATAGTTGGGTGAATGTCAAGTCAGAGGCGCGTGCGTTGGCCAATGATGGATGGCGTAGCGGTTACGTCTTCGGCCGGCGGCGCAGAAGGTGACCCGGGCGTGGGCCTTCGAACAGACGTTCCAGGTACCGGCCGGCGGCCGAGCTGGGCGGAGCGATGGGGTGTGGCCGATCGCGCGGTTGCGCTTAACCGCGGGGCGGCAGCCCACAACCTGCGGGCGACAGCCGGATGAAGCCGGCGATAGCCGAAAGGGATGCCGGCGCTGAGCCGGAGGGTGGGTGGGTAGCGGGCGTAGCGGGGGCGGTGAGGAGCGGAGCGACGAGGGGAGCTCCGTGAGGCACGCGGGGGCTGCAGGTCGTACGCGGGCCCAAAGCGTAAGAAGGTTACTGAAGTGTGACGAATCGCCGTAGATTGTTGACAGGATAGGGCTTGCTGGTGTGGTTTCTTCCAAACACCAACACAGTTGGGGAAGGGCGGGCCCATGCGGAAGTTGTTGGCGAGTCTGGCGGCGTTGTGTCTGGTGGCGGCGTTGCCGGGGCTGCCGGGGGTGGCGGGGACTGCGCGGGCTGCGGAGCCGGCGAAGAAGGTGATCAAGATCGGGGTCACGCAGTCGGTGGATTCGATGAACCCGTTTCTTGCTGTCCGGCTGGTGACCGGGTCGATTCAGCGGCTGATCTACGGGTTCCTGACGGTGCCGGATTCGAAGACGCTGCAGCCGAGCCCGGATCTGGCCGAGTCGTGGACGACGTCGCCGGACGGGCTGACCTGGACGTTCAAGATCCGGCAGGCGAAGTGGTCGGACGGGCAGCCGATCACGGCGGACGACGCGGCCTGGACGTTCAACAAGATGATGACCGACGACGGCGCGAAGACCGGGAACGGGCCGGCGGTGGAGAACTTCCAGAGCGTGTCCGCGAACGGGCAGGAGCTGACCATCAAGCTCAAGACCCCGCAGGCGTCGATGCTGGACAACCCGGTGCCGATCATGCCGAAGCATGTCTGGGAGAAGGTCAAGGACATCTCCAAGTTCGACGGCGAGGTGTACCCGACGGTCGGCAGCGGCCCGTACATCGCGGTCGAGCACAAGAAGGACCAGTTCGTACGGCTGGAGGCGAACCCGGATTACTGGCGTGGACGCCCGAAGATCGACGAGCTGCAGATGATCTTCTACGACAACCCGGCCGCGTCGATCGTCGGTTTGAAGAAGGGTGACATCGACCTGATCGGGCGGCTGAATCCGCCGGACTTCGAGTCGCTGAAGGGCGATGACAACATCGTCCAGTGGAACACCCAGGGCCGCCGCGCGACGTACCTGCAGATCAATCATGGTGCGACGACCAGCGACAACAAGCCGATCGGTGACGGGCATCCGGCGTTGAAGGATCCGCGGGTACGAACCGCGCTGCACTACGCGATCGACAAGCAGAAACTGGTCGACGAGGTCCAGGGCGGGCTGGCGAAACCGGCCGACGGATCGATCATTCCGCCGCTGTACAAGGACTTCTTCTGGGAAGCCACCGGTGACCAGAAGATCGGCTTCGATCTCGCGAAGGCGAACAAGATCCTCGACGACGCCGGGTACAAGAAGGGCCCGGACGGCGTCCGCACGATGCCGGACGGCTCGCGGAAACTGCAGTTCCGGTTCAGCATTCACACCGATACGCCGATCGAGGACAAGCTGGCCGAGTACCTGACCGGCTGGTTCAAGGAAATCGGGATCACGCTGACGACGAAGCGGCTGGACTCCAGCAAGTTCACCGAGGAGACGGGTACGACGGCACTGTTCGACATCGCGATCAGCGGCTGGTCGGTGAACCCGGATCCGGAGGAGGTCCTCGGTACGCATCTGTGCAGCCGCCGGCCGACCGCCTCCGGCCAAGGTGGTGGCACCGAGTCGTTCTACTGCGACCCGACGTACGAGAGCCTCTACCAGCAGCAGCAGAAGGAACTCGACCGGACCAAGCGCGCCGACATCATCAAGAAGATGGAGGAGCGCCTGTACACGGATGCGCCGGTGATCGCGCTGTACTACCCGAACGACCTCGAGGGGTACCGCAAGGACCGGATCGCCAGCATCACGCCGATCCCCGAGGACAAGGGCCTCCTGTACGGGGGCTCCGGGTACTGGCCGTTCTACACGGTGCAAGCGGTGACGAACGACGCCAAGGCGAGTGACAGCGGCGGATCGAACGGCGGCCTGATCGCGGGAATCGCGGCCGGTGTGGTCGTGCTGGCGATCGGCGGGTTCTTCCTGACCCGGCGTCGGCGCGGTGCCGCTGACGAGCGCGAATGACGGTCCCGGACGTCGGCGCCGTCGAGGCGCTGGAGGAGACCCCGGCCCGCCACGGTCTGCTGCGCTACGCGGCGACCAAGGCGGGCGGGGCCCTGCTCAGCATTGCGATGGTGATCGTCGCGACGTTCTTTCTGTTCCGGTTGTTGCCGGGTGACCCGGTCCGGGCGCTCGCGCAGGGCCGGAACATGACGCCGGAGCAGCTTGATCTGGAGCGCGCGCGGCTCGGCCTGGACAAGCCGATTCCCGAGCAGTTCCTGCATTTCCTCGGACAGACCCTCCGGTTCGATCTGGGTGACTCGTACGAGTACAAGCGTCCGGTCGTCGATCTGATCAGTGAACGGATCGGATCGACGCTGCTGCTGACCGGGACCGCGCTGGTGATGGCGGTCGGGCTGGGTCTGTGGCAGGGCGCGCGGGCCGGTTGGAAGCCGGGCAGCCGGTTCGACAAGATCTCGACCGCGATTTCGCTCGTGCTCTGGTCGGTGCCGACGTTCTGGCTCGGACTCTTGCTGCTGATGGTGTTCGCGGCCGGCATCGGTCCGATCCCGGGGATCTTCCCGACGCGGGGCAGTTCGAGCGTCGACAAACCGGACGGTTTCGCCGGCGTGCTCGATGTCGGCGAGCACATGGTGCTGCCGTGCCTGACGCTGGTCGCGGTCGTGTACGCCCAGTACTTGCTGGTGATGCGCTCCTCGGTGATCGACGAGATCGGCCAGGACTACATCACCACCGCGCGGGCGAAGGGGCTTCGCGACGACGAAGTACGCCGGAAGCACGCCGTACCGAATGCGCTGCTGCCGACAGTGACGTTGGTGTTCATGCGGATCGGGTTCGTGGTCGGAGGCGCCGTGACGGTGGAGGCGATCTTCAGCTGGCCGGGACTCGGGCAGCTGTTCTACGAGGCGATCCGGGTGCCGGACTTCACCTTGATGCAAGGCACCTTCCTGCTGATCACGGTGTCGGTGATCGTGATGAACACGCTCGCGGACGTGATCTACCACTTCCTTGATCCACGAGTGAGGTCGGCATGAGTACGGTCGCGTGGACGCGCCGCCGGCGCGCGGTCGGCCGGTTCTGGGCCGACTTCCGGACCCGCCGGGCCGGGGTCGCCGGGCTGGTGATCCTGCTGGTCGCGGTCGTCCTGGCGCTGATCGCACCGCTCTTCATCGACGCGGGCGTGACCAACGTGGTGTCCGGGACGGGCGCGAAGATGGCGCCGCCGAGCCTGGATCATCCGCTCGGGACCGATGAGTCCGGGCGGTCGGTGCTGCTGATGATCTGGTGGGGTTCGCGGACCTCATTGCTGATCGGGTTCCTGGCCGCGCTGCTAAGCATGGTGATCGGGACCGTATTCGGGATCGCGGCAGGGCATTTCCGCGGCTGGGTCGGCGCGGTGATCCTGCGCGTGACCGACTGGTTCCTGGTCCTGCCGTCGCTTGTCACTGCCCTGGTTCTGGCGGCGATCCTGGGCGGTTCGACGGCAACGATCATCGTCGCGATCGGCGTCACGTCCTGGCCTTCGACGGCACGGCTGATCCGGGCGCAAACCTTGGCCGTGGAAGCGCGCCCGTACATCGAACGGTCGCAGGCACTTGGGGCCGGGCACTGGCACATCACGACGCGGCACGTACTGCCGAACGTCGCACCGTTGCTGTTGGCAAGTACCACGCTGGAAGTGGCGAGTGCGATCGTGACCGAGTCGACGCTGGCGTTCCTGGGCGTGAGCGCGAACAAGACCTCGTGGGGCACGATGCTGCGCGGTTCGTACGACTGGGGCGCGGCTACTGCCGGTGCCTGGTGGTACATCCTGATTCCCGGTCTGTGCATCGTGACCGTGGTGATGGCCTTCACCTTGTGTGGAAGGGCTCTGGAGACAGTGTTGAATCCCCGGCTGCGGACAAGGGCGGTGTGATGCTGTCACTCGAAGAGCTCTCGGTCACTTACAAGATCGGGTCCGGCGACGTGCCCGCCGTACGCGGAGTGTCGCTGTCGCTGGCGGCCGGGGAGGCGGTTGGGCTGGCCGGTGAGTCCGGGTCGGGGAAGTCCTCGGTCGCGCTCGCGCTGCTGCGGTTGTTGCCCCGATCCGCTCACGTCACCGGGCGCGTACTGCTGGATGGCGAGGATGTTCTGGCGATGAAGTGGGGCCGGTTGCGGGCGGTGCGGTGGTCCGCGGCGTCGATCGTCTTCCAGGGTGCGCAGCACGGGCTCAATCCGGTCCGGCGGATCGGTGAACAGATCGCGGAACCGTTGCTCGTACACAAGTTGGCGTCCGGTACGGCGGCCGATGCGCGGGTGCGGGAACTGCTGGAACAGGTCGGACTGCCGGCTTGGCGGGCGCGCAGTTATCCACATGAGTTGAGTGGTGGCCAACGGCAACGAGTGATGATCGCGATGGCACTTGCTTGCTCACCGCAACTGATCATCGCGGACGAGCCGACGACTGCCCTCGACCTCATGGTGCAGGCGCAAGTCCTGACGTTGATCCGGCAGTTGATCGCCGATCATGGCATCTCGCTGTTGATGATTTCGCACGACTTGTCCGTACTCGCCGATGTCTGCGATCGGTTGGCGGTGATGTACGCGGGCCGGCTGGTGGAGCATGGTCCGTCGTCCGGAACGTTCGCGCATCCCTACAGTCAGGCGCTTTCCGACGCGTTTCCGACGGTGGGCGACCCCGCATCCCGGCTGGCGCCGCGCGGCCTGGCGGGTGATCCGCCGGACCCGCAGCAGTTGCCCGGCGGGTGTTCGTTCCATCCGCGCTGCCCGGTGGCGATGGACACTTGTGACACCGTGCAGATCGAGCTGCGGCCGGCGGGCGCCGATCGGCATGCGGCCTGCGTACGAGTGGGGGAGTGACGATGCTCGAAGCAACTGATCTCGCGGTCGAGTTCCCCGGCCGGTCCGGGCGTCGCGCGCGGGCGGTCGACGGCGTCAACCTGTCCGTGGGCGCCGGCGAAATCGTCGCCCTGGTTGGCGAATCCGGCTGCGGCAAGACCACGCTCGCCCGTACGCTCCTCGGCCTCGAACGCCCGGTGGCCGGACAAGTTCGGTACGACGGTACGCCGCTGAGCTACTCCGGGCGGGCGTTGCGTGCATTCCGCCGGCAGGTGCAACTCGTACTGCAGGATCCGATGGGATCGTTGAACCCGCGCCACACCGTGTACGAAGCGGTTGCCGAAGGCCCGCGAATCCACGGGCTGCCGGACGAGGAGAAGGTGGTGGCGACCGCGCTCGCGCAGGCGGGTTTGCGGCCGCCGGAACGGTTCTTCCACCGGTTTCCGCATGAGCTGTCCGGTGGTCAGCGGCAGCGGGTCGTGATCGCCGGGGCGCTTGCCCTGAGCCCCAAAGTGCTCATCGCCGACGAACCTGTCGCATCGCTGGATGCGTCGGTGCGAGGCGAGATCCTGGCGTTGATGCTGCGGTTGCGCGACGAGTTGGGGTTGTCCGCGCTGGTCGTCACGCACGATCTGGGGCTGGCCTGGAACATTGCCGATCGGGTCGCGGTGATGTACCTCGGGCGCATCGTCGAATCGGGTCCGACCGAGGACGTGCTGACCGCGCCGCAGCACCCGTACACGCAGGCGCTGCTGTCTGTGCTGCCTGAGTCGCCGGAGCGGATCATTCTGACCGGGGAGCCGCCGGACCCGACGCGGATTCCGGCTGGTTGCCGGTTCCATCCGCGCTGCCAACTGGTTGCGGCCGGCCACGGTACCGACGCGTGCACCAGCAGCCCGCTGGCGATCCTGCCGGCTATCGATACTCCGCAGGTTGCCTGTCACGTGGCGGCCGGCAAAGTTTCGGCTCTTGACAATAGTTAACAAGTTCTAGAACTATTGCGGCATGGCGGAAGATCAGGTCGACCGGTTCTTCGAGGTGCTGGCGGACCCGACCCGGCGGCAGGTGGTGCAGCTGCTCGGTGAAGGTCCGCGGCGCGCGGGGCAGCTGGCCGCGGCGACCGGTGCGTCGTCGCCCGCGATGAGCCGGCACTTGAAGCTGCTGCTCGCGGCCGGCCTGATCGCCGACGAGCGGGTTCCCGACGACGCCCGCGTCCGCCTGTTCCGGCTGAATCCCGAGCCGGTCGTCGCCGTGCAGGCCTGGCTCGACCAGGTCCAGGCGCACTGGCGCGACCAGCTGAGCTCGTTCCAGCGCCACGTCGAGCAGCGTGCTGCCGATCAGGCGGCTGCGAACGATTCGACCCGAGGGAGTTCCGATGACTGAACCGTCCGCGCGTGCGTCCGTACAGGTCGCGGTGGACCCGGCGACCGCGTTCCAGGTGTTCACCGAGGAAATCGACCTGTGGTGGTTGCGCAATCCGATCAACTTCTTCGACTCCGGGCGGGTGACCGCGATGCGGATCGAGCCCGGGGTCGGCGGGCGCGTGCTCGAGGTGTACTCGGGCGACGACGCGCTCGAACTCGCAAAGATCACCGACTGGGAGCCTGGTACGCGGCTCGGCTACCGGAGCTCGGTCGACGACACTGCTACCCAGGTGGATTTCGAGGCAGTCGACGGTGGTACGCGGGTGACTGTGGTGCAGTCGCTGGTGGTGGATGACGGACGCGCGTTCTACTTCTGGCCGCGGGTGCTGCGCTGGCTGCCCGGGTGGGTCGATCGGCGGGGGACCGCTGACAACCAGCTGCGCGAGCTCGACCGGCTCTCAGTAGGCCTGTACTACGACGACCCGGCCGCCGCGGCGCGCTGGCTGCACGAGGTCTTCGGCCTCGGCTCCTGGGACACCCTGCCCGCCGAAGGCACCACACCATCGTGGATCGAGCTGCACGCCGGTTCGGTCGCCATCCTGCTGTTCAAGCGCACCGAAGCCCGCCCCACCGCCGTCGACCACAACATCTGGGTCTACGTGGACGATCTCGATGCACACTTCGCTCAGGCCCAGTCCGGCGGTGCGAAGATCCTGACCGACATCCACTCCCACGGCTACCGCTGCTACGAGGCAGAGGACCTGGAAGGCCACCCGTGGACCTTCGCCCAAGCCCGCCCGACGATGGTCTGATGCCAACGGACAACCCGCCGGCTTCCGCGCCGCCGTCTGTTGCCCAGGCCGGGCAGCAGACGGCGGAGGTGCCGTTGGCTGGTGGGCGGCTCACCCCGGGAGTAGTACGGGTCGGCGACACCGTTCGCCGCCCAGCACACCCCTTCACCGCTGACCTCCTGCGCGTACTCGCAGAGTCCGGCTTCACCGCTGCCCCGCAGTACCTCGGCCGCGACGACTCCGGCCGCGACATCCTCACGTACCTGCACGGCACCGTCCCGTCCAGCTACCAGCGCTGGCAGGACAACCAGATCGCCGCAGCAGCCACCCTTCTCCGCGGCTTCCACAACGCGACCCGCGGCACGCACCTGACCGCCGGCCAACCGGTGGTCTGCCACCACGACCCTGCCCCCTCGAACTTCGTCTTCGTGAACGACCTACCAACCGGCCTGTTCGACTTCGACCTGGCCGCACCTGGTGATCCGCTGGAAGACCTGGGGTACGCCGCCTGGACCTGGTGCATCGCCTCCAAGCACGCCGACCCGCTCCGCCAGGCCCATCAAGTGCGCGTACTGGCAGACGCGTACGGCCTGACCGCCGCGCAGCGTGCGCAACTGATCTCAGCCACCCTGGCACGCCAACTGCTCAACGTGGGCTTCTGGTCACAGCGCACAGCGGCTGGAACAGAGGTGGCTGAGCGCATCGCCTGGTCGCGGCGGGAGCACGCGTTTGTGGTGGCTCATAGGGCCGTGTTTGAGGCTGCGCTCGGTTAGAGGCGGCCGGCCTTCTTCAAGGCGAGGTAGGTGTCGGCCAGTGCGGGAGCGATCTGAGCGGGTGGCTCGTCTACTACGGTGACGCCGGCTCGGGTGAGGGTGGCGGTCAGGCGTTCGCGGTCCAGGCGGGTGCGGGCGGCGGACGCGGCGGAGTAGACCTCCAGCAGGTCGGTGCGGGTGGCTTCTAGTTCGGTTAGGCGGGGGTCGGAGACCGAGGCCAGGAGTACCACGTGGCGCCGCAGCAGTGGGCCGATGACCGGTAGCAGGGACTCTTCGATTGCGGCGGGGTCCAGGCCGGTGAGCAGGACGACCAGGGAGCGTTGGCCTAGGCGTTCCAGGACCTGAGAGACAACGATGCGGAAGTCTGTCTGGACCAGCTCCGCCTCCACGTTGGCCAGGGCGTTCACGAAGGACGGTAGGACGTCCTCCGGCGCGGGGCGGCGTACGTCGGCCCGTACCGCGGAATCGCACGCCAGCAACGACACCCGGTCCCCAGCGCGGGTAGCCAGCGCGGCCAGCAGTAGCGCGGCGTCCATCGCGTGGTCGAGTCGCGGCGCGTCACCGACCCGCCCTGCCGACAGGCGCCCGGAGTCGATCACGATGGCGACCTGGCGGTCCCGTTCCGGTCGCCAGGTGCGCAGTACGACGTTCCCGCGCCGAGCCGTCGCCCGCCAGTCGATGCTGCGTACGTCATCCCCAGGTACGTAATCCCGCAGCGAATCGAACTCAGTGCCCTGCCCGCGCACCAGCAGCGCCGTACGCCCGTCCAGCTCGCGCAACCGTGCCAATCGCGACGGCAGGTGCTTCCGGCTGTTGAACGGTGGCAACGCCCGCACGGTCCACGGAACCTGGTGCGACCCCTGCCTGCCCGCGAACCCCAGCGGACCGATGGAGCGTACGGTCACCCGCACCGCCTGCCGATCGCCCCGCCGGGTCGGAACGAGATGAGTCACCAACCGCCGCCGCTCACCGGACGGCAGATCCAGCTTGTGCGGCGGATCGAGTACCCCAGCCGACGGCGGCCAGGCGTCCCGCAGCAACCCACGCACCCGCCTGCCCGGGTTGGTGACCAGCAGCTGCACAACAGCCTGCTCACCGAGCCGTACGGCGTTGTCACCGTCCCGGCTGAACTGGAGCCGCCGCGGCGACCCAGCCAGCAGCAGGTCGACCACGCACACCAGCAGCACAACAGCAACAACCAGCCCGATCCCAGCCCAGGACGGCATGGCCAGCGCGACAAAGACCACGCCGGCCGCAGCCAGTACTGCCGCTCGCCCTGTCAGCACCATCAGCGTGGTACCGGGACTGTCGCCAGCACGCTCTCCAGAACCGCGTCCGCGCTGACACCTTCCAGCTCGGCCTCCGGTCGTACCTGGACTCGATGCCGAAGGCAAGGACGTGCCATCGCCTTCACATCATCAGGAATCACGTAGTCCCGCCCGGACAACCAGGCCCAGGCCCGCGACACCGCCAGCAGGGCAGTGGCACCACGCGGCGACACACCGAGCTGCAAGGACGGCGACTGCCGGGTGGCGCGGCACAGGTCCACCACGTACGCCAGGACGTCGTCCCGGACCGCAACCCGGCGTACGGCGTTCTGCCCCGCCTCCAGATCCTCCGGCCCGGCAACCGGGCGCAATCCGGCAGCAGCCAGGTCCCGCGGGTCGAAGCCCTGCGCATGCCGGGCGAGCACTGCGATCTCGGCGTCCCGCGGCGGGATGTCCAGCGTCACCTTGAGCAGGAACCGGTCCAGTTGAGCCTCCGGCAAGGGGTACGTTCCCTCGTACTCCACCGGGTTCTGCGTAGCCGCCACCACGAACGGCACCGGCAGCTTGCGCGGCTCGCCGTCCACAGTGACCTGACGCTCCTCCATTGCCTCCAGCAACGCGGCCTGTGTCTTCGGAGGCGTCCGGTTGATCTCGTCGGCCAGCAGGATGTTGGTGAACACCGGACCCGGCCGGAACTCGAACTCGCTCGTCTTGGCGTCGTACACGAGTGATCCGGTGACGTCACCAGGCATCAGGTCCGGGGTGAACTGCACCCGCTTGGTGTTCAGTCGCATCGCCATCGACAGTGCGCGCACCATCAGCGTCTTCGCCGTACCCGGGACGCCCTCCAGCAGTACATGGCCGCGGCAGAGCAGTGCGAGCACCAGTGCGGTCACCGCGGTGTCCTGGCCGACCACCGCCTTGCCGATCTCGGTCCGCAGCGCCACCAGCGCCTGCCGGGCCTGCTCCGCGGTGACCTCGGTAGTCGTCACGGGTGTCGTACCTCCTGCGTCAGTACGTCGAGTTGCTGGGACAAGGACATCAGTGCGGCGTCGGACTGCGGTGGCAGGCCGTAGAGCAGTTCGTACAGCATGGCTGGGTCTCGTCCGGTTCTGGCGGCCACTGTGGCAACTACGGCCGTCGGATGGGATCGCCGCGGGATGCCATGCGCCTTGTGGAGCTGGCCGAGCGCCGACTCGCGCAGCGCCGCCGCGGCCCGGTCGCGAGCCTGGGAGCGGCGGTAGAGCCGTGCACGCCCCTCCGTGGTCTCGGAAGCATGCACGATCACCGGCAACCGCTCCGCAACCACAGGACCGAGCCGCCGGCCCCGCCAGATCGCCACGACCAGTACGGCGAACGCTAGCGCCCACGCGATGTACCGGACGTCCGGTGGGATCAGCGGCGGCGCGTCCTTGTCCGCCGGACCGCTACTTGCCGACTCGAGCTGCGGCAGGTACCAGGTGAGGTCCCCATGCGTACCGATCAGGTTGAGCGCCAGCGCCGCGTTGCCGTCCTTCGCGAGCTCCCCGTTGGTGAAGGACGTCGGCGTACCGATCACGTCGACGATCCGCCCACCAAGGTCCAGCCGTACGACCGTGCTGTTGATGCCGTCGCCGTAGCAGGCAGTCGCATCGGACGGCGCGCTGTAGGTTGCTCCGCTGACAGTGACCGTCCCAGCCTTGACGGCCGCCGGCAGGTCACAGCCGGCCTCGCGGCTGCGTTCCGTCAGCACATCACCAGTCGCTTGCACCCCAGGCGCCAGCACGCTCAGCGCCTGGCTACCGGGGCGTACGAGCACCAGGTGGCTCCATCCCGCGTTGGCGATCTGCTGCCAGTCGCCATGTTCCAGCGACCCACCTGGACCGATAAGCAACGTCTTGCCGTCTCCTGGCTGCTGCGCATCGTCCAGCGTCTCAGTGCTGTGTACGGACACGTTGTGGTTCTTCAACAGCGTGGCAAGCGCCCGTGCCCCGTTCGAGTCAGTGGAGTCCGGGCTGAACGGTCCAGAAGTCCGCGCCGACGTAGCGATCAGAAGGCCGATGGCGGCCAACACAATCAGAGCGGTGACAAGCAGCGGCGTACGCAACGCCCGCCAGCTCTCCGCAGTGCTCCGTCCGACCGGCGTACTCATACAGTCACCCGCGCTGTCCGGGCCGCATCATCAGCAGCAACAACAACCGAGTACCGCTCCGGGGTGCCCGGGCGGTTGCCGTAGACAACCTCCGTGAACACCAGTGCGGCCGGTTGCAACGGCTCCCGCAGTACGGGCGCTGCCCGCGACGCATCCGCGACCACCTCGTACGCAGTGCGTCCAGCGCGCTCGTCCAGTACGGTCCGCTCGGTCAACTCGGCTACACAAGCACGGAACCGGCTGCGGATCGCCAGCGCGTACTCTCCGGACGCAGCCTCCCGCTCGGCCAGCGAACGGTACTGCGCGGCGCTCTGCGGACGTGCAGTGTCGAAAACGGCCTGTGACGTCGCTTTGCGGCTGGTCCGCAGGACACCGGCCCGCCAGAGCACCACAACCGTGATGAGCACGAGCAGGCCGATCAGCATCGCCAGGCCGGCATGGCCGTTGGGCGACGTGCCAGTGAGACTGTCCAGCAAGTCGCGGATCCAGTCCATCACCTTGGCGAGCGCCTTCTCGATCAGTGAGCCACCGGACTCCCGGTACGCCGACTTGGAGAGCTCCTTGGCCGCCTCCTGAGCGGCCTGGTCACGGTCGATGTCGACCGGAGGCTCCTGCAGGAAACTGATCACACCGGCCCCTCGGACCGCAGGGCCGGCCGCATCCACAGGTCGAGACCCTCCCGGCGAACCCGCAGGTCCAGGTAGATCAGCGCCTGCACCGCGGACATGAAGGCCAGGCTGGCGATCAGAGTCATCACCGTCGCGATACCGACCGCCGCACCGAGCACAATCGCCGCCACCGTGCCGCCAGTGCTCTCACCGGCGCCCGCCCACGAGCCGACCGTGATCAGCAAGGTGCTTGCGCCGAACTGCAGGGCGTACCCGACGATGTTGACCACCAGTCCGCCGAACAGCAGGATGCCGAATACCCGCCAGAACTTGCCGCGTACCAACTGCCAGGACCGGCGCAGCGCACCCCAAATACCCACTCGGACGGGGATGTACAGGCCGATGTCCGGTGCATGCCGCCCCTCCATCAGGACGACCGTGCCGGCAAGCACCAGGCGGATCCCGAAGATCAGCACCAGTACGCCGCCGAGCAGCGTCATTCCCAGCGCGACCGCGCCGGCGGCCTCGGAGGACACCACTGCATCCGCGCCGGTGCCGAGGCCGAGCATGGCCAGCCCCCAGCCACCGATCAGCAGCATGAACGACAACGACTGCACCAAACCGACAGCGGCAAGCGAGGGCAGCGCCGGACGGACCAGTCGCATCAGCTCCTGCGGACCGACCCGGTTGGCCAATTGAGTGCGTACGGCTGCCAGAGCGATGATTCCGGCCAGCATGCTCGACACCACCGAGAAGAGCACCAGCTGCACGCCGTACGTGAGCAGCAACGCCGCACCGGCCTGCTCGAACGGGCTGTCCGACTCGAAGAACCCACCGAGCCCACCCGGCACCGCCACCTCGGTCAGCGCGGCCTGGATCGCGACCAGGGCGATCCCGGCCAGCACCGGCAGACCGAGCATGATGGTCTTGTTGTCGGAGATGGTCCGGGCGGCGTTGTCGAGCAGGTCGGCGGGCAGCCAGGGCCGCAGCGGTTCGCTCGCGACGTCGTCGTGCAGCATCATGTTCTGGTCGGCCACTGCGGACCTCCTCTCCGGGTGACGAGTTGTGGTGGACCCCGAGCGTGCACCATGATCCCCGGATGATCACAGCCCAACCTGGGGTCACACGGCGATCCGGCGTGTGCACTACCGCGGGAATGGGACACTATCCGTAGTGCGTACGGCCTGGCACCTGCCGGGCGCACACCGATCGGTCGGCAAGCGGACGGCAAGGAGCTAGGGCGTGGCAGACGGTAACCGGACGATGCGGGGCCGCATTCTCATCGTCGACGACGACACCGCGTTGTCGGAGATGCTCAGCATCGTGCTGCGCAACGAGGGGTACGACACCTATCTGTGCGCGACCGGTGACAAAGCGGTACCGGCGTTCCGGGAGTTCAAGCCCGATCTGCTGCTGCTCGACCTGATGCTGCCCGGGATGGACGGGATCGACGTCTGCCGCGCGATCCGGGCCGAGTCCGGCGTGCCGATCGTGATGCTGACCGCCAAGAGCGACACCGTGGACGTGGTGCTCGGGCTGGAGTCGGGTGCCGACGACTACGTGGTGAAGCCGTTCAAGCCGAAGGAGCTGGTGGCCCGGATCCGGGCCCGGCTGCGGCGGATGGACGAGCCCGGTCCGGAGTCGCTGACCATCGGCGACCTGACCATCGACGTGGCCGGCCACTCGGTGAAGCGGGCCGGCGAGACGATCCAGCTGACGCCGCTGGAGTTCGACCTGCTGGTCTGCCTGGCGTCGAAGCCCTGGCAGGTGTTCACCCGCGAGGTGCTGCTGGAGCAGGTCTGGGGGTACCGGCACGCCGCCGACACCCGGCTGGTGAACGTGCACGTCCAGCGGCTGCGCTCCAAGATCGAGAAGGACCCTGAGCACCCGGAGATCGTCGTGACCGTCCGTGGTGTCGGATACAAGGCTGGTGCGGACTGATCGAGTACGGACGCGGCCAAGAGTCGCAGGCTGCCACCGGCACCGCCGACGACCCCGTCGTGGTGCCGGGTGACCAGCCCATCGGCCAGTCCGGTGGGACGGCGCAGCCGACGGCACCGCCCGAGCAGGAGGTGGCCGAGTCCCGCGGGACGGAACTGGAACTGACCGCCGCCGCGGCGGATTGGGCTGCCCAGCCGAAGCCACTCTGGCGGACGCACCCCAAGCACTGGCCGGACCACTGGCGCCGTTCCATCCAGGCCCGGATCGTCACCGGCACGCTGCTGATGTCGACGCTGGTCCTGATCCTGGTCGGCTGGGTGATGATGAGCCAGGTCACCGACGGTGTCCTGGAGTCCCGGCGTACCAGCGCACAGGCCGAGGTACGGGCGCAGCTCGCGCAGTTGAGCAGCACCATCGACGCGGCCGACCGCAGCACCATCAACCAGCAGCTGTCCGAGCTGGTCCTCGGTACGAACCGCCCGGGACTGTATGACGTGCTGCTCGTTCCGACCGACCAGGCGGCGTCCAACGCGATCCGCTACACCGGACTGGTCGACAGCGACTCCATCCCGCAGGCGCTGACCTCGTCGGTGATGAGCGACGGCTCCAAGCTGTACGACACGTACACCAAGATCAACTACCGGGAAGCGCCCAGTGTCCCGGGGCTGGTGATCGGTTCACAGATCCGGATCAACTCCACCGGCGACCGGTATGCCATCTACTTCCTGTTCCCGCTCACCGGTCAGCAGGAGACGCTGGATGTGGTCCAGCGCGCGCTGGTGACCGCTGGGCTGTTGCTGATCGTCCTGCTCGGCGCAGTGGCCTGGCTGGTCACCCGGCAGGTCGTGACACCGGTCCGGATGGCCAGGCGGATCGCTGAGCGGCTCGCGGCCGGCAAGCTCGAGGAGCGGATGCAGGTACGCGGCACAGATGACCTGGCCCGGCTGGCGGTGTCGTTCAACAAGATGGCCTCCAACCTGCAACGCCAGATCCGCCGGCTGGAGGAGTTGTCCCGCTTGCAGCGCCGGTTCGTCTCGGACGTTTCCCATGAGCTGCGGACGCCGCTGACCACCGTACGCATGGCTGCTGACCTGCTGCACGAGAGTCGCGACCAGTTCGACCCGATCAGCCGCCGCTCGGTCGAGCTGTTGCAGAACGAGCTCAACCGATTCGAGGAGCTGCTGGCCGACCTGCTGGAGATCAGCAGGTTCGACGCCGGTGCCGCCGCGCTCGACCTGGAGGACGTGGACCTGCGGGACATCGTCACCCGGGTGCTGGAGAACCACGAGACGCTCCTGGAGCGGAAGGGCTGTCCGGTCGAGCTGGACATGCCGGCGCCGTGCCGGGCCAAGGTGGACTCGCGCCGGATCGAGCGCATCCTGCGGAACCTGATCGGCAACGCCATCGAGCACAGTGAGGGCCAGCCGATCCGGATCAGCACGGCGTACGACGACGATGCCGCCGCGGTCGCTGTCCGCGACCATGGGGTCGGCTTCCGGGCGGAGGAGGCCGAGATGGTGTTCAGCCGGTTCTGGCGGGCCGATCCGGCCCGGGCCCGGACCACGGGCGGCACCGGACTCGGTCTGTCCATCGCACTCGAGGACGCCCGGCTGCACGGTGGCCGGCTGGACGCCTGGGGCTCACCGGGCGACGGCGCGTACTTCCGGCTGACGCTGCCGCGCCGCCCGGACGTCGCCCTGACCGGATCGCCGCTGCCGCCACGCCCGGCCGACGCGACTCGGGTCGTGACCGAGCTGGTCGACGTCGGCGCGCCGTACCAGAAGCTGAACGGTGGTACGGATCGGTGAAGCGCGTTCTGCCTTTCGTACTCCTGGCCGCCCTCTTGCTGGGTGGCTGCGCGACCGTACCGACGCAGGGCACCATCCGCAGCGGTGACCGGCAGGGCATCGCGCCGGACTTGGGCGGCGTCGGCGTCGAGGCGAAACCACCCAGGCCGAACGTGGACGAGCTCTCCCTGGTCAGCGGCTTCCTGGAGGCCATGTCCGACTCCCAGGCGTACGACGTGGCCCGCCAGTACATGACCTCGGACGCGGCCGCGAAGTGGCAGCCGGAAGCACAGACGATCGTGTACGACCAGACGCCCGACTCGCTCACCCGTAAGGGCGACGGGATCCAGCTGACCGCCCGCAAGATCGCCACCATCGGTCCGCGCGGCGAGTGGATTCCGGCGCCCGCGAACGCCCGCGCCGACTTCTTCTTCAAGCTGAAGAAGGTGGAGAACCAGTTCCGCGTCGACTCGGTGCCGCCGGGTGCGTACCTGGGCAGCAACCAGGTCGACTTGAAGCTCGCTCCGCGGGACCTGTACTTCTTCAACCCGACCCGGGACATGCTGGTGCCGGACCCGGTCTACTTGCCGGTGAACCTCTCCCAGGGCCAGGCGGCCACCCAGCTCGTCCAGGAGCTGCTGAAGGGCCCTACCGGCCGGCTGGGCAACGGAGTGGTCTCGCTGGCACCGCCTGGCACTGAGGTGCAGGTGTCGGTGCCGACCGAGTTCGGTGTGGCCACCGTGGCGCTGAACGACGCCGCCAGTGGGCTCAGGGACCAGGACCGGCGGCTGCTCGCCGCACAGATCGTCTGGACCCTCAACCAGATCAATGTGCGCGCCAAGATCACCGTCGGCGGCGCACCGCTGCTCCCGGACGATCCGGACGTGCTGCCGTTCACCAGCTTCAGTCAGTTCGACCCGCAGGTACCAGGAGCGGCGCTGACCAAGCTGTTCGGGCTCCGGGAGAAGCGGATCCAGCGGATCGTCGGTCTGGACGGAGCGTCGGACATCGCCTCCCAGCCGCTGAACGGCGGGCCGCTGTGGGCGCACCCGGCCGAGTCGTTCGCCGTCACGCTGCGCGGTGATGCCGGCGCGATCGTGACCAGTGACAAGAAGCAGGTCCTGTACGGGGTGCTGGACACGTCCGACAAGAACAAGGATGCGGTCTCGGTGAAGGTCGACGGGGACACGCTGACACCGAGCTTCGACAACCAGGACAACCTGTGGATCCTGGACCGTGCGAACGACGAGCATCCACGCCTGCAGGTCCGCGAACACGACGGCAAGCTCACGCCGGTGACCGTGGACTTCGGTGGGGACACCCCGGTGTCATTCCGGATCGCTCCGGACGGTGTCCGGGCGCTGCTGGTCATGCACTCGCGGACCACCGACCAGAACTACGTACAGACCGCCACGGTGCAGACCAAGGACGGTGGCAAGCAGATGCTGCTGACCGAGTTCCGTCCGCTCCAGCTGGCGCTGACCAGCATCAGTGACGCCGCCTGGAACAAGCAGGGCATCCTGGTGATCGGAGCGAGCAGCAAGGTCAGCAACTCGGCCCGCCAGGCCTGGCTGGTGAACACCGACGGTTCCAGCCTGCAGTTGCTGCCCGGCTCCAGCCCGGACTTCCGCCCAGAGCATGTCGCCTCGAACCCGAACAAGGACACCCTCCCGGTGATCCAGGACGACACCGGGCAGATCCACTGGCTCAGCAAGGACCTGCTCTGGGTGAGCATGGACTCCGACGGCGCGGGCGCCGCGATCACGCCCACGTACCCGGGCTGACGGTTGTCCACAGGCTCGCGGCAGCGGGCTTGTGTGGACGCACCGCACTCGGCGATCGTGGTGCGGTGCCGGCCCGGGACGTGTTCGTGGATCTCGTCCTGGGTGGCCGATGCGCGGGGTGCGAGCGGCCGGGCGTGACTCTCTGTACTGGTTGCCGTCGGCTACTGGCCGAGGCGACTCCGTTCCGTGCATGGCCCGACCCACGGCCACCGCGGCTCGCCCCGCCAACGGCCGCCGGGGTGTACGGTGCTGAGCTCCGGGGCATGATCATCGCCCACAAGGAGCACGCGCGGTACGGGCTTGCCAGGCCGCTTGGGCAACTGCTGGCGACAGCGGTGCGAACGGCGCTGGGAGACCGGCGCGCCGGCTGGCTGTGTCCGGTGCCGTCGCCCCGGGCAACTGTTCGGCAGCGCGGCCACGACCCGCTCCGGCGGCTGACCGCGGTCGCGGTCAAATCCCTGCGCAGACAGGGAATCGACGTACGCGCGGCCGACGCGCTTCGGGTGATCCGGCGGCCCGAGGACCAGGCCGGCCTGTCCGCGGCGGCCCGCGCGGCCAACCTGGACGGCGTTTTCGGGCTGCGTTCGCGCTGGGCTGAAACACTGATCGATCAGCCGGTCCTGCTGGTCGACGACGTGATCACCACCGGTTCCACGCTCAGCGAGGCGGGCCGGGCCTTGGAATCCGGCGGGATCCGGGTCCTCGGCGGTGCCGTCCTGGCCGCGACCGCGCGGCATCGGGCGTCTGGTTCATGAGAACTTCCCTACCGGTTTTCGCCGAAGCCGACTAGCGTTGGCCTATGACACCCGCTAGGGCTTGTCGGGCAGTGGAGTGGTGGAGGACCGGATCAGCCGGATTCCTCGCCACCAGGTCCGATGGGTTCGACAGCGGGTGTTCTGGTTTCGGGCACCGTCACCATCAGCACGGGGGTCCGGACAGGTAAAAGAAGTCGCCGATCGATGGAGGTTTCCGTGGACGTCGTTGTCAAGGGTCATCACTGCGAGGTCAGTGACCGCTTCCGGCAGTACGTCGAGGAAAAACTCGAGCGGATCGAGAAGGTCGATCACCGGGTACTGCGGTGCGAGGTGGAAGTCAGCCAGGAAAAGAACCCGCGACAGCACGATCGGGCGATGCGCGTAGAGCTCACCATGTACACCAAGGGTCCGGTGGTCCGCGCGGAGGCGTGCGGGGAGACCAAGCAGGCGGCGTTCGACGTCTGCCTGGACCGGCTCCGGTCCCAGGTCCGCAAGGCGGCCGACCGGCGTCGCGTACACGGTGGGCGGACGCCGGAAGGCCTACGGCATCTGAACGCCAAGCAGCCGCTCAACGGCACCGCACCGGTAGTGGAGGAACCAGTCGCCGAGGACGAGGTGGCGACACACAAGTACGGATCGCTCACGGTCACCGGCGACGGTCCGCTGGTGATGCGCGAGAAGACCCACACCGCCAAGCCGATGACCATTGACCAGGCGCTCTACGAGCTGGAGCTGGTCGGGCACGACTTCTACTTGTTCGTCGATGCCGACGAGAACCAGCCGAGCGTGGTGTACCGCCGTCGCGGTTACGACTACGGCGTGATCCGGCTGGCCGTCTAGTACCTCGGGAGGAGCAAGCGAAAGGGCCGGGCGAGCTGCCCGGCCCTTTCGTCACACCTGGCGCGAGCTAGCCGATCTGCTGCTGGAGCTCAGTGGCGTACGTGGCTACCTGCGCGTACACGCCCGGGTTGCCGGCGTCCGCGCAGCCGACGCCCCAGGAGACGACGCCGAACAGCCGGCCGTTCAGTACCAGCGGGCCGCCGGAGTCACCCTGGCAGGAGTCCTTGCCGCCCTGCTCGTAGCCGGCGCAGATCTCGCCGTCTGCGGTGTAGCCCTCGCTCGCGTACGCCTTCTGGCAGTACGCGTCGCCCAGGACCGGCACGGCCACCTTCTGGAATGTGTCCTCCGGGCCGGTGCCTTCGGTGGAACCCCACCCGTACACGACCGAGGCCGCACCGGCCTTGTCGACCGCCTTGTCGGTCTCCAGCGCCAGCGTGGCCACGCCCTCGAACGGCGTCGCCAGCGTCATCACCGCGACGTCGTGCGCGGACGACTTGCCGTACTGCGGGTCCACCCAGATGCTGCTGATCTTGGACACCTTGCCGCCCGTCTGGGTCAGCACGTCCCGGCCCTGGATCGCGGTGTACGTGGACGCCGCCTCCTGTGCGCAGTGGGCCGCGGTGACGATCTTGTTCGCCTTGACCAGGGTCGAACCGCACCACTGACCACTCGGCGACGGCGAGCCGCTGTTGTTCAGCGCGACGGCCCAAGGCGCGTCGGCGGTGTGGGCGATGGTGCCGCCGACGATCCGGTTCACCGGCCCACCCGGGTGCTGCGCCGCCGACGCCGACCCGGACAACGCCACCGCGCCAATCGACGCCACAGTCAGGACACCGGCCGCCAGGGCAGCACGGATCACATGCATCTTTGCTGTCATGCCTCACTCCAGGGAAATAGGGGCCGCACGGGCGGACGGCCTCCCCGCCAGACTCCCCGAACACCATCCGTAGCACACCTCCCACTTTCGGTAACTCCCGAGTTATGCCCACCGGACTGTCGGTGCCATCCGGAAGAATCCCGGCATGACTTCTCAGGTGCTGTCTACGGCTCAGGCACGGCGGGTGGGGCTCGCGGCGCAGGGGTTTATGGATCCGCGGCCGAAGGGGGTGCCGGATGCGCGGGCATTGAATCGGGTGCTCGGGCGGATCGGGCTGATCCAGATCGACTCGGTCAACGTTCTGAGCCGCGCGCAGTACCTCCCGCTGTACTCCCGGCTCGGGCCGTACCCGCGGGAGGTGCTGGACCGCGCCGCCGGGAAGGCCCCGCGGCGGCTGGTCGAGTACTGGGCGCATGAGGCGTCGCTGATCCCGGTCGAGACGCACCCGCTGATGCGCTGGCGGATGGCGCGTGCGACCACCGAAGCGTGGGGCGGCCCGCGGTCGATCGCCAAGGAACGGCCGGACCTGGTCAAGCAGGTACTCGCCGATGTCCAGTCCCACGGGCCACTGACCGCCCGGGAGATCGACGACGACGTCGAGCGGACCAAGGACCACTGGGGCTGGAACTGGTCGGACGTGAAGCGGGCGCTGGAGTTCCTGTTCTTCGCCGGCGAGATCACGGTGGCCCGCCGGAACCAGCAGTTCGAGCGCATGTACGACGTACCCGAGCGGGTGCTGCCCCGCGCGGTGGTGGACACGCCGACGCCGTCGCTGGACGAGGCGCACCGCGGGCTGGTGTCGATCGCCGCCAAGGCGCACGGGGTGGCGACGGCGCAGTGCCTGCGGGACTACTTCCGGACGGCGCCGGAGCCCACGCTGCAGGCGATCGCGGAGCTGGTCGAGGAAGGTGAGCTGCTCCCGGTCCGGATCGACGGCTGGAAGCGCCCGGCGTACCTGCATCGTGACGCCCGGCTGCCGCGCCGGGTGAACGCGCGCGCCCTGGTCAGCCCGTTCGACTCACTGGTGTACGAGCGGACCCGCACCGAGGTGCTGTTCGATTTCCGGTACCGGATCGAGATCTACGTACCGGTCGAGAAGCGCGTGCACGGTTATTACGTACTGCCCTTCCTGCTCGGTGACCGGCTGGTGGCGCGGGTCGACCTGAAGGCGGACCGGCCCGGCGGGGTGCTGCTGGTGCAGTCGGCGCACGCGGAGCCGAAGGCGCCGGCCGAGACCGCGGAGGAGCTGGCCGCCGAGCTCGTCCAGCTGGCCGGCTGGCTCGGCCTGGACCAGGTCCGGGTGGCCGGCGGCGGTGACCTGGCGCCCGCGCTGAGTGACGCCCTGCGCGGTTCCTGAGACCACCCTGGGAACTTTCCGGCCCGCCTGAGCGTGGGACAAATGCCCTCTGCGGCACGCTGCGGGCGTGGCTTGGCACAGCGCGCCCCGTACGATGGGGGACGCACGCCCTCCGTCGGGTCGGTCGTGCCATGCGGCGACGCCCGCTTCCAGGCTTCAGCAGCAAGGAGAGAACTCCCCACCATGAAGGTTGTCGACAAGGTCCTGCGGATCGGCGAGGGCAAGATCCTCCGCCAGCTGCAGGGCATCGCGAAGATGGTCAACTCCATCGAGGACGACTTCGTCGGCATGTCCGACGAGGAGTTGCGCGGGCAGACCGCGGAGTTCAAGCAGCGGCACGAGAACGGGGAGTCCCTGGACGCGCTGCTCCCGGAAGCGTTCGCGGTGGTCCGGGAGGCCGCCAAGCGGACCCTGCACCAGCGGCCGTACGATGTGCAGATCATGGGCGGTGCCGCGCTGCACCTGGGCAACATCGCCGAGATGAAGACCGGTGAGGGCAAGACCCTGGTCGGGACGATGCCGACCTACCTGAACGCGCTGTCCGGCAAGGGCGTGCACGTGGTCACGGTGAACGACTACCTGGCCAAGTACCAGGCCGAGTGGATGGGCCGGGTGTACCACTTCCTCGGCCTCGACTACGGCGTGATCCTGCCGGAGATGTCCCCGGCCGAGCGCCGGATCGCGTACAACAAGGACATCACCTACGGCACCAACAACGAGTTCGGCTTCGACTACCTGCGCGACAACATGGCCGGCAGCATCGAGGACTGCGTCCAGCGCGAGCACAACTTCGCGATCGTGGACGAGGTGGACTCGATCCTGGTCGACGAGGCCCGGACCCCGCTGATCATCTCCGGCCCGGCCGAGGACTCGCAGCGCTGGTACGTCGAGATGGCCCGGATCGCGAACACGCTGAAGGCCTGGACGCTGGCCGACGAGGCCGAGCTGAAGAAGAAGAACCCGCGGGTCACCGATCTGGAGATCGACGAGACCAAGCGCCGGCTCGCCGACTACGACGTGGACGAGAAGAAGCGGACGGTCGCGATCCTGGAGCGCGGGATCGAGAAGGTCGAGGACCGGCTCGGCATCGACAACCTGTACGAGTCGGCCAACACCCCGCTGATCAGCTACCTGAACAACGCGCTGAAGGCGAAGGACCTGTTCCACCGGGACAAGGACTACGTCGTGGTCGAGGGCGGCGAGGTGCTGATCGTCGACGAGCACACCGGGCGTACGCTGCACGGCCGCCGGTACAACGAGGGCCTGCACCAGGCGATCGAGGCCAAGGAAGGCGTCGAGATCAAGGAGGAGTACCAGACCCTCGCGACGATCACGCTGCAGAACTACTTCCGCCTGTACAACAAGCTGGCCGGCATGACCGGTACCGCGATGACCGAGGCGAACGAGTTCTCCAAGGTCTACAAGCTCGGCGTGGTGCCGATCCCGACCAACAAGCCGATGATCCGGGTCGAGGAGCGGGACCTGATCTACCGCACCGAGGACGCCAAGTTCGACGCGGTGGTCAAGGACATCGTCGAGGTGCACGCGACCGGGCAGCCGATCCTGGTCGGTACCACCTCGGTGGAGAAGTCGGAGCGGCTGTCCCGGCAGCTGCTCAAGGAGAACGTCGAGCACGAGGTGCTGAACGCGAAGCAGCACGCGCGCGAGGCCGCGATCGTGGCCGAGGCCGGCCGCAAGGGCGCGGTCACGGTGGCCACCAACATGGCCGGTCGTGGTACCGACATCATCCTCGGCGGCAACCCGGAGTTCCTGGCCGACAAGGAGCTGCGCGCCCGCGGCCTGGACCCGGCCGAGGACGTCGAGGAGTACGAGGCGGAGTACCCGAAGGTGCTCGAGCAGTTCGAGAAGCAGGTCAAGGAGGAGCAGGAGGAGGTCCGCGCGCTCGGCGGCCTCTACGTGCTCGGCACCGAGCGGCACGAGTCGCGCCGGATCGACAACCAGCTCCGCGGTCGCGCCGGCCGCCAGGGTGACCCGGGCAAGTCCCGGTTCTACCTGTCCCTCGAGGACGACCTGATGCGGCTGTTCAAGCGCGAGATGGTCGACTGGGCGATGTCGCGGAACAACGACGACAGCCAGCCGCTGGAGAACAAGGTCGTCACCAAGGCGATCGCGTCGGCGCAGGGCCAGGTCGAGGCGCAGAACTTCGAGACCCGGAAGAACATCCTCAAGTACGACGACGTGATGAACCGGCAGCGGCACGTCGTGTACGACGAGCGCCGCCGCGTGCTCGAGGGCGCCGACATGCGCGACCAGGTGCACGACATGCTCGAGGAGACCGTCACCGGGTACGTCCAGGGCGCGACCGCCGACGGGTTCGCCGAGGACTGGGACCTGGACGCGCTGTTCACCGCGATGCGGACGCTGTACCAGACCGAGCTGACCGAGGAAGACCTGATCGAGGAGGCCGGCGGCGAGAAGGCCGGCCTGACCCAGGACTTCCTGATCGAGCGGTTCCTGGAGGACGCGAACGCGGCGTACGAGCGGCGCGAGGAGCTGCTCGGCGAAGAGGCGATGCGCGAGCTGGAGCGCCGGGTCGTGCTGAGCGTGCTGGACCGGAAGTGGCGCGAGCACCTGTACGAGATGGACTACCTGCGCGAGGGCATCGGCCTGCGCGCGATGGCGCAGCGCGACCCACTGGTCGAGTACCAGCGCGAGGGGTACGACATGTTCGCCTCGATGATGGAGTCGATCAAGGAGGAGTCGGTCGGCTTCATCTTCAACGTCGAGGTCGACATCGAGGCGATGCGGGCCGAGATGGCGCTCGCCGACGAGGCGCAGCTGGCCGACCTGGACCCGAACGGTGAAGGCCTGGAGGGCCGCCGGATCGAGGACATCCTCAAGCCCGGCGCGCCGGTCGCGGAGTTCGCCGGCCGGACCGCCGAGGACGGTGAGGAAGGGCCGCAGGACACCCCGCGCCCGCGGGACACGCCGCGGCTGCGGGCCAAGGGCCTGTCCGACGGAAGCCGTCCGCAGCAGCGCCTGACCTACTCGGCGCCGACGATCGACGGCGACGACGAGGTCTCGGTGCACCAGGACGCCGTCGAGGACGGCAAGCTGGAGTACGCGGGTACGCCGCGCAACGCCGCCTGCCCGTGCGGTTCGGGCAAGAAGTACAAGCGCTGCCACGGCGACCCGCAGTCGGACGCCTACAAGTTCTGAGCAGTGTGTTGAAGGGCCGGTCCGCTAGGACCGGCCCTTCTCACGTGAGTGCCACCCGCAACGACGGGTCCAGATAGTTGTTGTGGGCAAGGACCAGGTCGTTGCACAGGGCCCAGATCTGGTCGACCGGGATCGAGGTCGCGGGGTCGAGCATGACGGCTTGGCGGATGGCCAGTGGGTCCTGGTCGAGCGCGGCCTGGACGGTGAGTTCGGCGACGTTCAGGTACGAGCGGTTGACGGCGGCGCACTGTGCGGGCAAGGCGCCGACGGCTGTTGGCTGAACGCCTGAAGCGTCAACCAGACAAGGGACTTCGACGACTGCTCCGGATTGCAGGTTGGAGATCAGGCCGGTGTTCGGTACGTTGCCGTACACCGTGCGCGGCGTGCCGGTCACGATGCTGTGGATGATCTGCGGGGCGTACTCCATCGTGGGCTCCACCGGTACCGGCTCACCGCTCTTCAACGCGCTGCGGGTTTGCTCGTACGAGGCCAGGTTTTCGGCGACAATGTCCAGATACGCACCGATGGGCAGTCTCAGGCGATCGATTTCGGCGGGGTGCGAGAGGTACCAGGGCACATACTCCGCGGAGTGTTCGCTGGTTTCGGTCGGGTAGTACCCGAGGCGGCGGTACAGGTCGACGCGGACCCGGCGGCGCAGTTCGGGATCCGCGGCGACGCGTTCGTCCAGCCGGTCGTACAGGTTCTCGGCGCCACGCTCGAAGCGCAGCACCCAGGACTGGTGGTTCACGCCGGCGGCCAGGTACCGGACGTCCTCGTACGGGACGCCGACCAGCTCGGACAGTCCCTGCATCGTCCAGTACACCGAATGGCAGAGTCCGACCACGTTGCGTACGCCGAGAGCCTTCAGGTACCAGACGTTCATCACCATTGGGTTGGTGTAGTTGAGCAGCCACGCGTCCGGGCAGACCTCGGCGATGTCGGCGGCAAGGGCGCGCAGCACCGGGAACGTACGCAGCGCCCGGAACACCCCGCCGACGCCGAGTGTGTCGCCGATCGTCTGCCGGATGCCGTAGCGGGCCGGGACTTCGAAGTCGATCTGGGTGGCGGCGTTCATGCCGACCTGGACGATGTTGATCACGAAGTCCGCGTCGTCGAGCGCCGCCCGGCGTTCGAGGTGCGTGCTGATCCGCGGCGTCACCCCACGCTCCCGAGCGATGTACGCCGCGGCGGCCGCGGCTGTGTCGAGCCGCTCCGGATCGATGTCGTGCAGCGCGATCTGCAGCGGGCCCAGGTCGAGCTCGAACAAGTCCGCGAGCAGCCCTTGCGTGAACACCACGCTGCCCGCACCGATGAACGCGATCTTGGTCATGCGGTCAGCCTTTCGAGGGCGTCGTCCCAGGTTGGTTGGGCGGCGGTGCCGCCGGCGGAGCGGGTGGAGAGGGAGCCGCAGATGGTGGCGATGGCCAGTGCACGGTCGGGACGGGCGCCGCTCAGGACCGCGGCGACCCAGCCGGCGTCGAAGCTGTCACCCGCGCCAACCGCATCGACCGTGTCCACCTTCGCCGCCGGTGCGGTGATTACCTTGGAACCGTCGTGTGCCAGCGCCCCGGCTGAGCCGTTCTTGACGACGACGAGCGTTCCGCCGCGAGCCATCCGGCGCGCGAGGATGCCGGCGGCGTCCTCGACCGAGTGATGCCCCGTGAGCGCCAGCGCTTCGGCCGCGTTGGGCAGGAAGTAGTCCGTCACCCGCAACACCGGGTCGAGCACCATCCGGTCCCATCGGCCGGCCGGATCGTCGTTCGGATCGAGTGAGGTGGTCGCCTTCGCGGCCTTCGCCTCTTTGAAGATTCCCGCCAGCCCGGCCGCCAGCTTGGGCATCAGGTAGAACGACCCCGCATGCACATGCCGAACCGACCGCAGCAAGGCGGGCGGCACATCCTCCGCCGCTGTCGTGGGTAAGCATCCGGGGGACGTCAGGATCGCGCGGTCGTCTCCGGACGTGAGGATCGTGGTCAGCGGAGTCGGCAGCGTGTCGTCCACGACCAGCGCATCCACGTTCACGCCGCGGTCGGCCAGCGACGTACGGACGAAGTCGCCGGCCGGATCGTCGCCGACCCGTCCCGCGAACGCGACCCGCAGCCCGAGCCGCGCCGCCCCACAGGCCATGATCGATGCCGAACCGCCGAGCACTAGAGAGCCGGAAGGAACAAGGCGTTCCCGCTGGCCGAACTGGATCGGCTGGTCGACGGGCCCGACGACCACGTCGGGGTTCGCGTCGCCGATCACCAGAAGGTCAAAACTCATATCTGTCAGCCTTTGAGTCCGGTGGAGGCCAGAGAGCGGATGAACGCTTTCTGCGCCAGGAGGAACCCCAGCAGGACCGGCAGCACCGTGATCACGTTGCCGGCCATCACCGCCGACCACTGGGTGTGGTGCTGTCCCTGGAAGGTGGTGAGTCCGAGCTGGAGGGTGTACGTGGAATCGCTGTTGATCGCGATCAACGGCCAGGTGAGGTCGTTCCAGGTGGCGAGGAAGGTCAGGACGGCGACCGTGCTCAACGCGGGCCGGGCCAGCGGCAGCACGATCGACACCAGAATCCGCAATCGCCCGCAACCGTCGATCCAGGCTGCTTCTTCGAGCTCACGCGGCAGCGAGACGAAGAACTGCCGGAACAGGAACACCGACAGCGGAGTCACCAGGGACGGGACGATCAGCGCGCCGAGAGTGTCGATCAGCCCGAGCTGCTTCATCACCAGGAAGGTCGGGATCATCGTCAGCTGGAACGGAATCACCATCGTCGCCAGCATCAGCCCGAGGACGATCTTCGACCCGGCGAACCGAATGCGCGCGAACGCGTACCCGCCGAGGGACCCGAGGACCAGGTTCGCCGTCACCGCGATCGCGGACACGATGAACGAATTCAGGAACCACCGTGGAAACAGGGCGTTTCCGAGCACGTACCGGTAGCCGTCGAGCTTGATGCCGTGGGGAACCAGCGCCGGTGGAAACCGATTGATTTCCGCGTTGCTCATCACCGAGCTGACCAGCAGCCAGACCAGCGGCAGCGCGAACAGCAACGCGAGCGGTGCGAGGACGAGATGCCAAGCGCTGAAGGGCAGTCGCTTCATTGTGCCGCCCTCCGCCGGTAGATCCGCAGCGCGGCACCGATCACGAGCAGCGCAACGGCCAGCGTGTACGCGGCTGCCGCGCTGTAACCGGCGGTGAACGTCTTGAACGCCTTCTCCCAGATGAAGTACACGATCACTGTGGTCGACCCGAGCGGGCCGCCCTTCGTGGTGACGAACACCAGGTCGAACACCTGCAACGCGTTGATGGTCTGGAACAGCAGCAGAAAGATCGTCACCGGTGTCAGCGCGGGCAGTGTGACGTGCCGCAGTACGCCCCAACGGTCGGCGCCGTCGATCCGCGCGGCCTCGACCAGCTCGCTGGAAACACCTTGCAGGCCGGCGAGATAGACGATCACGCAGAACCCCGTACCGCTCCACAACGAGATCGCGACCAGCAGGTACAGCGCCTGACCGGGATCACTGAAGAAGCCCTGCGCGGGCAGTCCGACCTTGTGCAGCAGCGAGTTCGCCACACCGAACTCAGGGTCCAGTACGAACGAGAACAGGACGCCCTGGGCAGCCGCGGACACCACGAACGGTACGAAAACCAGCGTCCGGTACAACCCGATCAGCGCGATCTTCCGGTCCAGCGCGATCGCGATGCCCAAGCCGGCGATCACGCTCAACGGCACGTACAAGGCGGTGTAGATCAGCGTGTGCGTGACCGCCGAACCGAAAGCCGGGTCCTTCAGTAGCGCCTTGTAGTTCGCCAGGCCGACCCATTCGCTCGGCGACACCAGGTCGTTCACCTGGAACGACAACAGCAACGACCACAACACCGGTACGACGCTCAGCCCGAGGATGATCACCACCGACGGACTGACGAACGCCCAGCCGGTCGCGCCCTCGCCCCGGGCGCGCCGCTTGGCGGCCCGGCTGCGTGGATCGACGGTGAACGTGCCGACCACGCTGGCCATCAGCTCGGCACCGCCAGCACCTGGTTGCACTTGTCGACGGCCTGCTTCAGGGCGTCCGCCGGGCTCTGCTTCCCGAGCAACACTGAGGCGATCGCCTCGCCCATGTGCTGCGAGATCTGCGGGTACGTCGAGATGGTCGGCCGTACTTTGGCGGTGTCGAGCGCGGTGACGAAGACGTCCAGACCGTTGGTCGCCGCCGAATGCTGCTTCCACTGCGGCAGCTCGGCCGTCGCCTTGGTGATCGGGAGGCTGCCGCCCTTGATGTCCCATTGGATGTCCTGCGCCGGATCGGCCAGCCAGGTGACGAACTCGGCAGCCGCCTTCACCTTCGCCTTGCCGTTGTCGAAGACCGTCCAGGTGTCCGGGCCGGAGATCGTCACCGGTTTGCCGGAGTAGGACGGCAGCGGTACGACGCCGTACTCCAAGCCGTTGTCCTTCAGCTCGGGGAGCTGCCAGGGGCCGGTGGCAACCATTCCCATCCGGCCGCCGAGGAATACTTGGTAGAGCTGCTCGCTGCCCGGTTTCGGGTCGACATACAAGGACTTGTCGGTACGCAAGCGGTCCAGCGTGCCGAGCGCCTGCGCACCGACCGAATCGAAGCCGACCTTCTTGCCGTCACCACTGACCACATCGCCGCCGAGATCCCAGATCATCGGCCAGATCCGCCACACCGTGTCCTCGTCGCCGACGCCCGGCCAACCGGTACCGAAGACGCCCTTCGCCGGGTTGGTCAGCTGCTTCGCGGTGCTGACGAACTCGTCCCAGGTCCAGCCTGCCTTCGGCACCGGTACGCCGGCCGCGGCGAACAGTTTCTTGTTGTACACAACGCAGAGCGAGTCGAGCAGGGCCGGCGCGGCCCGGACCTTGCCCTTCACGCTGACCGCGTCCTTCGCGGCCGGCCAGTAGTCGTCGATCTTCAGCTGCCCGGTCAGGTCCGCGACCTTCGGGGACTTGGTCAGGCTGGCGAGATCCGACCCGAAGATGTATGCGATGTCCGGGTAGGACCCCGCCGCCAAGCCCGCGGTGACCTTCTGGAGCATGCTGTCCGCGGTCACGCCGCCACCGCCACCGACCACCTTGATATTCGGGTGACTCTGGTTGAACGCGCTGATCAGGGCGTCGATTGCGGCCTTACCGCGGTCGACCTGGCCGTGCCAGAGGTCGAGCGTGACCACGCCGTTCGGGTCGGCGCCGTCGTCGTTCTTGCTACAGGCACCCAAGGTGCCGGCAGCGGTGGCAGCGGCCGCGGCCCGGAGGATGTCGCGGCGGGACAGGGTTCGAGACATGACGGTCTCCAGAGAGGTGCAGGATGAGGGAGGATCAGCAGGTCTTGCGGACGTACCCGGAATCGCCCGGCGTGGAGACGTCCACGTCGCGCTGCACGATCGTCAGCGTGCCACCGTACTGCGCGCAGGCCGTCTTCCGGCCCTTGTCGGTGTACTCGATCACGATCACGTTGTTGCCGAAGGCACTGACGTACTCGCCACACTCGTTGTACTGACCGCACTCCTCGGCGACGGCGAAGTCCAGGCCGACGGTCTTCCGGTCACCGGCCAGTTCGGAGGTGTTCTTCTGGCCGATGGCAAGGTTCTTCGAGTGCGCGTGCGTGGCCAGCAAGGTCAGGTACGCCTTGGCCTGCGCTGCCGTGAGCAACTTCTTGGAGCGCGTGTAGCTGTCGTAGTTGTCCGGCTCGATCGCCTGGTATCCGGCGGCCGCGCAGCCGTCGATCCAGCCGTTGACCTTGGCGGCGATCCGGTTCCGCTTGTCGGCGGTGCGCAGGTCGAGTAGCGCCTCGCCCCAGTCCTGGTCGATCACGACGTTGCCATTGGCATCGCGGAGCAGCAGGTCGGCGGCCCACTGGCCTTCTTCGCCGGGCTGCACCTGGAACGCGTTGACGTAGCAGATGTTGTAGAGCCCGGCCGCCGGTGCGGCGGTCCGGTCCCGGGTGACCACCTGGACACCGGCGGGTGGGGCGTACGCGCCGCCGATCTGGTAGTCGAACTTGGCGTGCGTCGGTGGGAGGGTGATGGCCGCGTCGGCGCGGCTGCGGGTCAGCACGGAGGTGGCTGCGGTGACTACGAGGGCGGTGGCCGCGGTTGCCGACACGATGGTCAGCAGGCGGCGGGCGAGTCTGGACACGATTGGCTCCATCGGTCCCGGGGACGCGACCCCGCCTCGGGCTCACCACCACCCTGGCGCCGGAAAACCGGACTGCAGGCCGTCGGCCTGGTACCGGCTGGGTGCGTCACTGCGGACCAGTTAAGCGATCCGCCGGGTACGCAGTCAAGCGGTCGGCTGCAAACGAGTGCGCGGAACCGGCGGCAGTTTGCGGTACTGCGCAGTGCGCTGAGCCTTGACAGCGTCGGTTTAAACCGGTTTGAATGGCGTTTAAACCGGTTTAAACGGAGGATCGCGTGACGAAACGACCGACCATCGCGGATGTGGCCCGGCGTGCCGGGGTGTCCAAGGGGTCGGTCTCGTTCGCGCTCAACGGGCGGCCCGGGCTGGCCGGCGCGACGGTCGAGAAGATCCTCGCGGCCGCCGACGAGCTCGGCTGGCGGCCGAGCAACCGGGCCCGGTCGCTGTCGGTCTCGAAGGCGTTCGCGCTCGGCCTGGTGATCACCCGGGACCCGGCCGTGCTGTCGTCGGACCCGTTCTTCCCGGCGTTCATCGCCGGGGTCGAGAGCGTGCTGTCCATGCACGGTCAGGCGCTGGTCCTGCAGGTGGTCGCCGACGGTTCGGAGGCCGACGGATACCAGCGGCTCGCGCGGGACGCCCGGGTCGACGGCGTCTTCCTCTCCGACCTCCGGTACGACGACCCGCGGATCGACTTGCTGGTCGAGCTCGGGCTTCCGGCGGTCACGCTGAACCGTCCGGACGGTGAGTCGCCGTTCCCGGCCGTGGTGCTCGACGACCGGCCTGGCATCGTCGCGGTCGTCCAGCACCTGCTGGAGCTCGGGCACACCCGCATCGCGCATGTGGCCGGCCCGTCGGAGTTCGTCCACGCGGCGACTCGGTCGACGGCGTTCGTCGAGACCTTGACCGCGGCCGGATTGCAGCCGGTGGCGGTCGAGGCCGGTGACTTCACCGCGGCCGGTGGGATCGAGGCCACCAGGCGGCTGCTCGCGCTGCCGGAGCCGCCGACCGCGATCGTGTACGCCAACGACCGGATGGCGATCGCGGGCCTCGGCGCCGCGCAGGCAGCCGGCCTGACCGTGCCGGACGACCTCAGCATCGCGGGCTTCGACGACAGCGAGCTCGCCGAGTACGTACACCCCGGGCTGACCACGGTCCGGGCCGATCCGTTCCACTTCGGCGTCGCCGCCGCCCAGACCCTGAACCGGGTCGTCGACGGTGACACCGAGATCCCTGACGTCGAGCTCCCGCCCGCCCAGCTCGTCCGCCGCCGCTCCACCGCGGCACCCCCTGTGCAGACCCGGTGGCAGCCCCCGGCGCAGCCACCTGTTTAGGCACCTGTTTTAGGCCCCTAGGAGGACCTATGAAGCTCCAAGCCGGCCTGCTGGCCGTTGTCCTGGCGGGTTCGCTCGCCGCGTGTGGAAGCAGCGGCGGCGCTGGTGACGCCGACGCTGCCGCCAAGGCCCGCGGGCCGATCACGATCTGGTACTCGAACAACGCCGAGGAAGTGGCCTGGGGCAAGCAAATGGTCGCGGCCTGGAACGCCGAGCACGCGGACCAGAAGATCACCGCGCAGGAGATCCCGACCGGGAAGTCGTCCGAAGAGGTGATCGGGGCCGCGATCACGGCCGGCAACGCGCCGTGCCTGATCTTCAACACGTCACCGGCCTCGGTGTCGCAGTTCCAGAAGCAGGGCGGTCTCGTACCGCTGGATGCCTCGTACATCGAGGAGCGCTCCGGCGACGTGGCGCAGCAGTACAAGTCGCCGGACGGGAAGTACTACCAGCTGCCGTGGAAGTCCAACCCGGTGATGATCTTCTACAACAAGAAGGTTTTCGCGAAGGCCGGCATCACTGAACCTTCGCTGAAGACGTACGACGAGTTCCTGGCGACCTCACGGAAGATCGTGGCCTCGAAGGCGGCGAAGTTCGCCATCTATCCGGCGCCGAGCAACGAGTTCTTCCAGTCCTGGTTCGACTTCTACCCGTTGTTCGCGGCCGAGTCCGGTGGCAAGCAGTTGGTTGCCGATGGCAAAGCGCAGTTCGCCGGGGACGAGGGGAAGAAGGTCGCCGAGTTCTGGCGGACCATGTACCAGGACAAGCTGGCGTCGCCGGAGAAGTACACCGGGGATGCGTTCGTCGACGGTACGGCCGCGATGGCGGTGGTCGGTCCGTGGGCGATCGCGACGTACAAGGGCAAGGTCGACTGGGGCGTCGTGCCGGTGCCGACCTCGAGCGGGAAAGCGCCGGGCGAGATTCACACCTTCAGTGACGCGAAGAACGTCGCGATGTATTCCGCCTGCAAGAACCGTGGCACCGCTTCGGACGTACTGAAATTTGCGACCAGCAAGGAGCAGGACGGGAAGTTCCTGGCCGCGACCGGGCAGATGCCGCTGCGCAAGGACGTCGCTGGTACGTACGCGGACTATTTCGCCAAGAACCCGGATTACAAGGGCTTCGCGGATCAGGCGTCGCGTACGGTCGAGGTGCCGAACGTACCGAACTCGATCACGATCTGGCAGACCTTCCGGGACGCGTACTCGAAGTCGGTGATCTTCGGGCAGCAGGACACCGGCGCGGCCCTTGACGGCGCTGCCCAGAAGGTCGACGAACTCGTCAAACAATCATGAGGCGTGGGCCGCTGGCTCGGGTCTTCGGTGCGCATCCGATCGGGACCGCGTTCGTCACGCCGTACGTCGTGTTCCTGGCCGCGGTGTTCGCGTATCCGCTCGGGTTCGCGGTGTACATGTCGTTCCATGACTACTTCTTCGCGGCGCCGGGTGCGGTCGTGGATCGGCCGTTCGTTGGGTTCGCCAATTATGTGACGGTGTTGTCGGATCCGGCCGTCCGGCGTGCGTTCGGGAATGTGCTGATCTTCCTGGTGATCAACGTTCCCTTGACGGTTGTGCTGTCGTTGGGGCTCGCGAATGCGCTGAACGCGGCGATCCGGTGGCGTACGTTCTTCCGGGTCTCGTACTACGTTCCTTATGTCACCGCTTCGGTTGCGGTGGTCGGGGTTTGGCTGTTCTTGTTCAACTCGAACGGGCTGGTCAATTCGGTCCTCGGGCCGCTCGCGCCGGACCCGTCCTGGCTGGTGAACTCGGGACTGGCGATGCCGACGGTGGCGATCTACGTGACCTGGAAACAGCTCGGCTTCTTCATCCTGTTGTATCTGGCCGCATTACAGAACGTTTCGAAGGACCTGTACGAGGCCGCGTCGATGGACGGCGCGGGACGGTGGAAGTCGTTCCTCAACGTGACGGTGCCGGGGGTGCGGCCGGCGACCACGCTGGTCGTGCTGCTGGCGACCGTCACCGGCGCGAACCTGTTCACCGAGCCGTACCTGCTGACCGGCGGCGGTGGTCCGGACGGAGCATCCGCCTCGCCGGTACTGATCATGTACCAGCGCGGAATCGAGCAAGGAAACCCGGATGTCGGGGCCGCGATCGGCGTCCTGCTGGTGATCGGGGTCCTGTTGCTGGCCTTGATCGAACGCAAATTCGTCGGGAAGGAGGACGCGTGAAGCGCAAGTTCGTCGCGTTGCTGATCGGCGCGTTTGTGTTCCTGTTCCCGTTCTATTACATGCTGATCGGCTCGCTGCAGCGGGAGCCGGACCCGTCGGTCGGCGGCGCGTTTCCGCAGCCGGGCAACCTGACCGGGCACAACTACGCCGAGATCAACAAGGCGATCGATCTCGGGCGGTCGTTGATCAATTCGGGCATCTTCACCGGTGGTGTGATCCTCGGGACCTTGGTGTTCGGCGTACTCGCGGGTTATGCGCTGGCGCGGCTGCAGTTCCGCGGGCGGGGCCTGGTGTTCAATCTGATGTTGCTGATCCAGGTGGTTCCGTTCCAGTTGCTGACGATTCCGTTGTACGTACTGATCGTGCGCAGTTATGGGCTGGCCGACTCGTACCTGGGGATGATCCTGCCGTTCCTGATCAACTCCACCGCGGTGTTCGTTTTCCGGCAGTACTTCCTGCAGTTGCCGGCCGAGCTGTTCGACGCGGCCCGGATCGACGGGGCCTCGGAGTTGAGCATTCTGTGGCGCGTCGCCGTACCGCTCGTCCGGCCGGCTCTGTTGACTGGCGTGCTGCTGACCTTTATCGGTCCATGGAACGAATTCTTGTGGCCGTTCCTGATTACCAAGCAGCAGGACCTGCAGCCACTCGCAGTTTCATTGTCCAACTACCTCACCACCGTGTCGGCTCGGGCGGCCAATCCGTTCGGCGCGGTGCTCGCCGGGGCGTGCGTACTGGCCACTCCCGCCGTTGCATTGTTCGTGATCTTCCAGCGCCGGTTCATCTCCAGCAACCTGTCATCCGGCGTCAAAGGCTAATTCCAGAAGGGCTTTCCGTGACTGTTCCTTATACCCTCACCCGCGTCGGCGTACTGATGACGGCCGAGCCGGGCAACGACCTCGAGGCCGAGGGGGTGCTGAACCCGGCCACCGGACATACTCCCGACGGGAAGTTGTACCTGCTGCCCCGGCTGGTTGCCGCTGGCAACGTATCCCGGGTCGGCCTGGCCGAGGTGGTGCTCGACAACGGCGTCCCGGCCGGCGTACGCCGCGAGGGGGTTGTGCTTGCGCCCGACGAGGGGTGGGAGCGCGGCAAGAACAACGCCGGCGTGGAGGACCCGCGGGTGACGTACGTGCCGTCGCTCGGGCTGCATGTGATGACCTACGTCGCGTACGGACCGCTCGGGCCGAAGCCGGCGCTCGCGGTGTCGTCCGATCTGCGCGAGTGGCGACGGCTGGGGCCACTGCACTTCGAGTACCAGCCCTCGCTGGACACCGATTTGAACCTGTTTCCGAACAAGGACACGGTGTTCTTTCCGGAGCCGGTGCCTGGTCCGGACGGTGAGCTGTCGTACGCGATGCTGCACCGGCCGATGTGGGACCTTGGCTGGTTCCGCGAGGGGGAGGGCGTGCATCTGCCGGCTGGGGTGACCGACGACCGGCCGGGGATTTGGGTGTCGTTCGTTCCGGTCGCGGAGGTCGAGGCCGACGTACGCAACCTGGTTCATTTGCGGCATCACCGGTTGGTCGCGATGTCGGAGCATCCCTTTGAGGAGTTGAAGATCGGTGCGGGTCCGGCGCCGCTGCGGGTGCCGGAGGGGTGGCTGGTGATTCATCACGGCGTGACCGGTGAGCAGCCCGCGGGTTTCGATCCGACCACGCAGAAGGTCCGGTACGCGGCCGGCGCACTGATTCTCGATCCCGCTGATGTCACGCGGGTGATTGCCCGTACGGCCGAGCCGCTGATGGTTCCGGAGACCGAGGAAGAGAAGGTCGGCACGGTCGGCAATGTCGTTTTCCCCACCGCCATCGAGGAGGTCGACGGCGTCCAGTACGTGTTCTACGGGATGGCCGATGCCGCCATCGGTGTCGCCCGCCTGGATCGAACGGAGTAGACCATGAAGCCCACCCGCCGAACCGTCCTCGGCGCCGCGCTTGCGGTTCCGGTTGCTGCGTCGTCCGCTCTGCCTGCCCGTGCTGCGACTCGGCTGTCCAATCTTGCGCATCTCGACTATTTGCGGGCTTCGGTCAGTCCGCCCGTGGTGGCTGGGCACAGTACGTACGGCTCGGGTCCTGTCGGGGTGTTGTGGACGTACGCCGAGCGGGACAGCGGGTACAAGCGCGTTGGCGGTGGTGCGTACGATGCTGCGACCGACACGTACGGGCAGGGGGCTTACAACGCCGACGACATCGCGCGGGCGGTTGTGGTGTACGTACGCCACTGGGCGCTCTTTCGGGAGCGGACATCGTTGGAGGCTGCTCGGGAGTTGTTGCGCGGGCTGACCTTTCTGCAGTCCGTGAACGGCAACGTCGTGTTGTGGATGCAGCCGGATGGGACGCTGAACCCGAGTGCTGAACCGGTCGAGTTGCCGGATCCGTCTGACTCCGGGCCGTCGTACTGGTTGGCTCGGACTGTTTGGGCGTTGGGGGAGGGGTACGCGGCGTTCCGGCAGGTTGATCCCGCTTTTGCGGCGTTCCTGCGGTCGCGGCTTGAGCTTGCTCTTGGTGCGTTGGAGCGGCAGGTGCTGGTGCGGTACGGCCAGTACAACGTGGTTGATGGTCGGCGGTTGCCTGCTTGGCTGATTGTGAACGGGGCGGACGCTACGTCGGAGGCCGTGCTGGGGTTGGCGGCGTACGTGCGGGCTGGTGGGTCTTGGCGAGCTCGGCAGGCGCTGGCTCGGTTTGCTGAGGGGATCGCGTCGATGGCTGCGGGGTCGGCGCGTGAATGGCCGTTCCGCGCGCTGATGCCGTGGGCCGAGTCGATCTCCGACTGGCACGCTTGGGGTGCCCAAATGCCCAGCGCCCTAGCGGCTGCAGCATCCGCTCTCGGTCAGAAGCACCTTCTTGGTCCTGCAGTTGGAGACACGGCAGGATTTACTCCGCTGCTACTGACCTCCGGCGGCCCGGACAACGGCTGGCTGCCGGTGCCGATCGACCGGTCTCAGATCGCGTACGGGGTCGACGCCCGCCTGCAGGCACTTCTAGCGGTCAACCGCCCCGGCCAGCGCCACCTCGCCGCCTTCGTCGCGGCCTGGTACTTCGGCGCAAACCACGCCGGCCAGCCCATGTACGACCGGACCACCGGCCGTACCTATGACGGCATCTCCGGCGACGGCACGATCAACTACAACTCGGGCGCCGAATCCACCATCCACGGCCAGCTCTCCATGCTCGCCCTCGACGCCAATCCAGACCTTCGGCGTTTGTCCGGCACACCGACCTACGACGGCCTCCAGATCATCGAAGCCGAATCAGCCACCGGTGGCGAGGTTGTCACCCCACCATCCGCGTGGACCGGTGAATCGCAGTGGAGCAACGGGTCGTACCTGTCCCTAAGGAACGATTCGGCCAACTGGACCGTACCCGCCGCTGCGCAGCCACGCCTCGTGCTGCCGGTTGTCAATCTGACCGAGACTCCAGCGCAGACTTTGTGGACAATCGGCAATCAGACAATCGGCACGCTGAACCACCGCGGCGGCGCACAGGGCATCTCCGCGGCTCCCGGCGCTCTCTTGCCTCTGACCCTCCGCAGCCCCCTGCCATCGCGGGCAACCACCCTCACTGCGCGCGCGATCGGCTCCGTCCAGCTGGATGCGCTGCTCCTGCTGCCTTTGATCAGCAGTCTCCGCATCGGCAACAGCACGCTGCTGGTCAGCGTTGACAAGGTCGCACGTACTGTCAGCATCCCGGGCGCGCGGGCGTACTCGTACGACAGCTCTGGCAACCTGGTTGGGCAGGGGCGGGCAGTAGTACAACCCGGCGGCTTCACCGTCGTGTTCTGAGCGCCTCCGCGCACCAGTTGGCGACGAACAGAAACGCCTGCCCCCGCTGGTGGAACAGCTGCCGGCTGTCCACCTCGCGGTGGTAGGCGTTGTGCGTCAGATCGGATGCGCGGCCGAGCAAACCGGGCAGCAGCCAGGCGTACTTCACTCCAGAGGCCATCACCGCCAGCCGGACCTGATCGGAGTCGCCACGCCACCCTGCGTCTTGCAGACCGTCCAGGTAGTTGGAGACACACGCGTCGGCTAGCTCTGGCATCTGTTCAGCCGGCCAGAACAGGTCGAACACCGCGTCCGGGATGTGATTGCCGATGTCCTCACCAAGTGCGCCGTCGCCTGTGAACGACCAGTCGAAGAGCGCTAGCTCACCGGTTGGGCGCTGGATCACGTTGGATACCCAGAAGTCGAGGTGGCACTGCGTACGCGGCAGTGCGGCGACCAGGTCGAGCAGCTCGTCGCGGTGTGCGACCAGGTGCGTCCAGGCTTCGCGCAGTTCGCTTGGCCAGGTCTCCTGGATGATCGGCTGCTTCCAAGCTGCGTCGTCGGCCAGCAGGTGCCACGGTACGTCGCGGGTCGTGGAGTAGTCGCGGATGAACCCGCGCGAGGTCCACGGACGGTCCGCGACCGGGCGCGCCTGCCAGCGACCGCAGGCCCGCGCCAGCGCCGCATGCTCCGCAAGACCGAACTGAGTGCCCGGGGTGCCGCCGATGTCCTCCATCAGCAGCACAGCGCGGTCCGCGTGCTCCTCGACCTCGGCTTGGGGGAGTAGCAGTCCGGCTTCCGCGAGATCGGCGCGCAGCTTTTGGTCGCGGTACACCTCGACCTCACGCCGCCAGTAGTTCCAGTGCCGTGGGTCTTTTGATGCTGCCCATGGACCGGTGGTTTCGGTGGGTGCGCGGAGTTCCTTGCGTACTGCGGTGCGGCCGTCGGCGTACGTGACCCGTTCGACGCTGGCGGTGACTGCGTTGAGTGGGTTGTGCCTTAGCGCCGCTGTGCCGATCTCACCGGTCATAAGGAGTCATGCTGGCACGTGGGTCAGCTCAGGAGGAGTTTTGGCGGCAGGCCGGTGAGTGCTTTCACGTCACGGGTGAAGTGCGCCTGGTCGGCGTACCCGGTGCGGGTGGCGACGTCGGCAAGAGCGAGTCCGGTACGGGCGTGGTCGAGTGCGACGTTCATCCACAGCACCCGGTCGAGCATCTTTGGTCCGTACCCGAAAGCGTCCAGGCAGCGGCGGTGCAGCTGGCGCTCACTCAGGTCGACCGCACCGGCCAGACGCGAGACACCGGCGCTACCGCGGAGCAGCCCGTCGCGGACGCTGCGAAGTACCTGGCTGATCAACCTGTCCGGCGGTGTGTCGACCAGCTTGGCCACCTCCTGGTCCAGCGCAGTCGCCGGGTCCGGGGCCGAGCGGATGCGGTCCGCTAACCGCCTGCTCCGGTTCGGTGACCAGAGGTCGCCGAGCAGCACCTGCTGATTCAACAGCTCTCGTGCCGGTACGCCGAGGAACGCAGGCGCCGAGCCCGGCGCGAAGCGGACGCCCGCGTACTTGGTTCCGCGCGGCGCTTCACCCGTCCAGGCCCGACTGTCCGGCCCGGCAACGTACAAGGCACCGTCGATGAGCATCAGATCCATGCACCCGTCCGGCAGGATGCGGAACTCACCGCCCTCAGCAGTCCGGGTCCACAACTCAGCCCCCGCCACCAGCGCCGGCCGCTCCCGATACGGCTCCACCTCGATCACCCATCCAGTCTGCAACGCCCCACCGACAGTTTGCGCCTAGTACTCCACCGGACGAGGATGGTGGAACCCGCCCCACCCGTTCGCGATGGTGGAACCGGCCCCACCCGGTCGCGATGGGGAAACCGCCAGACCGCGGCTACCCAGCGGCGACCGGGGAACCGCCAGACCATGGCTACCCGGTGACGATGGGAAACCGCCAGACCGCGGCTACCCAGCGGCGACCGGGGAACCGCCAGACCGCGGCTACCCGGTGACGACGGGGAACCGCCAGACCGCGGCTACCCAGTGACGACGGGGAACCGCCACGAGGAGGAGATCCCAGTGCCGCGTCGCACCGACTTATCGGCCGTACCCCTGCTCGGCCGGACGGTCGCGCCCGAAGGCTCCGGCCTGGTCCTAGCCGAATGGGAAGCCGCCGGCCGCACCACCGACGAAGTCGCCTGGCAGGCCCCACTACACGTCCACCACACCGACGACGAGGCGTGGTACGTCCTGTCCGGAACGCTCCGTCTAAACATCGACGGCGAGTTCTACGACGTACCAGCCGGCTCCGGGATTGTCGGGCCCCGCGGCGTCCCCCACACATTCGGCAACCCATCCGAAGAGCCCGCCCGATACGTCCTCGTCATGTCCGCCACAACCCAAGCCATGCTGACCGAACTACACAACGGCTTCTCCGGAGACGTAGCCGCCCTCTTCGAAAAGCACGGCTCAACCCTACTCAGCTAGTTCACCCCCCTTCCCCACCCCTCGACGTCTCAGGGGCCAGCCCCTCAGACGATGGGTTGACCCCCGAAAATCTCGCGGCCAATCCCACCGTCTCAGGGGTCAGCCCCTCGGATGATGGGTTGACCCCCGGGAATCTCGCGGCCAATCCCACCGTCTCGGGGGTCAGCCCCTCAGGCGGTGGGTTGACCCCTGAGAATCTCGCGGCCAAACCCACCAGCTCAGGAGTTGACCCCTGAGACGGGAGGCGGGGCTGCGGTGAAGAGCCCGTTGGGTCAGAAGGTTTTGGGGAGGATCACGTCGAGTACGGGGACGTCGACCGGGACGTACTTGACCAGGGCAACATTTTCGCGGATCAGTTCGTCGCGGAGCGCGCTGCCCGTACGCCGATCGATCACGGTTCGCCAGATCTCGTTCCGCCGGAAGTAGTCCGCGCCGGCCCGCAAGAACCGCTCGCCCTTCGCGAACACGCGGTACGACGATTCGGCCGGTACGTCCGCGAGGATCTCACCCTGCAGGTACCGCTCGCCGACATCCACCCGCAACTGGAACGTCTGATCCGTGTCGTTGCGGAACTGCAGATCCACGTAGTTGTAGACGATGCTGCACCCCACACCCCACGGCAGCACCCGCCCGTTGTCCGGGAACGGATCGAAACTGTGCGTCGACCGCTGCGTCACAGTCAACGGCGAGTGCAGCACCATCCAGTGCAGCAGATTGGCGAGCTGGCAAATGCCACCACCGATCCCCGGCTTGGCCTGCCCGTTCGACAGCCGCATCCCTTTCAGGTAACCCTTGCGGCGCGTCGCGTTCCCGACCACCTTGTTGAACGAGAACGTCTCACCCGGCCGGATCAGCAGCCCATCCACCTGACCGCAGGCGAGCTTCAAGTTGGTCACCTTGTTGTGCTGCATCCACATCTCGGTCTCCCCGAGCTGCCGCAACAGCAACGACTTGTGCCGCTTGATCCGTACCGGAAGGGCATCAACCTGCCGCGTACCCGCGTACGCCGTGCTGGACCGCATCCACTCGATGCGCTTCAGCCCCCGGTGGTACCGCACCGCCAACGGGTACGCCATCGGCACCCGCTCACTCCACCGCCGCCGCCGAACCGCCGGCAACACGCGGGCCCGCTCGGCCGCGCTCAGCTCCTCAACCCCCACCCGCCAACCACCCGCCGGCGCCCCCACCAGCTCGTCCCGCACAGTCACGTCAGTCACAATTTCCCCCGAAAAGAAGACCATCCGACCCAACTCCGGTCACCGTACGCCGCAGCCGCCGCAACCACATGACAGCAACAGCACGATCACGTTGCGCTCCCTAAGACGCCCAGCCACCTCAAAGAGTTCGATCCACGCCAAATACATCCGTACGCCGACTCCGCCCCGCCGCGAACATCTCAGCCAAGCTCGAGTGCAGTACACACCCAGCGATTCCGACGAATCTCCATCCGCAGTGCGATCGCGCGGGAGCGGTCCCCGTGCCGTACGTGAGCTGACACCTCGGCGATCGACGGCTCCGGCATGAACACGCGCACCGACCGCATCGTGCTCTTCTCCTTCGCTCCCCGACTCCCGGCCGTAGACGTCATCCCCAGCATCCGCACCCGCCGATTGACATCCGCAAACACCGACTCATCCACAAACCGAACCAACTGCGAAATCGGCCGGTCCCCCACCAGCACCTCAGAAACAGCCTGAGCCAACCGAGCCCCCCAAGCCCGAGCCTCCGGCACCGGAACCCCCGGCCCCCCACCCGCCCGAACGCCCGCAGGAACACCCGCACGAACAGCCTGCGCAGCGCCAGCCTCGCCCTCCTCGACCGACTTCGTGCCCTCGGTCGCCTCCTCAACCGCCCCCAGAGCCAGCGGCGTACGAGCACCAACTGGCTGTCCCGCCCCGCCGACCGCACCAACCCCCAACCGTTTGACCGTCCCAAGCCGCGACGTCAGCGCCTTCTCATTCAGCTCCCCGCCGTACCGCCCCGCCGCCGGCACCCCCCGCCCACCACCCGCCAAAGACCGATCCCGCACAACCGCAGCAACCACCGCACCCGCGCCGCCCCCCGCGCCCGGGCCGTCCACCGCACGCGCGCCGTCCGCCGTGCCCGCGCCGTCCGCCGCACCCGCGCTGTCCGCCGCGCCCGAGCCGCCCGCCGCACCCGCGTCGTCCGCCGTGTCCGCGTCGTCCAGCGCACCGGCCGCATCGTCTGCACGCCCGGAGCCAGCCGGCGTCCCGCCCGTACCGCCGTCAGCAGACCCAGGAGCACCACTCCCCACAGCCCCACCGCCCGACCCGCTCCCTGCACTGCCAGCATCTCCACCAACGGACTGACTACCAACGCCGTCAACCGACTGACCACCAACGGCGCGAACAGGCTGACCGCCAACGGCGCGAACAGGCTGACCACCAGCGCTCTCAAGGCGGCTGTCAGCTGCGGCACCCGCAGTAGCAGGACCCCTGCCAACGGGACCTCCGCCAGCAGGACCGTCAGCAGCATGACCCCCAACCACCAAGCCGTCGGTCAGACCTCGGGTGCCAACCACCAGACGATCGGCCGAACCATCCGCAGCTGCAGCAGCTGCGCCAGTCGAGGATCCAGCGCCCGCAGGTGTGTCGGGCGGTTCGTCCGCGTCTGTGGTGATGAGTGTGAGGGTGACTGTCTCCTCAGGCGTGACGTCGACGGGAGAGTCGGCGTGGTCGTCAGGTACCGCGTTGGAACGCATCAGGTTCTCCTTCGTCGTGTTCGGTGTACGGAGGGCCTCCGCCGCTGTCCCGCCTCCACTGGCAACTGCGCCCATCGCATCTCTCCCTGCCCTGGCAGGCAGTCCGTCGACCCCACCGGCTTCATCACCCGCTGCCCCGGCGGTTTCACCGGCGGATCCTTCGGCGCCCTCACCAGCGCCCTCACCAGCGCCCTCACCAGCGCCGTCACCAGCGCCCTCACCGGCGGATTGTTCGGCGGCTTCGTCGCGGGCGAGTGCGGGGGTGTACGCGGAGGTCGCACCGCGGATGGAGGGTGACTTGCCGGGCGGGAGGTGGTTCGCGCGGAGGTTCCGGCTCATGTCACTTCTCCTGATCGGTCGGCGGGAGGTGATCGCCTTGAGTCGGCGGCACGTGCTCGCCGCCGGTGGACGGCACGCCGCCGCCGTGATTGCTTGGTGCGCCTCCGCGAATGGGAGGTACTTGGAGTACCTGGCCGGGGATGAGGAGGTTGGGATTCGGTCCGATCAGCTGGCGGTTTGCGGCGTACCAGTCGAGCCATCGGGTCGCGATGGTGTCGTCTGTCGCTCCCGTACCAAGTTCGCGAGCTGCCAGCGTCCACAGCGAGTCCCCGTCGCGTACTACCACCCGAATGGCAGCTGCAGCTCGCACATCCGTGTACCGGATGGGCGCCCCATCAGTCGGCCGATCCGGCACCCCAATCCGCGTCCGCCGATCCGGCTCTCCGATCCGCGTTCGCCGATCCGTTGGCTTCTTGCCAGCCGGTCGATCCGCCGGTAGCCGCGTACCACCAGGTTGATCTGCAGGTGTCGGCCTCCCACTCACCGCACCGGGACCAGGCGTCGTACCGCGGCCAGGGGTGCCGGGCGCGCCCGGGGAGGTGCGGTGAGTGGGAGTGTCTCGGCGACCAGAACCGCCCACCTCGGGGCCGAGTTTGATGGTTGATGCGGGTTCGGTGGCGCGGAAGGTGGCGGTGTCGCTTGTTGGGGGGCTGACGGTGTGGTTGCTCGTGCGGGCGGTGGGGGCGGTGGGGATCTTCAGGTTGGAAGCGGGCTCGGCCTGAGGGGTGGGGGTGGTCTGGTGGGTTTGGGTGGGGGTGGCTTGGGCTGTGGTGAGGGTTAGGGGAGTGACGGCGGCTACGCCTAAGCCGGAGCGGAGCAGGGTGCGGGCGGTGCCGGTGGTGATGTGGCGGGACAGGGTGCCGGCTAGGGCGCCGGTTAGGCCGGGGAGTTGTTCCAGGGCGGTTGTGAGGACGGCGAGGGCCAGCCAGGCGTACGCGATCCACGCGACTGTGCTGATGGCCAGCACGGTGAGCGAGTCGAGGTCGTACGTGCGGACGCCGGTGATCGACCCGGCGGTGATCCAGCGCAGCAGGACGGCGACGGCAGCCAGGGCCAGTACCGCGATCGTGCCCTTCACTAGCCGGATCGTCGCGTTCATCCCACTTTGCCCCTGATCTATTAGTTTGCTTTAGTTTGCTTTGCCTTGATCACTATAGACCGGTTCTGGGCCGGGTTCGCAAGTCCTCGGCGTACGCAGCGTGGGCCTCGCGTGCGGAGAGTGACGGGTCGTGGTGCGGAGAGGTAGGTTCGCGGGCATGCGGTGGGATGCGTTGTTCGCGGACCTGGAGTCGCAGTTCGAGGCGCTTCAGGACGCCGATCTGTACGGCGAGGTGGCCGACCGGATCCGGGCCGAGGTCGGCAAGATCACCGTGCTCGACCGGCTGCGTGGGGCGGTGAACACCGTTGTCCGGATCGAGGTGCAGGACGCGGATCCCGTACGCGGCGTGCTGACCCGGGTCGGGAAGGACTGTCTGCTGCTCGAGACCGAGTGGTCCGAGGAGTGGTTGGTGCCGGTGGGCGCGCTGGTGGCCGTACACCGCCTGGGGCCGTGGGCGGAGCCGGCCGTGGGGGCGGTCGAGGGCAAGCTCGGGCTGGCGCATCTGCTGCGCGGGATCGCGCGGGACCGGTCGCCGGTCACGCTGTTCTGCAGCGGTGGCGGGCCGGTGACCGGGACGGTCGATCGGGTCGGCGCGGATTTCCTGGAGCTCGCCGAGCACCCGCTGGACACACCGCGCCGGCGGACCGAGGTCTACAACGTGCGCCTCGTCCCCACCCAGGCCCTACGAGCCCTCCGCCGCCGCTAACCGCGTCCGCCCGGCGGGGTTGCCACCTGGCCTGAAGGGTTGACCCCTCAAATTTCCAGGGGGCAACCCTCCATCTGAGGGGTCAACCCTCCAGATGGCGGGGGCAAGCACCCCAGCCGACCAGCAGCAGTTGGCGGTCCGTGCGGCGCCAGTGCGCCGGGCGGTTCGTGCAGGTGCCAGTGCGCCGGGCGGCTCGTGCGGCGCCGGCGCCGGGTAGTTCGCGCGGGGCGTCAGCTCGCCGCGCGGGCGGGTGGGTGCTCAGAGGTGGGCGGTGTGGCTAGAGGTGGGCGGACTCCGTTGAGTCTGCGTCTTCGCCGAACGGGTGGGTGTCGATGAACTCTTTGGTTTCCGTGTACAGCCGTTCGATGTACTTCTCGAGTTCGGTCGACTCGACTCGCCATTGGCCCCGGCCGCCGATCTTCACCGCTGGGATGTCGCCGCGGCGGACCAGGGCGTAGACCTGGTTCGCGGAGATGTTCAGCACCTCGGCGACGTCCGCGAGCTGGAGGAATCGGGGACCTGGCATCGTCCTGCTCCTTCGGGTAATGGCTGGTTCCTTCAGTTTGCCATGGTTCGCGGCCGGATGATCGCGGTTGTCCCCAATATGACTGCCTGTGGACAAACCTTCACGTGCTGCTCACGAACCAGGCAGAATAACGCCGAGGAGCGAACGATTGACTGGGGGAGACGACGTGGCCGAGACAGCCGTGCGGAGCGGGTTCGGGGCGCCGTCCGCCCCGGCGCAGCGGAATCGGAAGGCGCGGTGGAAGGACGGCCGGCTGGTACTCGGGGTGCTGCTCGTCGCGGTCACCGCGCTGGCCGGGGCCAAACTGCTCTCCTCGGCCGATGACACGACCACGATCTGGGCGGCGAAGCACGAGCTGAAGACAGGGATGCCGTTGACGGCCGACGACCTGACCACGGTGCGGGTGCGCTTCACGAGTGGCAAGGACGCGGAGCGGTACGTGGCGGCGGATGCTGATTTGAAGGGCCTGGTGGTGGGCCGGTCGATCGGTCCGGGGGAGTTCGTGCCGAAGGACGCCGCCGTACCGAAGGCCGATCAGGGCCGTACCGAGCTGCCGCTTTCCGTCGCGACCGGCCGGTTGCCGTCGGATACCGCGATCGGCGATGTGGTGGATGTGTGGGTGGTGCCGAAGAGTGAAGGGCAGTCCGCGAAGCCGTTGTGGAGCAGTGTCCGGGTGCTGCAGGTCGATTCGGTGAAGGGCGTCTCGGGCAGTTCGGCGCGGCGTCAAGTACTGATCGGGCTCGCCTCGAACGATCTGACCCGGATCCCGTCGGCGCTGACCGCACTGAGCACGGGTGAGCCGACGCTGGTACGGAAGGCCGGCTGATGTCGACGCCGGTGCTCTTGGCCGTGACCGGCGCACCGTGGGAGGCGGAGGTCGTACGGCGGACCGAACGCGCTCCCGGGATCCGAGTCGTTCGGCGCTGTGTCGACATCGCTGATGTGATGGCGGCGGCGGTGAGCGGGCAGGCGCGGGCGGTGCTGCTGGCCGATGCGCTGCCGCGCTTGTCGGGCGATGCGGTGGCCGCGCTGCATGCTCGCGGGATCGCGGTGCTGGCGCTGGTCGATCCGACCGAGACGGGCGCGCCGTTCGGGCCGGAGGACCGGCTCAGCCGGATGGGGATCGAGCGCATCCTGCCGGCCGATGTCAGCCCGAGCGACCTGGCCCGGGCCGTGATCGATGCGGTCGAGGCCGGGCCGCCGATATCGGCTTCGCATTTCGGTGGCGGGTTCGTACCGCTGTCCCCCGAGTCGACCGCGCCGAATCTCGAACCGGCCGGGTTCCAGCCGGGGTCTGGCCGGCTGATCGCGGTGTGGGGGCCGACCGGTGCGCCGGGGCGGTCGACGGTCGCGGTGAATCTGGCGTACGAGCTGGCCGCGAAGGGCGTACCGACCTTGCTCGCGGATGCGGATGTGTACGGCGGGACGGTCGCGCAAATGCTGGGGATGCTCGACGAAACGTCCGGTCTGGCGGCCGCAGCGCGGTCAGCGTCGAACGGTTCGCTGGATCTGATCATGCTCGCCAAGCACGCCAGACAGGTGGAGCCGGGGTTGCTCGTACTGACCGGGCTGAGCCGGGCGGATCGGTGGACGGAGTTGCGGCCGGCCGCGATCGAGACGATTTGGTCGACGGCGCGTCAGTTGGCGCCGTGCACGGTGGTGGATGTCGCGTTCTGTATCGAGACGGATGAGGAGATCTCGTTCGACTCGCTCGCGCCGCGACGGAACGGGGCGACTGTGGCGACCCTCGAAGAGGCCGATGAGGTGATCGTGGTCGGCACAGCTGATCCGGTCGGGTTGACGCGGGTGATCCGGGCGCTGCATGAGTTGCGTGCGGTGGTGCCGTCCGCGGTGGTTCGGGTGGTGATGAACAAGGTGCGTTCTGGCGCGCTGGGTGGGTCGCCGGGCGAGGCGGCCGGCGCGGCGCTGGCGCAGTACGCGGGGGTTGAGGTGGCTGCGCTGTTGCCGTTCGACCAGAGTGCGGTGGATGCGGCGATGACGCACGGCCGCAGCCTGTCCGAGGCGGCGAAGTCGAGCAAGCTCCGCAAGTCGTTCCAGCAACTGGCTGCCTCAGTCGCGAAGGAGGTCACCCCGGTAACTGCATAGGTGGCGGAATCAGGGTTGGGGTCGGGGTTATCCCGGCCGACAGGGCGGGCTGGTTGTGTCAGGGTTGGGACTACCTTCGTAACGTAGCTGAGGAGCGTCATGTCCGATGTTCAGGACCGTCCGGTGAGTTCGATGACGTCTCAGCGGCGGTACGGGATCGCCATTTCGGTCGCCCTCATTCTCGGTGCGGCGTACTGGGCGCTGACCGGGCTCACCGACGGTACGAAGAACAGCCAGGACTCGTACCAGTTGCAGGGCGATGCACTCGTGGTGAAGGGCGGATCGGCACCGGTCGAGGTACGGGCGGGGGACGGATCTGAGGTGAAGGTCGAGCGCCAGTTCCAGCGGAACGTGTTCGGTTCGGACCCGAAGGAGCAGTTCCACCCGGACGACGGCCGGCTCGATCTGAAAGCCGGCGGGTGTGGGTTCCTGTCCTTCGGCTGCAAGACCAGCTATGTACTGACTGTTCCGCGAGACGTGAAGCTGACCGTGGAGAACAGCAGCGGTGATGTGACCGTCACCGGATTCCCCGGCGGGGCGAACCTGAAGACCAGCTCCGGCGACATCGACGCCCATGGTGTCGGCGGACCGTTGGTGATGGAGTCCAGCTCCGGCGGAATCACCGGCGACGAACTGACCTCGACCTCGGTCACGGCGCACAGCAGCTCGGGCGGTTCGAACCTGGAGTTCACGGTCGCGCCGGAATCGGTGGAAGCCAAGTCGAGCTCCGGCGACGTCGCGATCCGGCTTCCGTCCGGCGACGAGGCGTACAAGGTGGACACCAAGACGTCCTCCGGCGACGAGTCCGCGACCGTGAAGACCGACCCGAACGCGACCCGCACGATCCAGGCGAAGACCTCGTCCGGCGACGTGACGATCGAGTACAACCACTGAGCTACGCCGAGTGACCGGCAGGACCGGCAGGGTGAGCGGGCCGGTGGGCTGAGTAGGCTTGCGGGCATGGTCGAGGTGCGTGCGCAGCCGCGTGGTCTGCTGGTGGACTGGGGCGGCGTCCTCACCTCAGGCCTGGAACCGGCGCTCCGCCGCTGGGCGGAACTGGACGGTTTCGACTTCGATTCGTACCTCCAGGCGGTGCTCAAATGGCTGCCCTCGGACAGCCCCGGCGCCACCGCCGCCGAGGCCGAGCTGAACCCGGTGCACGCGCTCGAGCGCGGTCAGCTCGCGGTCCCGGACTTCGAGCGGAAGCTGGCCGCGATGCTGGTCCGTCAGGACGGTACGCCGGTGCCGGCCGAGGGCCTGATCGAGCGGATGTTCGCGCATTTCGAGCACCAGCCGGCGATGTCCGCGCTGGTCCGCCGGATCAACCAGCGCGGCATCCGGACCGCCCTGCTGTCGAACTCCTGGGGCAACACCTATCCCCGGGAGACCTGGGCCGGGATGTTCGACGACATCGTCATCTCCGGTGAGGTCGGCCTGCGGAAACCCGAGCCGGAGATTTTCCGGCTCGCGGCCGGCCGGCTGAACCTCGAGCCCGCCGAGTGCGTCTTCATCGACGACCTGCAACTCAACGTCGACGGTGCCCGTGCCGTCGGCATGACCGCGCTGCTGCACACGTCGTACGACGAGACTCAGCGAGCCCTGGAAACCCTGTTCGGAGCCGACCTGTCGTGACCGTGACCACCCCCGCCTCCTCCCCAGCTCGTTCGGACGGCCGCCGCCGCGTCGCCATCGCGGTCGCCGCCTGCGCGGCCCTCGTGGCCCTCGGTGCCTGGATCGGCAGTCTGTACGGCGGCATGATCGACCTGCGCGTGTACCGGATGGGCGGCTCGGTCCTGCTGCACGGACAAGCGCTGTACGACGCGAAACTGCCCGGCTCTGGCCTCCCGTTCACGTACCCGCCGTTCGCGGCGATCGCGATGGTCCCACTGGCCGCGGTGCCGTGGGGCGTCGCGCTGGTGACCTGGACGACGATCTCGGTGCTGTGCATCACCGCGCTCTGGCGGACCAGCCTGCCGAAGACGTTCTGGTCGTTCATCAGCCAACGGAAGCGTACGGCGGTACTGGTCGCGCTGACCGTCCTTTCACTGCTGCTCGAACCGGTCTGGCAGACGATCCAGTTCGGTCAGATCAACCTGCTGCTGACCGCGATGATCCTGCTGGACCTGGTCCGGCCGAACAACGCCCGGCTGCGCGGCTTCTGGCTCGGTGTGACGATCGGCATCAAGCTCACCCCGCTGCCATTCCTGGCGCTGCTGGTGGTGACGAAGCAGTGGCGGGCGCTGCGCAACGCCCTGTTCGGCCTGCTGGCGACGATGGCGGTCGGGTTCGCGCTCGTTCCGCATCAGTCGTGGCGGTACTGGACCAGCGTGATCCTCGACGCGAACCGGGTCGGTGGAATTGCCTACACCGGGAACCAGTCGTTCAACGGCTTCTTGCACCGGATCGGCAACAACGCCGGCTGGGTGCAGCCGACCTGGTTCTTGCTGTCGGCAGTGTTCGGCCTGCTGGTGCTCTGGCTGGCCCGGCGGTACTGGCTGGCGGACGAGCGGGTCACAGCGATCGCAGTACTGGCGCTGGCCGTGCTGTACGCGTCACCGATCTCCTGGAGCCACCACTGGGTGTGGATCATCCCGCTCGGTGTCAGCCTGATCCGCGGGATCAACCGGGTCTGGGGCCTGAATCCGGCTGTGGCCACCGGTGTGCTGTTCTACGGCCTGTTCGTACTGCGGTCGATCTGGTGGGTGCCGTACCGGGATGACCGTGAGCTGGACTGGTCGTTCTGGCAGGCCATCCCCGGCAACTCGCACCTGATCGTCGGCATGATCGCCTTCATCCTGCTGGCAGTCACCAGCCGCAGCCTGCCCAAGGCATCAGCTGGAGAACAGCAGTAGCAGGCCGCCGCAGGTGTAGCCGACCATCACTACTAGAAGTGGCAGCTGGCCGACCAGCGCCCTGGCACGGGGGAAGAGTGCTACGGCGCGGTCGTGCGCGGAAATGACCCCTAGTAGGTGACCGCAGACCACAGCCAGTACCTGCACCACGGCGATCGCTGTGCTGTGGTTGGTGATGCCGGTGTTCACCGCGAGCAGTCCGGTGCCGAAGACGTTGGCACCGTTGCTCAGTGGGTCACTCAGGTAGATCAGCGTCCGCTGGCCTTCCAGAATGAACAGTGTGAGGTAGTGCGCCACCACGTACCCGAGCACGATCGGTACGACGGAGTGCGCGAACAGACCCGGTAGTGCAGTCCGGGAGCTGTCCGACAGACGCCCGGCAAGCACAGTGGCGCCGGAGTACGTCAGTAGTACGACCAGGATGAAGACGATCAGTGCACCGGTACCGAGCCAGGTCATCGAGATGTCCTGGTTCTGTGCCCAGCCGATCCAGGCCGACGAGTTCGAGAACCCGTCGTACGCAGTGGAGCCGAGTAGTGCGGCGACCATGCCGACGAGACCGGGCTGTGGTTTCAGACCGTCCAGGTTCTCCAGCGGGCGGCGTACTACCAGTGCACCGTCCGTACGACGACCCCACAGGGACAGGCGCGACATCAGCGTGGCGTACACCTCGAACGGATCGCCCTGGGAGAACCAGCGGTCGCCGAACAGGATCGCGCCGAAGAGCGTGATCACGACGTACAGCGCGATCCAGGCCTGTAGTACTGGAATGGTCGCTCTGTCCGGTGCGACCAGCTCCAGCCAGGTGAAGGCGAAGATGCCCAGTGCGGCCGGCCACAGTCCCACCCAGGCCGGTAGCTCCAGCAGGCCCTTCGACGGTGACTGGCGGAGCAGCTTGGACAGTAGTAAGTGGATGGTTCGCAGCGGGTTGAGAGTCCGCCAGACCGGGCCGAGCAGGAGCGAGATGGGTACCAGGCCGACCCAGACCAGGATGTAGATGAAGCCGAAGATCGGGTTCGTCAGGCGGTCGACACCGAACATCAGCGACACCATCGCGTACAGGAAGATCGCCAGGCCGATCAGCCGGACCAGCCAGCGGAACCAGCTCGCGTCGACGGTCCGGGTGAAGGCGGCAGGCAACGGATCGCCGGACGCGTTGCCCCGGTACTTCGGGCTCCGCCAGGCCAGCCCGAGGATGACGAACGACAGCGTCACCGCGACCGCCGCACCCCCGACCGCCAGCCCGAACGGAACCGGCAGATCCTGCCGCCCGCCGATGCCGTGCAGCGGCAGAAGCAAAGGCATCACGAGACGACGAGCTTGGCGACCAGCTTCGCGGACTTGTGGGTCTCGACCTCGAAGGTGCCCTTCATGTTCGCGGTGAACTTCACCGACGCGGACTTGCCCGGGGTGAGCTCCAGCTCCTTGTCGTAGCCGTGGATGTGCAGCTCCTCGTCCGCGTCACTCACCGCGGTGACCAGGACGGTCTGGCCGGCCTTGACCTTGATCGTCGCGCCGCTCGGGTTGACCTTGCCGTTGGCAACAGTGATGTCGATCTTCACGTCGGCCTGCTCACCCGCCGGGGTGCCGCTGCTGGACGGGGCACCGGAGCTCGGCGTACCAGAGCCGGCCGGGGTGCTCGCCGGCGCGCTCGGTGACGGTGAACCGGAGCCGCTACTGGAGTCGCCTCCACCACAGCCGGCCAGGACCAGCATGCCGAGGGTGGGCAGGAGAGCGGTGGCGGCACCGCGGGTCAGCGTCGAACGCATCGGTCCAGAGGCCTTTCAAGACGATCTACGAGGGGCACAAGACGCACCCTCTTGCCTGACGAACACGAATACCTCAGTGTTCCCGTACGGCCAGTGTCGCAGCCCACTGTCCGTGCCTGCCGCTAGGGTGACGAGAGACTGGAAACGAGAGGAAGGTGACCCCGGAATGCCTGATCGGCTGACCTCGTTGGACCTCACCTTTCTGAAGGCCGAGTCGCCGGCCACGCCGATGCATGTCGGTACGGTCGACATCTTCGAGCCGCCGGTGCACGGGGACGAGGGGTTCGACTACGAGAGCCTGGTCGCGCTGATCCGGGACCGGATCGCGTTCGTGCCGCGGTACCGGCAGCGGGTCCAGCAGATCCCCGGGCGGTTCGCCGGGCCGGTCTGGGTGGACGACGAAGAGTTCGACATCACATTCCACGTCCGGCGGTCGGCGCTGCCCCGGCCGGGGACGCACGCGCAGCTGCTGGAGCTGGTCGCCCGGATCATGTCCCGGCGCCTGGACCGGGCCCGTCCGCTCTGGGAGATGTACCTGGTCGAGGGCCTGCAAGGCGACCGGTTCGCGATCATCGCCAAGTCCCATCAGGCGCTTGTCGACGGCAACAGCACGGTCGACATCGGGCAGGTGGTGCTCGACTCGACCGCGCACCCACGCGAGACACCTACTGACACCTGGCAGCCGGAGCACCCGCCGTCCGCGCTGGAGCTGCTCGCCGGTGTGTTCGCCGACGCCACCCGGCACCCGACCGCCGTGCTGGAGCTGGCCCGCGCCGAGATGGCCAGCCTGACCGGCTCCACCTCGGTCCGTGAGGTGCTCGGCGACGTGGTCGGCTCGCTGGCCGCACAGCGGCACGCGCAGGAGAGCTCGCTGCACGTCAAGACGTCCGGTCAGCGCCGGTTCACCACCGTGCAGACCGACCTGGAGGATTACCGGACCATCCGCGCCGCGCACGGCGGCACGGTCAACGACGTCATCCTCGCGGTCGTCGCGGGCGGGTTCCGGGCCTGGATGATGACCCGCGGCGAGGGCGTCGGCCCGACCCGGAGCGTACGGGCCGTGGTGCCGGTCAGCATCCGCGACGACGAGGACGACGAACCGACTTCGCTCGGCTCCCGGGTGATCGCCTCGACGGTGAACCTGCCGGTCGGGGAGAACTCCCCGGTGATGCGGATGCACCAGATCTCGTACCAGACCAAGGTGCACAAGGACACCGGCCGCGCGGTGAGCGCCCGCTCGCTGGTCGGGATCGCCGGGTTCGCTCCGACCACGCTGCACGCGCTCGCGGCCCGGGTGGCGACCGAGACGGTCCGGCCGATCGACGACGTGGTGATCACCAACGTGCCGGGACCACAGTTCCCGCTGTACGCACAGGGCGCGCCGATGCTGGCGTCGTACCCGGTGGTGCCGTTGATGCCCGGCCAGGGCCTGTCGGTCGGCGTCACGTCGTACGACGGGAAGGTGTACTACGGGCTGAACGCGGACCGCACCGCGATGCCGGACTTGACGGTTTTCGCCCAGTGCCTGAACGACGCGCTGGACGAGTTGCTGGACACCACCAAGGGCAGCCGGAACCGGGCCTCCCGGGGCCGGAAGAAACCCCGCTCCGCACCGAAGAACACACAGCCCAAGAAGGCGGGTTCATGAGGGTCTACATCCCATCCACGCTGCGGTTGCTGAGCGCCGCGTGCAACGCGGGGGAGCTGGGGCCGGCCCCGCTGGCGGCGTACGCCGTCACGCCGGCGCTCCGCGAGTGGTACACCGAGGGTGACGAGGAGGAGCTGGAGTACGCCGCGATGGCGCAGGCCGCCCGTGCCTCGGTCGGACTGCTCGCGGCCGATCCGGGTACCGCACGGAGACGGGTGGTGATCGCGGCCGAGGTCAGCGCGGTGCCGCCCGCCGACGGGTCGGTGGAGCTCGGTGATGCCCGGCTGGAGCTGCATGTGGTGATTCCGTGGCGGATGGTGGCCTCGGTGCACCTGGACACGGCGGACGCGGTGCCGGTGGTGCGGAAGGCCGCCGACAGCTGGGAAGCCGCCCAGAACGGTGACGACGACGCGGTGTTCGCCCTGGATTCGTGCGAGGGTGAAGACCTGATGTGGTATGCGACACAGGAGATTCCCGACCTGCTCGCGGCGGAGGGGCCGCGCGGACGGTCGGTCAACGGGTCGGCCGATGGGTCGGACTGACGGGAGCTGATGGCGATGCAGGCGATCTGGAAGGGTGCCATCTCGTTCGGGATGGTGACGATCCCGATCAAGGTGTTCTCCGCGACCGAGGAGAAGGACATCTCGTTCCGCCAGGTGCACGTGGCCGACGGGGGCCGGATCAAGTACAAACGGATCTGCTCCATCGACGGCGAAGAAGTGCCCTACTCCGACATCGGCAAGGGGTACGAGATGCCGGACGGGCGGATGGTGGTGCTGGACTCGGACGACTTCGCCGACCTGCCGCTGTCCAGCAAGAAGGTCATCGACGTGCTGGAGTTCGTGCCGGCCGACCAGGTCGACCCGCTGTACCTGGGCAAGTCGTACTACCTCGCCGCTGACGGCGGGCCGGGCGCGAAGCCGTACGTGCTGCTCCGGGACGCCCTGGAGGGCTCCGAGCTGTACGCGCTGGTGAAGGTCGCGCTCCGGTCCCGGGAGAGCCTTGGGCTGCTCCGGACGGTTGACGACGTCCTGGTGCTGCAGGTGATGCTCTGGCCGGACGAGATCCGGGACAAGGCGTTCGCGGCGCCCCCGGAGGACGTCGAGATCCGGTCCCAGGAGAAGGCGATGGCGTCGTCATACATCGACACGCTGCGCGGTGAGTTCGACCCGGATCAGTACCACGACGAGTACCGGGTGGCGCTGGAGAAGGTGGTCGAGGCGAAGGCGGAGGGCGTACCGCTGCCGGAGTCCGAGGAGGAGGAGACCGAGGGCGCCGAGGTGGTCGACCTGGTCGCCGCGCTGCGGGCGTCGGTCGAGGCCGCCAAGGCCCGCCGCGCGGGTGGCGCGGCGGAGGAGCCGGCCAAGAAGGCGACGGCGAAGAAGGCGGCCGCCGCGAAGAAGGCCCCGGCCAAGAAGGCGGCCGCCGCCAAGAAGGCACCGGCGAAGAAGACCGCGAAGAAGGCCACCAAGAAGTCGGCGTGACCTTGGTCGCAGAGGTCCGGACCAGTTATCCACAGGGCGTACCAGTCGGGTTCGTGGTCCGGGGCTCTCGCGTGGCACGATGCAGGTGTACTTGAGGGGGTACGGCGGCCATCCGTCCCGCTGTACCTCTGCAACGGTCCACCACATGATCGAGGAGTCCGCAGCATGGATGCCGTCACCGTCGTCCCGACGCCCGCCAACGAGCCTGTGAAGGGGTACGCGCCTGGTTCGGCCGAGCGTGCCGGGGTGGAGGCGAAGCTCAAGGAGTTCACCGCGGCCGGGGCGATCGACCTGACCTGCACGATCGGTGGGGAGCAGAAGCTGGGCGGCGGCGCCCCGATCCAGGTGGTGCAGCCGCACAAGCACGCCCACGTGCTGGGTACGCTCGGTAACGCGACCGAGGCGGACGGCAAGGCCGCTGTCGACGCGGCGCTGGCGGCCGCTCCGGCCTGGCGCGCGCTGTCCTTCGACGACCGGGCCGCGATCTTCCTGAAGGCCGCCGACCTGCTGGCCGGTCCGTGGCGGGACACGCTGAACGCGGCCACCATGCTCGGTCAGTCGAAGACGATCCAGCAGGCCGAGATCGACGCGGCCTGTGAGCTGATCGACTTCCTCCGGTTCAACGTGGCGTTCGCGCGGCAGATCGTCAGCGATCAGCCGATCTCGTCGCCGGGTGTCTGGAACCGGGTGGACTATCGTCCGCTCGAGGGTTTCGTGTACGCGATCACGCCCTTCAACTTCACCGCGATCGCCGGGAACCTGCCGTCCGCGCCCGCGCTGATGGGCAACACGGTGGTGTGGAAGCCGTCGCCGACGCAGCAGTTCGCGGCGCACTGGACGATGCGGTTGTTCGAGGCGGCCGGGCTGCCGGCGGGTGTGATCAACCTGGTCACCGGCGACGGCATCGAGGTCAGCAAGGCCGCGCTGACGCATCCGGACCTGGCCGGCATTCACTTCACCGGTTCGACGAAGACGTTCCAGTCGTTGTGGGGCACGGTGGGGGCGAACATCGCCTCGTACCGGACGTATCCGCGGCTGGTCGGTGAGACCGGCGGCAAGGACTTCATCCTGGCGCACCCGTCGGCGGACCCGGCGGTGCTGAAGACTGCGATGGTGCGCGGCGCGTTCGAGTACCAGGGGCAGAAGTGTTCGGCGGCCTCGCGTTCGTACGTGCCGCGCTCGGTGTGGAACCAGATCCGCGACGACCTGATCGCCGAGACCGACTCGCTGACGATGGGCGATGTCACCGACCTGTCGAACTTCATCGGTGCGGTGATCGACGACCGCGCGTTCGCCAAGCACAAGGCGGCGCTGGACCGGGCCGCGGCGAGCGACGCGGTCGAGGTTGTTGCCGGTGGCACCTATGACGACAGCGAGGGGTACTTCGTCCGGCCGACGCTGCTGGTCTCGGACGACCCGGCCGACGAGATCTTCACGACCGAGTACTTCGGCCCGATCCTCGGCGTGCACGTCTACGACGACGCGGATTACGCGGCAGTGATGAAGGGCATGGAGAACTCGGCGCCGTACGGTCTGACCGGTGCGGTGATCGCGCAGGACCGGCACGCGGTGGCGGAAGCGGCCGAGTACCTGCGGTTCGCGGCCGGGAACTTCTACGTCAACGACAAGCCGACCGGCGCGGTCGTCGGGCAGCAGCCGTTCGGCGGCGCCCGCGCCTCCGGAACGAACGACAAGGCCGGCTCGATGTGGAACCTGATCCGCTGGGCCTCACCCCGCTCGATGAAGGAAACCTTCACCCCACCCACCGACTACCGCTACCCCCACCAGGGCTGAGCCCCCCACCAGGGCTGATACCCGGACCGCGGCTGATACCCGCCACTCGAGCCGGCCTGGGCGCCCACCCAGGCCGTCAGCGCAGGGTGGCCGGGCGGGTGGGCGTGGGGGAGCTGAGGACGTCGGCCGCCTCGGCTCGGCTGACGATGCCGGCCGCCCGGCCGAGGTCGACGGCCTGTTCCCAGTGCGTACGGGCCGCGCGGTGGTCACCGAGTTGCGCCAGCGCGTCGCCGATACCCCAGATGAATTTCGGTACCAGCCGATCGTGCCCAGTGCCTTCCGCGAGCTCGGCGGCCTGCTGGAGACAGGAGATCGTCTCGCGCGGGCGATTCGTCCGCGCGTAGACCTTCGCCAGGTTTCCGAGCAGGACCGCCTGGAGTGCGTGCTGTCGTGGCGGTAGCTCCGCCTCGGCTGCCAGTTCGCGCATTCCACGGACGGCATCCCCCAGCACCTTCTCGGCCTCGTCCAGGTTGCCGGACTCGCGATAGACCAGGCCGAGCTGGTTCGCGGTCGCGAGCACGCCGAAGCGGTCACCGGAGACGCGCCGGATCTCGATCGCGCGCCGGAGCAGCCCGAACGCTTCCTCGACGCCGGCGGCGTCGGTACCGCCGTCCGCCAGCACATAGCCGAGCCAGCCGACCGCGTTGGCCTCACCGAACGTGTCGCCGATGGCAACGAACCCGTCGGCCGCGGCCCGCCCGTGGCGGATCGACACCTCGTGCTGGCGCAGCGACAGGTGGGTCAGAGCCAGCTCCAGGTGCGCGAAGGCCCGCAGCTGCTCGGTGGCGCCCGCGGCCAGCACCAGCCCGCTGAGCGTGATCTGCTCGGCGGTCCGGGCCAGCCCGCTCAGCACATAGTTGCCAGCAGCCACAAAACTGCCGACCAGGTCGGCGCCACCAGGTTGTTCGACGACGAGACGCGCGACCTGCAGTACTCCCGCCAGCTCCGCTCGGACCCAGTCCGCGGCTCCGTCTCCGTCGGCGATCACGGCCGGTGCGGCGTCCACCGCGGGTCCGGCCGACGTACGCCAGCGAGCTCGCTCGCCACCGACGAGCAGCGCGATGGCCCGCGCGGTCGCGACGTAGTGCGCCATCACGTCGTACCGCGCCCGGTCCCGCTCGGCCGTACCGAGGCCCCGGTCGGCCACTTCCCGGGCGAAGAGCCGGACCAGGTCGTGCAGTACGTAGCGGTCGCCGGCCGGCTGCACGAGCTGTGCCTCGACCAGTTCGTCGAGGTTGCGGCGTACGTCGTCCCGCCCGGCCATCGCCGCGGCGACCGGAACGCTGACGCTGCTCAGGCCGAGCACCCCGAGGTGAACGAGAACGCAGGCGGCGTCCGCGCTCAGGGCGTCGAAGCTGACAGCGAAGCTGGGCCGGACCGCGAGATCACTGTGCTCCAGCTCGGCCAGCCGGCTCCGATCGTCGGCGAGACGCGTGGTCAGCTCCGCGACCGGCCAGTCCGGCCGGGCAGCCAGGCGCGCCCCGGCGATCCGGAGCGCCAGCGGCAGGCCACCGCACAGCTCGATCAGCTCGTCGGCGGCGGCGCGATCGGCATCGATCCGGGCCTGGCCGGCCAGCCGGCTCAGCAGTTCGACGGACGCCTCGTTCGCCAGCGTTTCGAGGCGGATGTGCAGCGCGCCGTCGAGCGTTGCCGGCACGACCCGGCTGGTGACCAGGACGGCGCTGCCCGCACCTGGCAGCAGCGGACGAACGTGTGCCGCATCGGCCGCGTTGTCCAGTACGACCAGGGTCCGCGCGGAGCTGGTGAGTGACCGGAACATCGCCGCCAACTCGTCCTGGCCGGACGGAATCCGGTCCTCGGCGACGCCCAGCGATCGGAGCAGGCGGGTCAGTACCGCGGCCGGGACGGACGGTTCGGCTCCCGGAGTCGAACCGTGCAGATCGACGTACAGCTGGCCGCCCGGGAAGGCGTGCGCCGCCGGGTGCGCGGTCTGCAGGGCGAGGGCCGACTTGCCGACCCCGCCCGGTCCGCTGATGGCGATCACCGTGACCGCACCGTCGGTGGGCGGCACAGTCAGGTACTCGGTGATGCTCTTCACCTCGGTGCGGCGGCCGGTGAAGGTCGTACTGAGCGGTGGAAGCTCGGCCGGTACGTGGCGTGCCGCCGGCGCCGGATCGGCTGCCTCCAGCTCACGGTCCTGCTCGAGGATGCGTTGTTCCAGGCGGCGCAGCGCCGGTCCGGGCTCGATGCCGAGCTCGTCGATCATCCGGGCGCGGGCGGCGCGGTACGAGTCGAGCGCCTCGGCGGTCCGGCCACTGCGGTACAGGGCGAGCATCAACTGTCCGCGGGCGCGCTCCCGCACCGGGTGCTGCTCGGCGAACGCCTGCAGTTCCGGGATCAGCCGGTGATGACGGCCGGCGTCGAGCTCGGCGTCGTACCAGTCCTCGGTGGTGGTCAGTCGGCCTTCGGTCAACCGGGCGGCCTCGTCGCGGACCTCGTCGATGTCGGCGATGCCCGCGTACGGGTCACCGCGCCAGAGCGCGAGTGCTTCGGCTGGACGGCCGGCGGCCGCGAGACGTTCGAACTGCAGCACGTCCAGCTCGTCCGGAGCGACGGTCAACCGGTACCCACCGGGGCCGTGCGCGATCCGGTGCTCGCCGAGGACCTGGCGGAGGCGATGCACGTACACCTGGAGGTTCGTGCGGGCGTTGCGTGGCGGACGGTCGCTCCACAACCTGTCCAGCAGGTAGTCCGCGGAGAGCGGCTGGTTCGGCCTGATCAGCAGCAGCGCGAGCAACAGCCGCTGCTTGCCCGACGAGATCGTGAGCACGGCGCCGGCGTCGCTCAGGATGTGCAATGTCCCCAGTACGCCGAAATGCATCGGTGCCCCCCAGCAGCGTCGTGCCGGTCAGCATAGTGCGGCGCAAGGCCACGTGTAGCGGCCCCGATCACAGTGTGGATGTCAGGTCACCGGCCGCTGGACAGTACGGCAGTCGTACAACGCCCACGCACTGTCGTCTGTGGTAGCTACCTGCACCGCAGCTCGACGTACACCCTGCGAACCGCGAACGTGTACCTCTACAACACCAACAACGGCCGGTTGTCCCTCAGCGGGGTGTACCGCATCCGCTGACGTCAGGCCGTGCGGGTGTCCTGGAGGGGTGGGTCTACGAGGAGTGCGGAGCCGCAGCGGACGCAGATCCACTCGTCTGGCTCGTCCACCAGGTAGCCCGAGGGCTCGATCCGTTCGAACGGCATCATGGCGGCGCAGAACGCGCAGTACTGGTCCGTGCCGGCTTGATCAGTGCTCGACTGATCGGTGCTTGGCCGCTTCTTCCGCAACATGGGAACGGGTCACCTCCGGTGCGATCCTTCAGTTCAGATTGCCACCGGAGGTGAGTCGTTCAGCGCAGCGACACGGCTTCGTGCCTGGTCAGGCAATCGGCGGCCGGCTCGGGGCAGCGGCTGAGCAGCTCGTGTGAGCAGTTGAGCAGGCTCGGGTCAGCGGCCGGCCCATTCGCGGCCGAGGTCGTGTTCCTTCCGCAGGCCGGACTCGATCGCCTCGACGACGGTCGGCTCGAGCTTCTTGCCGATCAGCGGAACGTTGACCTTCACATCCAGGTCGATCGACTGGACGGTCTGCGCGCCGGCCGGCGTGATCCGCGCCGAGCCCTTCAGCGTGACCGGGGTGTTGGAGATCTCGCCGGTCACGTCCGCGGTCCGCGAACCGTCGGCCGCGGCCGCGTGCCAGGTCTCGGTCTGCACCACGGTCAGCGTGTCGCCGACGAACTTCTTCGCCATGTCCGGGATGTCGACGGCCTCCATCTTCCGGGTCACCGCGACGATCGTGTCACCCCCGGACGTGCTCACCCGCACGTCGTACGACAGCGCCTTGGTCTTCTCGCAGGCCTGCTCGCGGAAGGCGGGGTCGGTGACGATCGCGAACACTTCCTCGGGGGTGGCGTCGTACGACGCCGAAAGCTTCAGCTCCATGGCGACATCATGACATTCAGTCCGAGTTCAGCCACACCCAGACATCGGGTGTCGCGTCGATCCCGGCGGCCTGGAAATCACGCAGCACAATGGCCTGATTGGTTTTCAGCGCCATCCCGTCACCGAGTACGCCGGTCGCGACCAGGTCCTTGAACGCGTTGATCAGTCGTTCCGGCGCCGGTCCATCGGCCCCCGGGGCGTACGCGTCCGCGAGCACCTCCAGGGCGGCGTACGGAGCATGCACGCTGTACCCGTACTCGCGACCGGGATCATCGCCGCTCGGTCCGTAGTCGTAGAACTCGGTGAACAGGATGCCCTTGTCCCGCGCGTCCGGGTCGATCGTCAACGTCAGCGTGAAGATGCAGTCGTTCGGACGATGTACGCGGAGGAGCGTCTCGCGCCAGGCGGATCCGTAACTGCGGAAGGCGACACCCGCTTCGGTCAGCCAGCCGGCGACGCGGTCGCGGATCTCCATCGGGCGGCGCGGTGTCAGGTCACCACGATCGGCCAGTACACGCCAGGCGGCGACCATTGCGTCGTCCGGCTGGAGCCGACTGTCGATCGGAGCTCGATTTGCCAACCAGGGCAGGAGTTTGTCGAGTTGGCCGTGGTCGAACTGCAGCTGGTACAGGGCGTCGCGCCAGGGTTGTCCTTCTGGACCCCAGCCTTCTTGGAAGCTGATTTGTTTGGTGGCTGAGGCGATGGTCAAGGTTATCGCGGCCTGTTGATCAGGTTGGGTGGGGACTTGGATGAGGGTTTCGCGCCGGTCGATGCCGCGCGGGCGGGTGCGGACGCCGGAACCGCGGCACCAGGTTGCGAACTGGTCGCGGACGGCGCCTTGGCCGGCCAGCGGATTTATGGTGCCATTGGCAACTAATTGATGGATCGAGGCGACCAGTTGGTCTTCGAGGTTGCCGCTTGTGGGGGCTTTCAGCAGGTGGGGCAGGGCGTCGTACGCGAGGCTGAGGCCGTAGCTGTAGCCGAGGATCTCGGCCGGGGCGCGGTACTCCTCGGTGAACGAGATTTCGTCGGCGTCTCCTGGGGTCCAGAACGCCACGCTCAGGGTGATCGTTCGGTCAGTGAAGGGTTGCGGGACAGTCGAGATGATGTGCTCGCGATGGGTGCTGCGGCCGTCGATCGACCACTCGGCGGAGAGGCCTGCCTGGTGGCACCAGCGGCGGAGTTCGGCGGCGATGGTTCCCGGGGCGTAGCGCTCGAAGTCGTCCCGCACCGCCGCGGCCCGGCTGACGTCGGCAAGCCGGTCGCTGTCATCTGTGCTGGCGCGGTGGCCCGGCTGTTCGAGGTACGCGATCAGCGTGTTCAGGCCGCTGAGCGGGGTGCTGACGATGTGGTGGGTGTCGGCTTCGAGGGTGTACTCGATCCGGTCGGCGAGCTCCAGCGTCAGCCGGCAGTTGTCGCGCTCGTAGATCGTCGTCACCCGGCGAAGGTACCTCTCCTAAGGGGCCGCGTTGAGCAGATCGAGCGCCGACTGCTGCCGCGCGGCATCCAGCTTGTCGATGGGCCCGTACCAGCGCAGCCCGTAATGATCCATCGGCGTCCGGTCGGCCGCGTACGCCCGATCGGCCTGTCGTTGCAGATAGGACGTGTACGGATGATCGCCCAGCGCCGCATTGAGCTTGCCGAGCCCGCGAACATGCGCGCCCTTGAACGAAGGACCGTCCGCGCCGCAATCACCGCCCTCGCACGGTTCGCGCAGGATCCCGTCGGTCGTGTGCAAACCCGCCGCGGTCGTCGAGGCATCGGCCAACTGGCGCGCGGACGTCAGGTACGCCGAGTTGTTCGTTGCCTTCGACAACTCGGTGAGCGCTCCGATCAGTACGCCCTGGTTGTACGTCCACGCGGTGTCGCCGTTGTTCTTGCAGGTGGACAAGTTGATGCCGTCGTTCACCAGATTCGACCCGTTGATCATCCCGGTCTGCTGGAACCAGGTCCAACCGGCTTGGGCTCGTTGCAAGTACGTCGCGTCGCCGGCGATCCGGGTATGCAACTGCGCATTGAGCTGGATGTACAAGGAGTTGGAGATCGCGTTCTTGTACGTTTTCGCTTCGCTCCACCACACTCCGCCGCCGCATGTGTTGTCCCAGTACGCGGCCATGTGATCCGCGTCGGCGCGGGCGGTTTGCAGGTACCGTGCATCGCCGGTGAGGTCGTACGCCGCGACCCACGCGAGACCCCACCAGCCGGTGTCGTCGATGTAGTCGTTGCGGAACTGGCCCTCGAACTTGTTCAGATTCAGGTCGTACGTGCGGGCGATCGCGTACTGGTAGCTCTTCATGCCGCTGATGCTCATGTTGTCGATCAGCGCGTTCAGGGCGTTGGCCGAATTCCACCAGCCGGTGGTGTCGAACAGGCCGGTGCCGAGGTTGTAGTCCTGCATGATCGCGGTGGCGGCCGCGGTCCGGCGATCCCAGGCGTTCCAGGTGGTGCGCGCCCACGGTGTACACGCGATGTCCGGGCGGTCGCCGGCCTTGCCGCAGGCGCGCAGGGCGCCGACGCCGAGGTTGTTCCAGTCGTCGATGTTGTACAGCTGCGTACGCCAGCCGCGCTGCCCGGTGGGGATCGCGGTGTTGCCGAGGCGGCTGCCGCCGGTCCAAGTGCGGCCGCCGTCCATCGAGCGGTCCAGCCACACCTCGTCGCCGGGGTTGCCGTTCTCGATCGAGGCCCAGCCCATCGCGTCGTCGTCGTCGAAGTGCAGCGCGATCGTCCGGCCGAAGAGCGTGCTGGAGACGGGGACGCGGTCTTTCGGGGCGAGCGCCGGGTCGCGGGCGTCGCAGTACTTGTTGCAGATCGTCGCCTGGGTCGACATGGTCACCGGTGGGGTCTCGGGCGCCGGCGGGACGGGTGCGCCGAGCGGTGCGATCAGGGTCAGGCTTGCGGCGGCGATGCTGGAAACGATTCCAACAATCATCGGATCTCCCCGGGGCGGTAGGAAGAATGCGGTGCCACCGAAGGTAAGCGCCCCACCACACCACGTCAAGATCCGCTGACCACCGAGAGCCGGCCGCCCGCCCGCAGGGGTGTCAACCGCCCCAAACCGGTTTGGGGCGGCTGCCTACGTGGAGTGGGGTGGGTTGTGCTCCCGTTATGGGTGGTGGGGCGCCCCAAACCGGTTTGGGGCGCCGCCCAGGAGAGTGGGGCTGGTGAGCTGAAACCTGGCGATGCGGCGCGCGTAGTTGGCCAGGCGCGCGCGGTGCGGCTGGAGTTGGGGCGGGCGGGTCAGGAGGTGAGGAGGGTGAGGAGGATTGCGGTGGTGACGGCGATGGTGGTGATGATGGCGACGCGGCGGCCGCGGGTGCGGCGGCGGGTGATGGTGGAGCGGTCGACGCGGGTGGAGCACGGCTCGAAACCGAGGCCGTCGGCCGGTGCCAGCACGCTCCCGAGCCGCGCCAGGACAGACCGCGCGGCAGCCTGCCGGGTCGCCTCCTCGACCACCCGCCGGCGCATGAACTCACGCGCCAGGACCGGCGAAGGCGTGAGGTCCGCCGGGAGCGTGAGTGTGGGCGGGAGGGCGCGGTGTACGGCCGCGTGGGCGGACGCGATCCGCCTTGCCCGGCTGATCGCAGGCGGGAGGATCAGGTAGGCAAGGTGGACCAGCGAGCGGTACTCGTCGAGCAGCAGTGCCTCGATCGACGGTTCTTCCCGCGTCGGCCCCTGGACCGGCTCTGGGACGATCGGGGTTTCGACCGTGGCGGTCATGCAACTCCTCAGCTCGGCGTACCCAAGGTCCAACGAACGAATCACTGACCAGTCACGAACTGGTCGGTTAGTCTCCGATCATGAGCACTGGTGAGGGAGTCACGGGGCAGTGGGGCGGCGTCGACGTGCACTTCGGGGAGGACGGCGGCCGGCTCACGTACGGGAGCTATCTGCGCTTGACCGAGCTACTGGACCAGCAGCGACTGGAATCCGATCCGCCCGCGCACGACGAGCTGCTGTTCATCACCATCCACCAGGTGTACGAGCTGTGGTTCAAGCAGGTGCTGCACGAGCTGACGGCGTCACGTGACGCGATGCTGTCGGGTGAGTTGTGGCTCGCGGAACATCTGCTCCGGCGCGTACACACGATCGAGCGGACGCTGACGCAGCAGGTCGACATCCTGGAGACGATGACCCCGCAGGACTTCGGGGAGTTCCGGCACCGGTTGTCGCCGGCGTCCGGGTTCCAGTCGGTGCAGTTCCGCGAGATCGAGTTCCTGTCCGGTGCGAAGGACCCGTCGTTCGTACGCCGGTTCCGTGGGCTGACCGAGGTGGAGAAGGACCGCCTGCGCCGCCGCCTGGAGGAACCGACCCTCTGGGACGCGTTCCTGGAGGTGCTGAGCAAGGCCGGTTTCGACACCGAATCCGAGGACACCGTCCGGCACGCGCTCCGCACGGTGGCCGGCGATCGCGCCCACTACGCCGCCATCTGGGAGCTGGCCGAAGCCATCCTCCAGCACGACGAACTCGCCGCCGCCTGGCGCGCCCGGCACGTCGTCATGGTCGAACGCATGATCGGCACCAAACCCGGCACCGGCGGCTCCTCCGGCGCCAGCTACCTCCGCAGCCGCCTGGATCTCCGCTACTACCCCCTCCTCTGGAACCTCCGTTCGAACCTATAGTCCTTCCGTCCAGCTCGTTCTGCCGGAAGGACTGATGGTGTGAAGGTCTACTCCGAGGTTGGGGTGCGGCGGGTCGGGCAGGTGGTGGGGGATTTGATGCTGGTGGTGTGGATTTGGGTTTGTGTGGAGCTCGGGCGGGTGGTTTTCCGGGTTACCGACGCGTTGGGGGCGCCGGGGCGGAAGGCGGCCGAGGCGGGCGACGGGATCGTGGGGAACCTGCGGCAGCTATCCGAGCCGATCGGAAAGGTGCCGGCGGTGGGGGACCAGTTGCGGTCGCCGATCGACGGTGTCGCGGGGGCGGCAGCGAAGCTGGCCGAGGCCGGGCGGGATCAGGCGCACGCGGTCGAGCAGCTCGCGTACGTGCTGGCGGGCGTGACGATCGGCCTGCCGGTGCTCTTCGCCGTACTGCTCTGGGTCCCGCTCCGGGTACGGTTCGTACGGCGGGCGACCGCGGCGCAGAAGTTCATCGACAATGCCGCTGATCTGGACCTTTTCGCCTTGCGGGCGATGGCCAATCAGCCGATGCACAAGCTCGCCCGGATCTCCGACGACCCGGTGACGGCCTGGCGCGAGGGCGACCGCGCGGTGATCGCCCAGCTCGCCACCCTCGAACTGCGCACCGTCGGCCTCAAACCACCTCGGGAACCGGCTTAACAACCGCTTGAGGGTGGCTTGGGGTGGGGCCGGTTACCCTCAGGTACATGGCGCGGGTGCTGCTGATCGAGGACGACGACGCGATCCGGTTGTCGCTGGGGAAGTCCCTGACGGCGGCCGGTCATGTCGTGTCGGCGGTGGGCGCGGGCGCCGACGGGGTGGCGGCCGTGGCGCGGGAGCGGCCTGAGGTGCTGCTGCTCGACCTCGGCCTGCCGGATCTCGACGGCCGGGACGTACTGGCGATGGTGCGCGCGGTGAGTGACGTACCGGTGATTGTCGCGACCGCCCGCGACGACGATGCCAGCGTCGTACGGCTGCTCGACGCGGGCGCGGACGACTACGTGATCAAACCGTTCAGCGCCGCCCAGATGGACGCCCGGATCCGCGCCGTACTGCGCCGCCTCGGCCAGGACCAGCAGGGCGACTCGACGGTCGAGATCGGCGGCCTGAAGATCGATCCGCGCAGCCGGGAAGTGACGGTCGACGGCAACGCGGTGGATCTGACCCGGAAGGAGTTCGATCTCCTGCTCGCGCTGTCGCGGCGGCCGGGCGCCGTGGTGACGAAGCGCGAGCTGCTCGCGGAGGTGTGGGGCCTGCCGTGGGGCGGCGGTGACCGTACAGTCGACGTCCATCTGTCCTGGCTCCGGCGGAAGCTCGGTGAGACGGCCGCCGAGCCGCGGTTCGTACACAGCGTGCGCGGCGTCGGGGTCAAGCTGTCGGCGGACGGCTGACCATGCGCCGCCGGATCCTGCTGCTTTCGGTCGGTATGACCACGTTGGTCGTGCTCGCGTTCGCCGTACCGCTGGTGCTCCTGCTGCGGTCGACGACGGCCAACGAGTCGAAGGACAAGGCGCGGTACCGGGCCGAGAGCGTGGCGTACTACGTCGGCGAGCGGGGTCGTACGGCCAGCGACATCACCGCGTACATCGATGGTCTCAGTGACGGTCCGGGCAAGATTTCGGTGCGGATGCCTGACGGGTCGACGCTCGGAACTCCGCCGCCCGGTGGCGTCCCGGCGCCTCAGCAGGTCCCGGGCGGCGGTTACGGCGACGGCGATGGCGACCACGACAAGGGCCCGCCGAAGGTTGGTGACGCCAACTACCGCGACGTCAGCGGCGGCCTCACCGTCGATGTCGGAGTCGGTACGCCGAGCGGGCCCGCGTCGGTGTGCCTCTACCTGACCAGCGACGAGCTGTACGCCGGTGTGGTCCCGCGATTGCTGATCCTGATCGGCGGCAGCCTGGTCGTCCTGCTGCTCAGCATCGTCGGCGCCGAGCTGGTCTCCCGCCGGCTGGCCCGCCCGCTGGAGGAGACGGCGGGTACGGCGGAACGGCTCGCCCGCGGTGACATGAATGCCCGCGCGCCGACGACCGGTCCGGCCGAGGTCGCGAAGGTCGGTTCCGCGCTGAACAGACTCGCGGACCGGATCGACGAGGTGATCGCGGTCGAGCGCGAGGCGGTCGCGGACCTGTCGCATCGGCTGCGTACGCCGTTGACCGCGCTTCGGCTGCAGGTGGAGGCAATGGGCGACCAGGAGAGCGCGGAAGAGCTGAACACGCAGGTCACGAGCCTGGAGCGGACGCTCACCGCGGTGATCAGCGCGGCCCGGCGTCCGCAACGGGAGGGCCGGGTGCCGCATTGTGACGCGGTTGAGGTGACGCGGCAACGAGCAGCGTTCTGGGAGCCTCTGTTCGAGGATCAGGGCCGTGAGCTGGCGCTCGACCTGCCCGAGCCGCCCGCGATGGTGCGGGCGTCCGCGGAGGATCTCGGCGCCGCGCTGGATGCGCTGGTGGAGAACGTGGTCGCGCACACTCCGGACGGGACACCGGCCAGGATCACGCTTTCCCGTACGGCGCCGGGAGTGCGGATCACGGTTGCTGACAAGGGTCCGGGCATCCCGCTGGGCGCCGGTGAGCGCGGTCGCAGCGATCGCGGGTCCACCGGGCTCGGCCTGGACATCGCGCGGCGCTGCGCCGAGGCCGCCGGGGGCAGCCTGACTATCCAGGCCAACGAGGTCTCGCTGACGCTCGCCGGCCAGTAGCAGTACATGCCAATGGCAACAAAACCTTGCGACACACTGTAGTCATTTGGTTACTCTGAAGTCCTTTCTGTGGTATGCCTGGCTGGCGACTCTGACAGAAACGGGGACTTTCGGATGGCCGCAGGTGTTTCGTCTGCCCGGGTGTTGAGCAGGGCGCTGCAGCTCGCGCTCGCGCTGCTGCTCGTGGTTCTGTCCGGATTGATGCTCCCGGCAACCGCCGACGCCGCGTCCGTCCGCGACTTCGGCAAGGTTTTCGGTGCGCAGACCAATGGCGCGATCCGGATCACCGGCAACAGCCTGCTGACCTGCAACGGTTCAGCGGCCTGCCGGGCGGCGCTGGCCGGTGGCAGCTCGAAGGCGAACAACAACGACTGGACGATGGAGCCGCTGGACGCGGACTCCGATCCGTCCACGAAGTCCTCCTCCGGCGCGTCCGTGGCGCTGCCGTCAGGTGCCCACGTGCTGTACGCGGGCCTGTTCTGGGGTGCCGCACGTGGCGCCGGCCGGGGCGGTACCGCGACCACCGAGGACGGCAAGACGATGCGCTTCCGCCTCCCGGGGCACTCGGCGTACCAGACTGTTACAGCCAGCTCGACGGACTACTTGAACAACACCACCAAGAAGGACTACTCCTCGTACCTGGATGTGACTGCTCTGGTGCAAGCCGGGGGCAACGGCGAGTACTGGGGCGCCGATGTGGCGACTGGTACAGGCGCCGACCGGTACGCGGGTTGGAGCCTCGTGATCGCGTACCAGCAGGCGGATGAGCCGCTGCGCGACCTGAGTGTGTTCAACGGGTACGGAAGCGTCAGCAGCGGTCAGCCGGAGCGGACCACCATCTCCGGCTTCCTGGCGCCGCCCAGCGGTGCGGTGAACGCCCGGTTCGGCAGTGTCACGTACGAGGGTGACGCCGGCATCAGCGGCGACTACTTCGCGGTGAACGGCACCCGGCTGGCGGATGCGGAGAACCCGTCGGCCAACTTCTACGGCAGCCGGATCACCGACGGCGGTGTGAACCTGACCAACCGGACTCCGGCCAGTCTGAACAACCTGGGTGTGGACGCCAAGGTGGTGAACGCGGCCGGCATCCTCCCGAACAACTCGACCAGCGCCGAACTGACCTTCGCCAGTACGGGCGACGTGTACTACCCGGCCGCACTGACGACGCAGATCGACCTGTACGCGCCGACCATCGTCGGTACGAAGACCGTCCGGAACCTGTCCGGCAACAGCCCGGCCAAGACCGGCGACACCCTCGAGTACACGCTGAGCTACAGCAACACAGGTGATGACGACGCGCTCCGGTCGACCGTGCGCGACCAGTTGCCGGCCAACACGACCTACGTACCTGGTTCGCTCAGCGTGGTTTCCGGTGCCGGAGCGGGGAGTAAGACTGATGCAGCCGGAGACGATCAGGCGGAGTACGTCGGCAGCTCCCGTACTGTGCGGTTCCGGATAGGTACTGGGGCGAACGCCACTGCTGGTGGACGGTTGACGAAGGACCAGAGCAGTACGGTCCGTTTCCGCGTCACGGTGGACAAGTCCGCTGCTGGTACGACGCTGGTGAACACAGGTCTGCTGGACTACACGGCTGAGACGCTGAACAAGCAGTACACGTACCAGACAGACGAGGTGCACACTCCGGTTGCGGCAGAAGCCGATGTGTCGATCACCAAGACGGCGAAGCCCGATCGGGTGTCCGCGGGCGGTGAGCTCACGTACACACTGGTTGCCCGCAACAACGGACCCAGCCCCGCACAGGACGTCAACGTCACGGACACCTTGCCGGACGGCGTACAGCTGGTGTCTGCCACACCTACTCAGGGCACCTGCAAGGCTGCCACGTGTTCACTGGGCACGCTGGCCAACGGTGCTTCTGCGACGATCACAGTGGTGGTGAAGGTTGCCGCGGCTAGTACGGCGACCAGTCTGACCAACGTTGCGACGGTTACTACGTCTACTTCCGATCCGGAGCCGTCGAACAATACGTCCTCGGTTACTACGGACGTGACGCGTACGGCGGATCTCGTACTGACGAAGACTGCTGCACCGACGCATCCGGCACCGGGGGAGCCGGTGGTGTTCACACTGACTGCCAAGAACAACGGACCGTCGGACGCTGAGCAGGTGCGGATCGCTGACTCGGTTCCGGTCGGGTTCGCGATCACCGGCGTACAGTCCGCGGCTGCATGTACGACGGCTGGGCAGGACGTGAGTTGTACGTTGCCGCGGCTTGCTGCCGGGTCCAGTGTGACGGTGCGGATTGCGGCGACGCTGGACTCGGGTTACACCGGCGGCGCGCTGACCAACACGGCCAAGGTGGTCAGTGATACTCCTGATCCGGACGAGTCCAACAACACCGGTACCAGCACGGTGACGCCGGGCGCAGCCAAAGCTGATGTCGTTGTCACCAAGGAGACGGTGACCAAGCCGGTAGTCGCTGGGGAGCCGATCACGTACCAGATCAAGGTACGGAACGCCGGGCCGTCGGATGCGAAGGCAGTGCAGCTGTCCGACCTCGTACCGGCTGCTCTGAGCAGTGTCACGGCCGATAGCTCAGCAGGTTCGTGCACGGTGAGCTCTGGGCAGGTCAAGTGTGCGCTGGGCGACCTGACCACCGGTTCGACTGCGGTGGTCACGGTGAATGCGGTTGTCTCGCCGAAGGCTCTCGGTGAGCTCACCAACTCTGCGACTGCAGACAGTTCGACGCCAGACCCGGACACCAGCAACAACACCGGCAAGACCACTGATGAAGTGAAGACCAGTGCGGACCTGGCGATCGTGAAGACCGCGCAGCCCGTGCCGGTACAGGCAGGTCATCCCGTCACGTACACGCTGACCGTGACGAACAACGGTCCGTCGGCCGCACAGTCCGTCAAGGTGGTCGATCCGGTGCCGGCGCCGCTGCAGTACGTCTCGGCGAAGAGCTCGAGTGGTAGCTGCACTGAGGCGAGTGGAACGGTCACCTGCTTGGTTGGCACGGTTGCACCAGGCGACACCGTTACGGTCACGGTAGTGGCGACCGTACCGTCTGGTGCGCCGCCGAACGACCTGAAGAACACTGCGACCGTTTCGTCGCCGACACCGGACCCGGTCAAGGACAACAACACGGCAACGTACACAGTGACGACTGGTGCCCAGGCGAACATCTCCGTCGTCAAAACGGCTTCGCCGAACCCGGTGATTGCCGGCAAGGCGATCACTTACAAGTTGACCGTACGGAACGCCGGACCGTCGGATGCACAGGCGGTCAGCGTGGTGGACGAAGTACCTGACGCAGTGACCGGTCTGTCAGCCAGTGCGACCGGTGGAGCGACCTGCACAGTCGTTGGCCAGCGCGTACGTTGTCTGGCCGCGACACTGGCCGCTGGAGACAGCTACGTCGTCACGGTGAACGGAACAGTTGCTCCGTCGACCAAACCAGGGGAGCTGGTCAACACCGCGACAGCCACATCGGAGACACCGGAGGACCCGACCACTTCGGACAACACCTCAACCACGACGCCGCTGGTCGAGGCAGAGGCCGACTTGTCGGTCAAGAAGACTGCTCCGGCAACCGGTCTCGCCGGCAACGAGTTGACGTACACACTGGCCGTTCACAACGCCGGTCCGTCGGATGCGGTCGGTGCAGTCGTCACGGACACACTGCCCGCGGGTACGACCTTCGTACGAGGCACTGGTCCGGGCGGCGACTGTACGCAGAACCCGGCGGTGTCCGAGCCGGTCGTGAGCTGCCCAGTAGGCCGGATGGCACCGGGTGACGACGCAACGGTCACTGTGGTGGTCAAGGTCTCGCCGGACCAAGCAGCCGGGACGCTGGTGAACAAGGCGACGGTGAGCTCGCAAACACCGGATCCGAACGACGGCAACAACAGCGACTCGGCGGAGACCAAGCTGTCGACATCGGCTGACCTGTCTATGGTCAAGTCGGTCAAGCCGTCACCACTAGTGGCAGGTGGCGAGGCTGTTTACACGCTGACGGTTCACAACGCCGGCCCGTCCACTGCACATCAGGTGGCAGTCACTGACACTGTTCCGGCCGGCCTGTTGGTGCTGGAGGCAACCAGTGCGGATGGCAGCTGTACTACTGCTGGTTCCAAGGTGACATGTGCACTCGGTGCAGTGGCGTCCGGCGGGGATGCGGTAGTAGTGATTCGGGTAGCAGTCGCGGCGGCGCAGACGGCCTCGATCACCAACGCTGGCTCGGTGACCAGTACGACGCCTGATCCCGATCCGTCGAACAACGAGGACCGGATCACCACTGAAGTCGAACGGGCCGCCGATGTGGAGGTCATCAAGACCAGCGACGAGCCAGTGGCTGTTGCCGGTGGTGGAGTGACCCATCGGCTCACCGTGGTCAACCACGGTCCGTCTGACGCGACAGCCGTGGTTGTGAACGACACTCTGCCCGCAGGACTCACGCTGGTGCAGGTAGAGCCCAGTCAAGGAACTTGTACGCCGGCAGTGCGTTGTGCGCTCGGTACCATCGCGGCTGGTAAGACTGCGACGGTTGTCATCACAGCGGCGCTCGACACTGCGTACACCGGTAAGACGCTGGCGAACACCGCCACGGCCACGTCCCCCGTACCCGACCCGGATGACAGCAACAACAGCTCCACGGTGACCATCCCGGTTCAGACACAGGCGGATTTGAGTGTCGTCAAGAGCTCCGATCCGTCCGGAGTGACGCCAGGCAGTGCGTTCGACTACACGATCGTCGTCACCAACGCCGGTCCGTCTACAGCACGTGCGGTCGTGGTGACCGACACCGTGCCGGTTGGGCTGACTGTCACGTCCGCCAGCAAGGGATGTGTTGTTGACGGTCGGACGGTGCGCTGCGAGCTGGGTGATCTGCCGATCGGACAGGTCGTCGTCCAGCTCAACGTGCGGCTGCACTCCGGGTATGACGGGGCGAGTCTGACGAACAATGCGACTGCCACGTCGTCTACTCCCGATCCGAACACCGGCAACAACACGGACACGGTGGTGTCGCCGGTGACCGCACTGGCGGACCTGGCGATCACCAAGACCATGTCACCGGCCGCACCGGTGTCAGGACAATCGGTGAAGTACCTGCTGACCGTGAAGAACAACGGCCCGTCCGACGCGCGTCTGGTGGAGGTCATCGACGAGCTGCCTCGCGGTCTCATCAAGGTCACTAGTACGGCATCTGCTGGTGTGAAGTGCATCCTGTTGCCGCCGGTTGCTGCGGGTGCGCCGGATTCACCAGAGGCCGGCAGCGTGCAGTGCAGTACGCCGCTGCTCGCCGAAGGCGCCAGTATTACCGTCACCATCACTGCCACCGTGGTACCTGGGTTCAGTGGGTCGCTGGAGAACATTGGACGGGTCAGCTCGGCCACCTCCGATCCGGTGATCGGGAACAACGAGGCTCGGGTCACCGGTCGTCCGACCCAATCGGCGGACCTGAGTGTTCGTAAGACCGCTTCAGCGGCCAGTGTGGTGGCGGGGCATTCACTGCGGTACGTGATCGCCGTACACAACACTGGTCCGTCGTCAGCGACTGGTGTGACGGTCACGGACCAGCTGGCTACCGGACTCCGGCTGATCAGCAAGTCGGAGCAGTGCACTGCGCAAGGCCAGCAGGTGACGTGTGCGGTGGGCCGGATCGACCCTGGTACTACGGCGCAGGTCTTGCTGGAGGTGCTGGTGGACACTGCGTACCGGGGGACCTCGGTGACGAACGGTGCGAAGGTCGTCTCGACCACACCGGACCCGGACCCGTCCGACAACACCAGCTCGGTCACGGTACGGGTGACGCCGCCGCAGCCTGGCCGGCCTACGCCGCCTGTCCCGCAAAAGCCTGGTGGCGAGCTGGGCAACACGGGTAGCTCGTTCGGGCCTGGAATCTTGCTCGGCGCGCTGGTACTGATCGTGGCCGGCATCGGGGCGATCGCGGCGGCCGGCTCCCGCCGTACGCGACCCTGATCGAGCACCGGTGCCCTCCAGTTGACGGACTGGAGGGCACCGGCTCCCACGGGCCGGCCCACTCCATCGCCTTCCGATTGGCGCTTGCAACTAGGTGCAATCGGAGTCGCCTTTGTCGGCGGCGTCGGCTAGAGTTCGCCCGATCTCAAGCATTTGAGAGAATTCCTGGAGGGGGAACTCCTATGAAACTGCAGCGCTTCGCGCTCGCCCTGGCCGGAGCGGGCCTGCTTGCCGCCGCGGCCGCTTCGGTACCGGTGACCGCCACCGCCAAGCCCGCACCGAAGCCGTACTTCGAGACCAAGACCGCCAACCCGAACTCGGCGAAGGCAAGCGCCGCCGAGGTCTGCGAGAGCGCCGTCGGCGTGCCGACCGCGGCCGGCACCATGCAGGAGGTCTACGTCCTGCCGGGCCGGACCCCGAAGGCGGACGCCCTGGAGCCGTACAAGTTCGTCGGCACCCGCGCCAACGCGACCTGGTACGGCGCGGTGAACGCGGCCGGTACGCAGTTCTACTACTACGGCCTGCTGCTGCAGGGCGGCAACCTGTACCGGCACACGACTTACCTGCCGGCCAGCGAGACCGCCTCGCCGCGTCCGACCTTCAAGAAGGTCGGCTCGGGCTGGAGCAGCTTCAAGTCCATCGCGACGTCGAACTACAGCGTCGCCGGGCCGCGGCACCAGTACCTGTACGGCCTGAACACCAACGGCAGCCTCTACCGGTACGCGATCGTCGGCGCCGGCTTCAAGGCGCTCGGCCCGCTGCCGGGCTTCCGCGGCTTCAAGGCGATGACCGTGCTCAGCGAGACGGCGACGTACGACACGCTGCTGATGACGACCAACGCGGGTGCGCTCTGGACCGTGCACATCCCGGTCGCGGCCGGTGCCAAGCCGGTGCTGAAGCTGGTTCGCTCGTCCGGCTGGTCCGCGTACGAGTCGCTGGTCGTTCAGGGCTGCGGTACGCGCGGCGGTTCGCTGATCGTCGGCGTCGACCACGACACCAAGACCGGCTACCAGTACGCGATGAGCAAGGCGAACGGCAGCAAGACCGCGATCACGTCGTACGGCAAGATCCCGGGCGTCGAGTTCAACGGCTCGAGCCACGTGTCGCTCACCACGCACTACGACCAGCTGGTCGGCGAGTAACAAAACCCTGGTTCCGGGGACACCGCCGTCGGGTGGTGTCCCCGGTTCTGCTTTTCCCGGGTGTTTCAGGGCGCGGTTGTGCTCAGGGCGCCAGGGTGCCGGTGCCGACCAAGGCGAGGATGACCACGCCGAGGCCGATCCGGTAGATCACGAAGCCGGTGAACCGGTGCGTGGTGATGTACTTCAGGAACCACGCGATCGCCGCGTACCCGATCACGAACGCGATCCCGGTCGCGAGCAACGTCGGCCCCCAATCGGCATGATCCTCGCCGCTGCCGATCTTCCGAACTTCCAGCAGCCCCGACGCCAGTACGGCCGGGATCGCGAGCAGGAACGAGTACCGCGCCGCGGCCTCCCGCCGGTACCCGAGCAACAGCCCGGCCGTGATCGTGCCGCCGGACCGCGATACGCCCGGAATCAACGCCAGCGCCTGCGCGAACCCGTACCCGATCGCATGCCCCGTCGTCAGCCGCGTCAACGGCCGCTCGTCGGCACCGACCCGATCCGCGATCCCGAGCACAATCCCGAACCCGATCAACGTCGCCGCGACGACCCGCAAATCCCGGAACGCGGTCTCGATCTGATCCTGCAGCAACAACCCGAGCACCGCGATCGGAATCGTCCCCAGAATCACGTACCACCCCAGCCGCGCATCCGGATCACTCCGCCGCGACCGATCCGTCAACGACCTCACCCACGCCACCACGATCCGCGCGATGTCCCGCCGGAAATAGATCAGCACCGCCGCCTCGGTCCCCAACTGCGTCACCGCCGTGAACGCCGCCCCCGGATCATCCCACCCCGCCAACGCCGCAACCACCCGCTGATGAGCCGAGGACGAAACCGGCAAAAACTCCGTAAGCCCCTGCACAATCCCCAGCACCACAGCCGAAACCCAACTCATCAATCACCCTCGCCATAGACCCACAGAACCCCGCAGAGCCTACCGGCCCGCACAGTGGCGCCTGCCTCCCGAAGCTCAGCGCAGTCGCGGCGTTACAGATTTTCGAAGATTTGCAGGTACCTGCCTATTCCTGGCTCTTCGGAACCTCAGCAAATAGGGTCGGAGACGGCGCTGGTGGGGTCGCGGGACCCCAGGGTCGTGATTCAGGTCATCCACGCCCAGGGGGATCTCGTCATGCCCAAGTCCAGGTTGTCTTCACGTGCTCGCCGTCGTCGGGTACGGGTAGCGAGGCTGACCGCGATTCTTGTCGCGTTGGCTGTTCCGCTGCTCGGGCTCGGTCCGGCGTTGCCTGCCGCACCGGCCGCGGCGGCTGATCCACCGGTGCCGCCGGCGGCGATGTCAGGTAAGGGAGAGGCGAAGGCGCCGGCCCAGCGACTTGGTGCGGGGAAGTTGCCTGCCCCGTTGCCGGCTGGGCAGAACCAGGTAAGGCCGCCGTCATTGCGGTCGAGGTTTCCAGTCACGGCAGCGAAGCCCGTGAATGCCGCAGCGGAGCAGCCTGCTCCGAAGGCCGCGAAGGCGACGCCGTCGAAACAGCTGTCGGTGAAGGGGTTCGACAAGCAGACGAGCCGGGAGCTGCCGGAGAAGCGGGACCGCTACTCACAGACGTTTGTCAACGCGGACGGCACCGAGACGAGCATGCTGTCGCCCGCGCCGTTGAACTTCCAGAAGCCTGATGGTTCGTGGGCCGGGATCAACGCGAACTTGCAGCCGCGCGAGGGCGGTGGCTGGGAGACGATCTCGACGGAGATCTCTTCCTGGATCGCGGGACAGGCGGACGCGGATCCGGTGGCGGGTCTGGAGTTGGGTGACGGGCACACGGTTGGTTGGGGTGTGGCGGGTGCCGCGGCTGTGCCAGGGCAGTTGGCGGGCAGCAAGGTGCTCTTTCCGGAGTTCTTACCTGGCTCGGATCTGGAGCTGGAATCGCAGCCGCGTGGTGTCAAGGAAACGATCGTCCTCAAGTCGGCCACGGCGCCGCGTTCGTTCGTGTTCCCGCTGAATCTCAGCGCCAATCTGACCGCGTCCCTGGTCGGGCGGGACGTGGTGCTGACCGACGAGCACGGGACCGAGCGGGCGCGGATTCCGGCCGGCACGATGGAGGACTCGAACACGGTCGAGGTACGCGCGACGTCGAACGCGGTCGCATACGAGCTGGTGACTGTTGACGGCCGGCAGGCGCTCAAGGTCACGGCGGACAGCGCTTGGCTGGATGACCCCGCGCGGGTGTTCCCGGTGCGGGTCGACCCGACGGTGATTCCGACGGATCGGGTGACGCCGAACTATGCGGTCAGTGCGGGTGTGAACGGTTCGATCAGCGGCGCGAGCGACCTGCAGGTGGGTTGCCGTCCGGCGGCGGGTACGACGAACTGTTCGTCGACGTCCGGCTGGAACGCGTTCACGTCGCTGTTGTCGTTCCCGAGTCTGGTGGATGCGTTCCGGTACGACACGATCGTCGCGGCGCAGCTTGAGGTGTACAACTACCAAGCCGACACCTGTTCGTCGCGTGCGCTCGATGTGTACGGGGTGATGGAAGGGTGGCAGTCGACGCCCTTGCCGAGCTTGAAGTATCCGGGTCCGCAGACGACGCCGTCGGTGGTCGCAGCGAAGAGTTTCTCGCGTGGATACGTGTCGAACTCGACCGGAACGACAGCCTGTCAGCCAATGTACGACGCGCTGCCGTTCAACGCCGCCGGTGTTTCTTGGCTGCAGAGCCTGGTTGATGGGAAGCGGTCGAACTTCGGGTTCGCGTTGTTCGCGAATCAGCGCTCGGATCGGTACTCGTGGAAGAAGCTGGCCGGTATCAACACCGCGAATCCGCCGCGGCTGGCGGTGACGCATTCGCCGTACCACGCGTCGTACGCGTTCCGGAAGCAGAACCCGGCGGACTATGTCACGCAGGACAAGGCCGGGAAGTTCCCGATGACGATCACGAACCTGGGCGGGTTCACCTGGCAGCCGGGCAACGACTACATGAGTTACCGGATCTACAAGGGTGGCAAGCTGCAGAACTGGGCGGTGCTGAGCACTCCGGTGACCACGTCGGTGCCGCACGGTGGAAAGATCAATCTGGACGTCGCGGTCAATCCCCTCCCTGGTAGCGCAGCGGGCGTCGATTATCAGCTCGAGTTCTCGATGGTGCATCGAGATACGACCGTCCATCGCTGGTACACCGACTGGGGCGTGGTGCCCGCGGCTCGGTTGATCACCATCCAGAACGTTCCACCAGTGGTGGATCTGTCGAAGGTCTGGCCGCTGAACGGCGCGCAGGCGTACTCCTTGACGCCCCAGGTGTGGGCGTCCGCGATCGACCCGGACGCGCCGGCGAACACCCTGAAGTACTCGTTCCGGCTGTGTGAGGTCGTCGGCGAGGACACCCATGTCGGGTGCTTCTTCAGGGGTGACTACACGTCGTCGAAGACCTGGATCGTGCCGGCCGGGAAGCTGGCCTGGAACCGTGAGTACCGGTGGGAGATCTACGTTCAGGACAACGACGGTTCGCATTCGATTGGTCCACAGATCGGGCTGTTCACCGACGTGCCGCAGCCGGCGATCACGGGGCATATCGCGAACAATGACGGGAAGTCGCAGGACAAGCCGTACGATCCGGCGGTCGGGAACTACACGGCCTCGGCGCTGGACATCGTGGTGCCGGTGGCGGGTCCGGAGTTGAACGTCGCGCGGACGTACAACAGCCTCGATCCGCGGCGTGACGGCTTGTTCGGGGCGGGCTGGACCAGCCGGTACGACATGCGTCTGGTGCTCGAGAACAATGACAACGGGAACGCTCTTGTCACGTACCCCGACGGCCGGCAGGTCCGGTTCGGCCGGAACGCGGACGGCACGTTCGCCGCGCCGCGCGGATCGAAGGCGGTCCTGACTGCTGCTGCGGCCAACGGCCCTTGGACGTTGCAGATCGCACCGGGCACGAAGTACGAGTTCGCGGCCGGTACCGGGCGGCTGTCGAAGATCTATGCCACGCAGGGCAAACCCCTCACGCTGGCCTATCGCGCGGACGGGACGCTGGACTCCGCAGCGAGTTTGGACGGCGCGGGGCGGAAGCTGTCGTTCACCTGGACGGCTGACAACAAGCACGTTGCGTCGGTCAGTACGCAGCCGGTCGGCGGTTCGCCGCTGACATGGACGTACGAGTACTCCGGTGATGTGCTGACGAAGTCGTGCAATAGCGAGCAGAAATGCACGACGTACGGTTCGGCGCCGGGGTCGCACTATCGCAGCGCGGTGCTGGACAGTAAGCCGGACGGGTACTTCCGGCTGTCCGACGATGGCAGCGATGCCAATGCCACCAACGAGGTGGACATCGCGCTGGACGACGGCTTCGGTACGTACGCGGGCGTCCAGTACGGGCAAGGCAGCGCGTTGGCCGGCGCCGGCGATGCGGACAAGTCGGTTGCCTTCACCGGGGCGGGCCGGGTCCAGTTGCCGAACGGGATCTCGACCCGGAGCCGCGATGAGGCGGTCGAGTTGTGGTTCAAGACGAGCGGGTCGACGAGTCAGCCGCTGCTGGGATACCAGAAAGAGTCGTGGGGCAAGGCCACGACCGGTGGCATGCCGGTGCTGTACGTCGGCGCGGACGGCAAGCTGCGTGGTCAGTTCTGGCACGGTTCGGCGGCGCCGATGACCTCAGTCGGCTTGGTGAATGACAACCAATGGCACCACGTCGTCCTGAGCTCACTGGGGACACGGCAGTCGCTGTACCTGGATGGTGTCGCGATCGGGACAATCACCCAGAGCGTGGTGGATCACGAGCAGTTCCCGGTCACCCAGATCGGTGCGGCTGTCGCGGCGGCGCCGACAGCATGGCCGTCGTACGGGACGCAGTCGGTGAAGTACTTCACCGGTCAGATCGACGAGGTGGCGCTGTACTCGCATCCGCTGACGACCAAGGATGTGGTCGCGCACTGGCAGCAGGGTCGCAACGCTGCTGATCAGTTGTCGTCGATCACGTCGGCCGCGGGTCGGACAACTGCTCAGATCGAGTACAACCAGGCCAATGACAGAGTGCAGAAGTATGTCGACGGGAACGGTGGTGCTTGGACGGTCGGCGCTCCCGAACTGATCGGCAACTCCAAGGACCTGGTCCGCGATGTTCTGGTCACCGGTCCGGGCAACAGCTCGTACATGTATGAGTACGACGCTCTGGGTGGCTGGCTGCTGCGTACTGGACGGCCGCTCGGTGAGGACACGCACAAGCCGTGGACGGCGGATACGACACCGCACTGGCCGGATGTCGGCTATGCGATCCGGAGCTTCACCCACGACAAGACGGGTCAGTTGACGAAGGTCACCAGTGAGATGGGTGGCGAGGTCAGCATGGCGTACGACGATCGTGGCAACGCGACGTCGACGAAGACCTGTCGCGGTGCGGGTGGGACGGACTGCCGGACCGAGTACAGCACGTACTTCACGAATGCGATCTGGCCGGCGCTCGATCCGCGCTGGGACAAGCTGTGGGAGTTTCGTGACGGTCGCTCGTCGGGGCCGGCCGACAACACGTACAAGAAGAACCGGAACATCACGGCTTCGGGGGATGTGGCGTCGGAGTTCAGTCCGGATGGTGGCCTGAAGACGTACGCGTACACCGATGGGGTGCAGACGGGGCCTGACGGCAAGGCGATGCCGCCGGGATTGCTGAAGACCGAGACAGTGAAGGTCAACGCGTCGACGTCGGCAGTGACGCAGTACTTGTACGACCAGTTCGGTGGCCTTGTGCAGACGACGGCGCCGTCGGGGCTGGTGACGAAGTACACCTACGACGAGATCGGGCGAAAGAAGACCGAGACACAGATTTCGGACACCTATCCGACCGGTGTGACCACGTCGTACGACTACGACAAGATGTCGCGGGTCACGGCGATCACCGGGCCGGTGACGACGGACGCGGTGACTGGTGAGCAGCATCAGCAGAAGGCCGAGCTGGAGTACGACGCCGACGGCAACGTGGTGAAGACGACGGCGCGGGATCTGACGACGGCCGACGAGCCGCGGGTCACGACGATGACGTACGACGACCGGAACCGGCTGGCGTCGACGGTCGATGCCGACGGCAAGCAGTCGCAGCAGGGGTACGACGATGCCGGGAACCGGACCTGGTCGGAGGACGCGAACGGGAACCGGTTCGAGTACAAGTACTCGGATCTGAACATGCCGACCGAGGTTTGGGACCTGAACCTTCCGGCCGATCCGAACAACCCGCCGACGGACGGTCCGCGGGAGGGGATCGACTATGCGGTGCGGTCGAAGACGCAGTACGACCTGGCCGGCCGGAAGCGGGCCGAGGTCGACGCGATGGGCCGGCTGGTGACGTACGAGTACAACCTCGACGACACGCTCAAGACCAAGAAACTGGAGGGTTTCCACAACCCTGATGGATCGACGCGGCCGTACGTCTTGGAATCGAACACCTACGACAAGGCCGGCAACCGGGTTCAGGCGGTCACGGACAACGGCAAGTCCACGACGACGTACACGATCGATGTCGCGGGGCGGGTCGGGACCGAGACGAGTGACCCGGCGGGGCTGAAGCGGAAAGCCTCGTACGTGCACGACCTGGCCGGGAATGTGACCCGCCAGGAGAACACCGGCGACTGGTCGAACGCCGACCTCGCCGGGCCGACCGCGGTCGTTGATGCGACCAACTACGTGTTCGACGCGGCCGGGCGACGGGTGTCGCAGACGGTGGAGAACACGTCGGGCAATCTGACGACATCGTGGGTGTACGACCAGCGTGGGTTGACCACTGCGATGACGACGCCGCGAGGCAATGCGTCCGGCGCGGTCAAGGCGGACTTCACCACGACGTACGTGAGTGACGAGCTCGGCCGGTTGATCAAGACCGTCGCGCCGAAGGTGAAGGCCGAGCAGGACGGCGGTACGCCGGCTGACGTGCAGCCGACCGCGTTGGTCGGGTACGGCGCGTTCGGGCAAGCGACCTCGTCGAAGGACGCGCTCGGGAACGTGACGAAGTCGGTGTTCGACAAGCTCGGCCGGACAGCTGAGGTGAGTGGGGCGCCCTATACACCGCCGGGTGGTAGCGCGGTGACGCCCAAGACGAGCTTCAGCTACGACGCGGTCGGGAACCTGTTACAGCAGGTCGACGAGCGGGGCAATGCGACTCGATTCACCTACGACCAGCTGAATCAGCGGGTACAGGTCGACGCACCGGGCAAGACGAATGACGAGCGGGCCGTCTCGAAGGTCACGTACACGCCAAACGGTGACGTGGAGTCGACGACCGATCCGTTGGGTGCGGTGAAGAAGTTCACCTACGACGACCTGGACCGGGTGGTCACGTCCACGGCCGTGGAGCGGAAGCCGACGGCTGCGAACTTCGTGACGCGGCTGACGTACGACGACATGGACAACGTCGTGAGTGCGCAGTCGCCGTCCGGCGCGGTCGCGTTGAGCACTTATGACACGCTCGGTCAGTTGACCAAGTCGACCGATCCGAACAACGTGGTTTCGCAGTTGGGCTACGACTACGCCGGGCGTCAAGTGCGGTCGTCGGATGCGATGGGGCGGAGCAGCGTCGCGACGTACGACAAGGCCGGGCAACTGGTCGCTTCGAAGACGTTGAACTCGTCGAACGTTGCCCTGGGCACCACCGTGCTCGGGTACGACTTGGACGGCAATCTTGTTTCGTCGACACCGGCGTCGGGGAATCGTGCGTCGACGTACACGTTTGACGCGCTTGGCCGGCTGATCACGCAGACCGATCCGGTGTCGGCGACCGATCAGGTGAACGTGTCGTACGGGTACGACGCGGCGGGCAACCGGACCAGGTACACCGATGGGCGTGGAAACGCGACCACGTACACCGTGAACAGTCTGGGTCTGCCGGAGAAGGTGATCGAGCCGTCCACCACGGCGCATCCGGCGCTGACCGATCGGACCTGGACGGCGTCGTACGACGCGGCTGGGAACGCGGTCTCGCTGCTGTCTCCGGGCGGTGTCACTCGGACGCGGGTCTTTGATGCGGCGGGACGGCTGCAGACCGAGACCGGTGCCAACGCGGAGTCGCCGACTGCGGCGCGCAACCTGACCTACGACTTGGGTGGCCGACTGGCGACCTCGAGTGCGCTGGATGGTGTCAACACCTACAGCTACAACGACCGAGGGATGCTGCTGCGCGCCGATGGCCCGTCCGGTACGTCGACGCAAGGATATGACCCCGATGGTCAACTGACACAGCGGATCGATGCCGCCGGTACCGCCGACTTCACGTATGTGAATGGTCGTCCGGCGACGGTCACCGATCCGGTCACGCGTCTGTTGCAGACAATCGGCTACAACGCGGCCGGTCAGTTGTCGACAATCGACTTCGGCTCGGGGCGGGTCCGCACAGTTGGGTACGACGCATACGGGCGGATGAACTCGGATGTGCTCAAGGCCGGTGCTGCTTCGGTGTCATCGATCACCTATGGGTACGACGCCGACAACAACGTCACTTCGAAGAACACCACCGGGGTCGCGGGCGCCGGCAACAACACGTACGCCTATGACCAGCTCGGACGCCTCACCTCATGGACGAAGGGAACGACGACCACCGCGTACGGCTGGGACGCGAACTCGAACCGCACCAAGGCCGGTACGAAGCTCGCGTCCTTTGACGAACGCAACCGGCTCCTGGACGACGGCACCTCCACCTACACCTACTCGCCCCGCGGTGCGTTGCGGACGCAGGCGACCACGGCGGGCGGGACCACGACGACGGAGGCGTTCAGCTTCGACGCTTTCGACCGGATGATCACCCGCTCGGACCGTGACTTCACCTACGACGCCCTCGACCGTCCTGTCCAGGCCGGCACGGCCCGAATGCGCTACGACGGCTTCAGCGACGAGGTCGTCTCCGACGGCACCCAGTTCTTCGGCCGCGCGGCTTCGGACGGCCTGCTGGCCGTCGGCTACGAAACCACCAAGCGCCTGGTCCTGGCCGACCGCCACGGCGACATCGTCGCCGGCTTCGACCCCACCGACACAACCCTGTCCGCAGGCCTCCCCGACTCCCGCACCTACGACCCCTTCGGCCAATCCACCAACGCCACCGGCCTCAAATACCGAGTCGGCTACCAAGGCGACTGGACCGACCCCCGCTCCGGCGACGTAAACCAAGGCGCCCGCTGGTACAACCCCAACACCGCCACCTTCAACTCCCGAGACACAATCACCCACAACGCGGGAACCACCAGTTCCGTCCAAAACCTGTACGCGTACGCCGGCGGCAACCCCCTCACCTACAACGACCCGACCGGAAATATTCGCCAGGATCCCGGTGGTGGCGGGAACTGCGACCGTGACTACAGCATCACCAAGAAGATTCGGATGACCGAAGGGGGCGACGATTTTGTCGACTGGCATCCCTGTGATTACAAGCCGCCCAAACCTCCCAAGAAGCCGACGTGCAAGGAGACCAATACCTGTGAGGTGAAGTGCCCGCCGGGCGGTGGGGGTAAGAACTGCCCCGGCACCGGCCAGGGTGACGGTGGAGACGACGATGGGGATGGGGATGGGGGGTGTAAGACCCGGTGTGGGCCGAAGCCGCCGCCACCACCGCCGCCCTGCGACCCCCAATGCCAGCTCAACAAGAAGATCAAGAAGGAACGCGATCAGCTGGAGCAAGACGCCCAGAACGTCAAGCAGCCGCCACCCGGCGACCCGGTCTGCGCCTCCGGCAACCCCCTCTGCCCAACCAACCCTGCCACCCCAGCCACAGTCGTCGGCCCCCAAGGTGACCTAACCGACGAAACCAGCGCCTGGTCCGACCAGCAATACAAGAACGCCCTGAACCAGTACGGCTCCGTCATCTCCAACGTCGGCACCACCGGCAACTACAACTGGTTCAACATGGGTCTCACCGGTGGCCTGGGATCGACAAACAACCCCGCGTGCGGTGCTCCCTGCATGGCCGGCGGAAGCGGCGGCGGCTGGGGCGGCGCAGGCCGAGGAGGAGCCGGCGGCGGATTCGTCCCACTCCCACCGGCCCAGGCCATCGTCGGCGGCGGCGCAGTAATAGCCGGCGGCTTCGGCGTCCTCGGACTACCAACCAAAATCCTCCTCTCCATCATCGCAGGCAAGGGAGGCGGCGGAGGAACTAGTGGAGGGACCGCTCAACCACCCGATGACGGTGACTGTGGCCCGCCTAGAGAGTGTTTTCGGGGCGGCCGAGGCGATGATCCACCAAGTTTCGAACCGCGCCCAAATGAATATAAGGTGGACAAGCAAACCGGCTTCGTCAAGGACAGCCATGGTATCTCTTTGTTCAGTAACTCCGGAAAGTTGACCTCCAAGGGATTTGTGCCATACGAGGTCGATCAGAGTTCCATCCCGAGCACGCTCCGAATAATTCAGAGAGGGAAGGATTTGGAGCATTATGAGATTGCACCACGGCCGGGAGCAAATCTGACGCCAGAGCAATTCGCTAAGGAGCTTGCTAAAGTTAAGATCCGCTAGGAGGTTACGTTGGAGAGCGACTTTGAGGTGGAATTTCCAGGATATCTCGACGGGTATGAGTTCGAGACCGAGTCGAAAGGGTACCTCGTTGATGTTGTGGTGCGCAGGGGAGTTCGGCAGTGGAATCTGACGATCTATGATTCGGCGCGGCTACATCAAGAAGTTTTGGATGAGATAGAGAGGTCCGGCAGGTGTGCGTTGTCGCATGTTCTTGTCGTGCCTAGTGTTACGCGTGAGAACGTAATGTCGGCATTGTCCGACCTTGCCAACGCGGACTTTGAAGATCTTGCCTAAGCCGACTCGTGCTGCGGCGCAGCTGATGGGAGGTATGGTCCCGACGCGCCGCGCACTGAAGGTCGGTGCGGTCCAGCAATGGAGGCAGCAAGACGTCGATCGCAGTGGAGTCGATGGAATTGAGTCACGAGTCTGTGCCGTTTCGGTCCGGCGGAACAAACTTCGCACCGAGGTGGTCACAGGGCCATGCGCTCTTCGCTCCACGTAGGCGGCTGGGATATCAGAGAATTGTATCGTGACTTTAAGTGGTGTCGGTTTATTGAATCTGAGGATTGCGCAATCGACCTCGGCGGAGAATCGGTGCACATGTCGTATTTGTGGCCCGTGCCAATGGATGTCCGAGGTGGCAAGATCGATGTGGTGCGCATGTCGCCGAATGTGCGACATGCGGTAAACTTGTCTGCAAAGAACGGTCTAAGTCTGAGAATTAACAACTAGCTCCCATCTAAGGCGATTCTATGGACAGATACTGCTCCTTTCCCGTTGAGTGTTGAATTTCTGACGCCGCGGTCGTCCGGTGGAAGAAGCCCAACTCGGGACCTCAGGATGTGGAATAGCTGGATGTAATGAATCCGGTGTGACGCACGCCTGGATCGGCAATGCTGGGATCTTGATCGACGCTTGGTCGCAGAGCTCGGTTCGCCTTCATTGCGGCGATGGTCCCGGAGATGTCGATTTCGAATCCTTGGTCATCGAGGTAAGTGCCCAGTGTTGATCTTGAGTTGGGTGGGCCGTTGATCGGGGCCTTGTGATGGCATTTACCATTCGACCTGCCTTGTTGCGTTGTCGAGGTCCTCAAGGTGCCGTGCATGGGTGGCGATATGCGGCGATATGCGCTGGGCAGTGTTCGATCGAGTGTCAAGGGCTCGGGTGAATTTCATACTGATGGCTGTGTTGGGACACGCCTCAACCTGGCCGGCCTCCATCGTCGGTACCTAAACAACCTGACTGACAAACCCAGCGCCTGGCCCGACCGGTAATACAAGAACGTCCTGTCAACCAGTACGGCTCCGTCATCTCCAACGTCGGCACCACCACCGACTACAACTGGTTCAACATGGGCCTCGGCGGCGGCCTGGGATCGACAAACAACCCCGCGTGCGGTGCTCCCTGCATGGCCGGCGGAAGCGGCGGCGGCTGGGGCGGCGCAGGCCGAGGAGGAGCCGGCGGCGGATTCGTCCCACTCCCACCGGCCCAGGCCATCGTCGGCGGCGGCGCAGTAATAGCCGGCGGCTTCGGCGTCCTCGGACTACCAACCAAAATCCTCCTCTCCATCATCGCAGGAGGTAGTGGAGGAACCGCACATCCGCCGGGCGATGATGGAGACGACTTCACGCCACCGAAACCCGACGATCTCGGACCGCGGTGGAAGCCGCAGGATCCCGCGGATTCGAAATGCTGGACTGGCTGCGAGAAGGTGGCGAAGCAGATTCAGAGGAAGCTTGGTGGTGGCCAGATCTATAGGATCTCCTGATCATCAGCCGAAAGTTGGCCTCGTACACGGGTCGGGGGTCGTTTGCCGGTTGGGTGACCGTGATCAGTTCCAATGCGGCGCGGGCGACGTACCGTTCGCTGCGGGACCGGGCCGACGCGCTCGGCGTACTGGACACTGTCCCCGAATCGCCCGATCCGCGGACGACGAGTGTGATCGCGGGCACCCGCCTGGACCTGCTCGACGCGCTGGACGAACTCGAGCAGCAGCATCCCGTACTGGTCGAGTCCTTCATCCTCCGCGACCTGGGTGAGCTCAGCTATCAGGAGATCGCCGACGTCACGAAGACAGGGCTGGGTACGGTCAAGGACCGCATCCACCGGGCGCGGAAGTTCATGGAGCCGCGACTCCGGTCGGACGCTTCGCGGCGGTCATGAGGCCTCGTACGGGGATGTGCGTGGTTGGGGCCGCTGCAGTGCTGGGAGCGGTGGTGGGTGCTGTTGTGCTGCCGGATGCGGGTACGCCCGTGGCTGGTCGTCCTGGTGAGAGTGGCACGACTCCGGTGCCGCCTGCTCACACCAGCTCGCCGCGGCCCAGTGCGAGTACGCAGAGCGGGTCGCTTGATGGTCCGGTCACCAGCGCGAACATGCTCAGCAACGCCGACCTCAGTAGCGTCGGACTGGCGGTCAGTCCGCAACCGCCCGACGTACGGCTCGAGTTGGTTGGCTGCGACAAGATGCAGACCCTTGACGACATCGCCGTCAGTGGACCGCCTGTCCAGCGAACGTGGGAGGGCGGGACCGTCGTCGCGTACGAGCAGGCGGTTGCTGCCCGCGACGAAGACGAGGCCGAACAGGTCGCACGGCAGGTACTCGGCAAGCTGGAAGCGTGTCAGAAGCGGCCGGCCGGCTATTGGGTGTACGGAGCCACGCACAGCGAACCGATCGACCGGGTGACGACTGCTAGCTGGGTGGGCGAGATCGACGGGTCGTTCAACACCGCTGGGCGGGCGCCAAAGGACGCGAAGATCAGTGGGGGTACGGCCGTGCTGCGCCGTGGAAACCATGTTGCTGTGTTCAGCATCAACTGGTGTTCCAGCGCCGGTGACGAGGCGGCTTGTGTGGTCGCTGATGGTGACGCCGCCAAGCAACTCGCCACCCTGAGCCGCCTCGCGGCCCGCCGCCTGGGCTGAGAACGGTGCTGTTGGAAAGTCGCATCCAACAAAATGCTGGCATGGCCCCTCTCTGGTGGTGACAGCAACCGCCGTGCTGCTTCGGCGGCACGACCAGAAGGGGAATCTTGATGCTTACCGACAACAACACCACCGGCCCGTCGCGCTCGGGGAGCGGCGGTCCGGAAACAGGCCGGTCGCACGGTACGGGCGGGCGGCGCCGGGTGCGTTCGCTTGGAGTGCTTGCGGGCGCGGCAGTCGTCGCTTCTGTCTCGGTCAGTGTGGCCTGGGGGCTCATGCCGGCTCAAGCCGACCAGCCCACCTCCGGTCACGCCGGAGCCGGGCAGTCCGCTGTTGGGAAGGCAGGGTCGGTCCAGTCGACGGGTGAGGGGGCTACGTCCGGTCAGGGCGCGGTGGAGCGGTCCGGGGCGGGTGTGGCGGCTGTGCGGGCGATTGGGTCGAGTCAGCTGCTGCAGAGCGAGGACCTCGCCGCGGTGAGCCCGAAGCTCGACACCGCGAAGATCGGACTCAACCGGGACGAAGACTTCTCCGCGTGCCTGGGGGAAGGGAACCCGTGGACGGGCGTCCTGCACGGGGCTCGCAAGCCGATCAACGTGGCGTGGACTAGCCGGAATGACAAGGAGCAGTTGCTCACCGAGTCGATCGCGCAGGCCAAGTCGGCGGCACAGGCGAGTGGGTACGCCAAGACGCTGGTCAACGCCGGTATTCGGGGCTGCCAGGCTGGTACGTCGCAGTGGGACTTCCACTACGGTCCGACGCACACCGTGAAGGTCGGTACGGGTGTCGCCACCTGGGCGGTGTCGTACCGCGGGCGCGAGACCCGCCCGAGCGGGGGCATCGTCGTCTTCAGCAAGGGCACCAACTACGGCATCGCCGAGGCCAGCGGAACGCCAGGCTCGGTCGACAAGGCAATCGCTTCCTTGGCCAAGTCAGCCGTCAACCGCCTGGCCTGACCCACAACGGGCGTGCCAGTGCCCTGCTGAACCGGCACCCGTTAACCACCCGCAACTCACCCGGCGCCGTGCAACCACTCGCAACTCGCTCGGCACCGGCAACCACACGCAACTCACCGGCACCCGGCGACCACCGGCATCCGGCGACCACCGGCATCCGGCGTCCCGCCTCGGCGCCGGTCCGGGGTGCTGCTTGCGGATCCGGCCTCGCTCGGCCCCGGTGAACACGGCACCCCGGCTGACCGGGCGCGGCGCCGTCCTCCGCCGCGGTGGGGGCGTTTGTGTCGTGGAAGCTGTCGCCTGCACGGGGCGCTGCACCGGGAGCTGCACGGGGCGCTGCACCGGGAGCTGTACGGGGCGCTGTGCGGGCGCTTCCTAGGATGTGTGGCGGATTCTGAGCGGGGCTTTCAGGGAAGGTTCAGGAGAACTTGATGGTGGCTTGAGGGTTTCTTGGAGTGGGGCTGAGGGGGATCGGGCGAGCCTCGTTGCATGGTGATGACAGGTGGGAACGGCGGATCACGTTCGGGGCGGCGGGGGTGGGTGCGGCGGGCTTCGGTGGCTGCGATCGCGACCGCGGTGCTTGGGGTTGGGGCGACGGGGGTGTCGGTCGCGGTTGTGTCGGCCAAGCACTCCGGCGCTGGGTCGGGGGCGGCGACGAGCTCGGACGAATCGGGTTCCAGCAGTTCGAGTGGCTCAAATGCTTCCGGGAGCTCCGGTGGCTCGAGTGATAGTTCGGGTGGGACTAGTTCCAATGGGACTAGTTCGGGTGGGAGTAGTTCGAGCAGCGGTAGTGGGCTTGGGTCGGCGGACTCGGGGTCCAGCTCTCAGGGTGGGAGTCATGGGTCATGAGTGCGTCGCGGGCTTGGAGTGCGTGGAGTTGCTCGGTGCGGCTGACCGTGGACGACCCGGCCGTGCTGGGGGCGGCTTGTGGTGAGCTCAAAGGATTGATGGATCGGGTTGACAAGGCTGCCAGCCGGTTTCGGGTTGATTCCGAGTTGTCGGTGGTGAACCGGCGGGCTGGGGCGTTCGTGCCGGTGTCGCGGCTGTTTGCCGAGCTGGTTGATGTCAGCTTGGTCGCGGCGCAGGTGAGCGGCGGGGCAGTTGATCCGACGGTTGGTGCGGCGGTTATTGCTGCTGGGTATGACGCCGACATAGAAGCCGTACGCCGCCGCTTCCCGCCCTCTCCCCACGAACCACAAACACCCCACGAACTGCAGTCCTCCCAGGAACTGCAGTCCTCCCAGGAACCGCAATCACCCCACGGAGAGCAACCAACCCGCGAAGAGCGAGCGGCTCGCGAGGCGTCTGGTGCACCGCAGGCGGCTGGTGGAGAGCAGGTGGTGGGTGGAGCGCACCGGCCACCTCGGGAGGTGAGTGGAGCTCGTAGGTTGCCGCAGGAGGTGCGCGGGACGTCGCCGGTGGTGGGTGGAGCTCGCGGATTGTCGCCGGAGGTGCGCGGCGGCCGGCCCGTGGGTGGTGGTGTGCGCGGGTTCCCGCCGGGGGTTGGCGGGGTGCGCGGGCCGGTCGTGGGTGGTGGCGTGCGTGGGGTGTCGTCTGGGGTGGATGGCATGCCGGACGTTGGTGGGGTTGGTGGGTGGCGGGAGGTGCGGGTTCATCGGAAGTTGGGGTTGTTGGGGGTGCCCAAGGGGGTTGCCCTGGATTTGGGGGCTACTGCTAAGGCGTGGACTGCTGATCGGGCGGCCAATTTGTTGAGTAAGCGGTACGGGTGTGCCGTGCTGGTTGAGATTGGTGGGGATCTAAGGGCAGCGGGGGTGCCTAAAGAGCCCTGGGTGGTGACGGTGGCGGAGCGGGCTGGTGGGCCGGGTGTGTTGGTGACGCTGGCGCACGGGGGGCTCGCCACGTCGACGCGTACGGTACGTCGGTGGCGTACGGCGGACGGGTACGCGCATCACGTAATCGACCCGCGTACGGGACATCCGGCCGAAGGGGCGTACCGGACTGCCTCGGTGTGGGCGCCGACGGCTGTACGCGCGAACACCTTCAGCACCGCGCTTATTGCCACTGGTGACGCGGCACTCGGGCGGTTGAAGCTGTCCGGTCATCCGGCGCGGTTGATAGGCGAGGACGGTGAGGTCACCGAGCTGTCCGGCTGGCCGACTACTAGCAGGGCCGCCTGATGACCCTCTGGTACTTGGCCCGTGCCGCCGGCGTGGTCACGATGGTCATGTTCACCCTGTCGGCCGTACTAGGCATGGTGATGCCGCGCATCCGCAAACCGGAGCGCCGCTTCTGGCTGCAGTACGTCCACCGCTCAGCCGCAGTGACCGGACTGGTCTTGCTGACAACGCACGTGGTCGCAGTAATAGCTGACACCTACGTCAGCATCAGTCCGACAGTCCTGTACTGGCCGTTCGGCTCCGGGTACCGCCCCTTTGCCATGGCAGTCGGCGTACTCGCGCTGTACAGCCTGGTACTGGCATCACTCGTCGGAGCGTCCCGCGGTCGCCTAGCGGTCTCAGCGCGCTTCGCCAAGTACTGGCGCAAGCTGCACATCGCCGCATCGGTTGGCTGGCTCCTGTCCATCGGCCACGCACTGCTGGCAGGTACGGACCGCACTACGCCGTGGATGCTCTCCATCACCGTGACCTGCCTTGCAGCGGTCGCGATAGCAGGTGCGTACCGCCTCAACGCAACGCCGATCTCTCGCGCGTGGAGGGCCCAGTGAGAACGCTCGAAGCAACCAGAGTGATCGGTGTGGCCAGACTCCTAGCCGGACTCGACCAGGGACCACTGGACCTGCACCGCCACCTACAAACGCACGGTCCCCAACCGCACCGAAACCGCGACGACTACACCGCCCTGGCTGAAGCTGTCGGGCTCAGAGGACGCGGTGGCGCTGCCTTTCCCGTAGCACTCAAGCTGAAGGACCTCCCGCGACGTGGAGTGGAGGCAGTAGTCGTCAACGGCTCCGAGAGCGAACCACTGAGCCGCAAAGACCGCCTACTGCTCGCACAGTCGCCGCACCTCGTACTGGACGGTGCTGTCGGTCTCGCACATGCACTACAAGCGCCGCACGTACTCATCGCCGTACACGACCACGAAGCGGCCACCAAAGTACGAGAAGCGCTGATGGAGCGTGATGACGACCTGGCGATCGAGGTACGAGACACACCGGGCCGTTTCGTCGCAGGGGAGGCCCGCGCCGTGCTGAATGCACTGGAAGGCTCCCCGGCCATACCACCCGGCCGGAGGGTCTTGCCGACACGCAAGGGCTACCACCGGCGACCCACCTTCCTGTCCAACGTGGAGACGTTCGCCCAGCTAGCTGTACTGGCCCGGCTGGGGGCACGTGGTTTCAGCAGTACCGGCGCGAGTACTGAGCCGGGTACCCAGCTCCTGACCATCGCCGGTGCCGTACGACGCCCCGGTGTGATCGAGACACCGACCGGTATCCCACTGAACACGGTCCTCCAGTACGTAGATGCAGAACCAGGTCCTGTCCTACTAGGCGGCTACCACGGCCGCTGGCTGCCCCAGACCGACGCCGTCACGCTCCAGCGACCAGATGTGTCAGCCGGCATCGTGCTTCCGCTCGGATCGAGTACCTGCCCGCTCGGTGAGGTCACCAGGGTCGTGCAGTGGCTGTCGAACCAGTCGGCCGGCCAATGCGGTCCATGCGTGTTCGGTCTGGCCGCACTGGTCGACGACTTCACCAGGCTGACTGCTGGTGACCCGCAGGGCTGGCACGACGCGCAGCGGCATCTCGGTGTGATTCCGGGGCGCGGCGCCTGTGCGCACCCGGACGGGTCGGCGCGGTTCCTGGTGTCGGCGCTGGAGGTGTTCGGGGACGACGTACACAGCCACCTTTCCGGAACAGGCTGCGGCCGGCCGGTGCGAGGGATACTGGGAGGTGCCTGGTGAGCAGGTTGGAGATCGACTGGACCCGGTGCGACGGGCACGGCCTGTGCGCCGGTCTGCTGCCGGACGGCATCGCCATGGACGAGTGGGGATTCCCCGTCCTCCGCGCCGGCGAGATCACCCCCGGTGAGCTCCCGGACGCACGCCGCGCAATCCTCGCCTGCCCCGCTCTCGCCCTACGCCTCACCAATCGATGACAGCCCCGTCCCGGCACCACACCAGTGACGATGGTGGACTAATCTCTGAGTGACCGCACAACGTCGTGCGGTCCGGCGGGAGCGCGCCGACGTCACGTGTGGAGACGGTGGGGAATGCAGAGCAAGCTGGACGTTCTGAAGGCCGATGTGATCGCCAAAGCGGTGGCCACGGGAACTCATGGGCACGACAAAGTGGTCGACCCGGTCAGGCTGAAGACCTTCCTGGAGCAGTACTACCGGCACGTCGCCGCCGAGGACGTCGCCGAGCGGCAGCCGAACGACTGCCTGGGCGCCGCGCGGCACCACTACAAGTCCGCGACGACCCGCCCGCAGGGCACGGCGAAAGTCCACGTTTTCACTCCGACACCGGAGGAGTACGGCTGGTCCGCGAACGGGCGGACCGTGGTCGAGATCGTCGTCGACGACATGCCGTTCCTGGTCGACAGCGCGGCGATGGTGATCACCGACCGCAACCTCGAGCTGCAGCTGCTGATTCACCCCCAGTTCGTGGTCCGGCGGGACATGGCCGGCACGCTGCAGGACGTCCTGGACGACAGCGCGACCGCGGACGAGCACGACCTGGTCCGCGAGAGCTGGATGCACCTGGAGATCGAGCGGATCGCGGACGTCGCCGAGCACCGCGCCCTCGAGCACGACCTGCTGAAGGTCCTGAACGACGTCCGCGAGGCGGTCGAGGACTGGCCGAAGATGCACGAGAAGGCAACCAGCATCGCGGCCGGCCTGGACGCCGCCGAGCTGCCGGTCGCCGAGAGCGAGGTCGAGGAGGCCCGCGAGCTGCTGGAGTGGCTCGCCGACGAGCACTTCACCTTCCTCGGCTACCGCGAGTACGACTTCACCATGGAAGGCGCCCAGGGCATCCTGCGCGGCCGCCCCGGCACCGGCCTGGGCATCCTCAGGCCGGATCCGAAGCCGGGCTCCGGCAAGCTGCCGCCGGAGGTGAGCGCCAAGGCGCAGGAGCGGAAGCTGCTGATCCTGACCAAGGCGAACTCCCGCTCGACCGTGCACCGGTCCACGTACCTGGACTATGTCGGGATCAAGCAGTTCGACGAGAACGGCGACCCGGTTCGCGAGTGCCGGTTCATCGGTCTGCTGTCGTCGACCGCGTACACCGAGAGCGTCATGCAGGTGCCGGTGCTGCGGCGGAAGGCACTGGAGCTGTTCCGCCAGACCGGCTTCGACCCGAACAGCCACAGCGGCAAGGGCCTCCTCGACGTACTGGAGACGTACCCGCGTGACGAGCTGCTGCAGGCGCCGGTAGAGGATCTGCTTCCGATCGTGCAGTCCGTGCTGCACCTGCAAGAGCGGCGCGCGGTCAAGCTGTTCGTACGACGTGACGTCTACAACCGGTACCTGTCCTGCTTGGTGTACCTGCCACGCGACCGGTACACCACCGCGGTGCGGCTGCGCATGCAGCAGATCCTGAAGGACGCCATCGGAGCGGAGTCGGTCACGTACGCTGCGTACGTCACCGAGTCTGTCCTGGCGCGCGTGCACTTCGTCGTCCGGATGAAACAAGGTGAAACGGTCGGCGAGTACGACACTGACCTGCTGGAGCAGCAGGTGGTCGACGCGACCCGCGCCTGGGCGGATGACTTCACCGTGGCGTTGCATGCGCAAGGCGGCGACGTTGCGGTGACCAAGCTGTCCCGCCGGTACGCGGATGCGTTCCCGGAGGCGTACAAAGAGGACTTCGACGCGCGCGTAGCAGTCAACGACGTCCATGTACTGGAGGGTCTGCCGGCCGATGACGGGCTGGCGATGTCGTTGTACAGCCCGATCGAGGAGGAGTGGGAGGGTGAGCGCCGGTTCAAGGTGTACCGCACCGGTTCACCGCTCTCGCTGTCCCAGGTACTGCCGCATCTGACCGCTATGGGCGTCGAAGTGATCGACGAGCGCCCGTACGAGATCCGCTGCGACGACGGCACCATGTCCTACATCTACGACTTCGGTCTGAAGGCACCGGAGGACACCGAGGAGCGCGAGGAACTGCGTGCGCTGTTCTCCGACACGTTCCAGGCGGTATGGCAGGGCAGGGCCGAGTCCGACAAGCTGAACGCGCTGGTACTGCGTGGCAGCCTCAGCTGGCGGCAGGTGTCGATTCTGCGCGCCTACCAGCGCTACATGCGGCAGGGCGGCACGCCGTTCAGCCAGGACTACATCGAGAACACGTTCCTGAACCACGTGGACGTTGCCAGTCTGCTGGTGCAGCTCTTCGAGACCAGCTTCGACCCGGCGCGCGGTCCGGCCGACGACCCGGACCGGACCACGCTGATGGACCAGCTGGAGAAGGAGATCCTGGCCGCGCTGGACACGGTGCAGAGCCTCGACGAGGACAGGATTCTGCGGTCGTACCTGACCGTGATGAAGGCGACGCTGCGGACCAACTACTTCCAGCCCGGCCCGGACGGCCGGCCTCGGTCGTACCTGTCGCTGAAGCTGGAGCCGAAGGCCATCCCGGACCTGCCGCAGCCGCGCCCGGCGTACGAGATCTTCGTGTACTCGCCGCGGGTCGAAGGTGTGCACCTCCGGTTCGGCGCGGTCGCCCGCGGCGGTCTGCGCTGGTCGGACCGGCGCGAGGACTTCCGGACCGAGGTGCTCGGCCTGGTCAAGGCGCAGATGGTGAAGAACTCGGTGATCGTGCCGGTCGGCGCGAAGGGCGGGTTCTACGCCAAGCAGCTGCCGGACCCGGCGGCCGACCGGGACGCCTGGCTGGCCGAGGGGATCGCGTCCTACAAGACGTTCATCTCCGGGCTGCTCGACATCACCGACAACATCGTTGCCGGTGACATCGTTCCGCCGCGGGACGTGGTCCGCTACGACGGCGACGACGCGTACCTGGTGGTGGCCGCCGACAAGGGCACCGCGACCTTCTCGGACATCGCGAACGGTGTCGCGAAGGAGTACGGCTTCTGGCTCGGCGACGCGTTCGCCTCCGGCGGATCGGTCGGGTACGACCACAAGGCGATGGGTATCACCGCTCGCGGCGCCTGGGAGTCGGTCAAGCGGCACTTCCGCGAGATGGGGCACGACTGCCAGAACGAGGACTTCACGGTCGTCGGCGTCGGCGACATGTCCGGTGACGTGTTCGGCAACGGCATGTTGCTGTCCGAGCACATCCGGCTGGTTGCGGCGTTCGACCACCGGCACATCTTCCTGGACCCGGCGCCGGACGCGGCCACCTCGTTCGCCGAGCGGCGGCGGCTGTTCGAGCTGCCGCGGTCCTCGTGGGCGGACTACGACAGCGCGCTGATCTCGGCCGGCGGCGGCGTGTACGCGCGGACCGAGAAGGCGATCCCGATCTCCGCGGAGGTCCGTTCGGTACTCGGCATCGAAGGCACCGCCACCAAACTGACCCCGGCCGAGTTGATGAACGCGATCCTGAAGGCGCCGGTCGACCTGTTCTGGAACGGTGGCATCGGCACGTACGTGAAGTCGAGCAACGAGTCGAACGCCGATGTCGGCGACAAGGCGAACGACGCGATCCGGGTGAACGGTTCCGAGCTGCGCGCCCGCGCCGTCGGCGAGGGCGGCAACCTCGGCTGCACCCAGCTCGGCCGGATCGAGTACGCGGCGGCGGGCGGCCGGATCAACACCGACTTCATCGACAACGTGGCCGGTGTGGACACCTCCGACCACGAGGTGAACATCAAGATCCTGCTGGACAAGGTGGTCGCGGACGGCGACCTGACCGAGAAGCAGCGCAACGACATCATCGCCTCGATGACGGACGAGGTCGGTGCGCTGGTGCTGAAGAGCAACTACCGGCAGAACATCGCCCTCGCGAACGCGACCGCCCAGGCGCCGGCGCTGATGCACGTACACCAGGACTGGGTCCGGCGGCTCGAGCGTCAAGGGCTGCTCGACCGGCAGCTGGAGTTCCTGCCGAGCATCCCGGAGTTCAAGCGGCGCAAGGCCGAGGGGCGTGGGCTGACCTCGCCGGAGCTTTCGGTGCTGATCGCGTACACGAAGATCGTGATGGAAGCCGAGCTGCTCAAGACGTCGCTGCCGGACGATCCGTTCCTGAAGCACAAGCTGGCCAGCTACTTCCCGAAGGCGATCCACGAGCGGTTCGCCGACCAGATCCAGAGCCACCAGCTGCGCCGGGAGATCATCACCACGCAGGTGGTGAACGAATTCGTGAACACCTCCGGCGTCACCGCGTACCACCGGTTGTCGCTGGAGACGGGCGGCACGGTCGAGGATGTCGTCCGCGCGAACCTCGCCGCGTCGCGGATCTTCTCGCAGCCGGAGCTGCTCTCGGCGAACGCCGATCTGGACAACATCGTCGACGCCGAGACCCAGACGCACATGCGGCTGGAGACTCGGACGCTGGTCGAGCGCGCGACCCGATGGCTGGTCAGCAACCGGCGCCCACCGGTGGACATCGAGGAGCTGATCGAGTTCTTCGGTCCGGGCATCGCCAAGCTGACCACGGCATTGCCCGACGTGTTGCGCGGTCGCGAGCTCGCGCTGTTCGAGCAGCGGCGGGAAAGCCTTGTGCAGAAGGGCGTCGCGGAGGACTTCGCGACCCGGATCGCCGTGCTGCCGCCGACCTACGCCGGGCTCGGCATCGTCGAGACCGCGTCCCGGGACGACATCGACATCCTCGAGGTCGCCAAGGTGCACTTCGCGCTCGGTGAACGGCTGCAGCTCGGCCGGTTCCTGGAGCGGATCATCGGCCTGCCCCGGACCGACCGCTGGCAGACGATGGCCCGCGCGGCGCTGCGCGACGACCTGCACGCCGTGCACTCGCGGCTGACCCGGCAGGTGCTCGCCACCACCGACGCCTCGGCCGAGCCCGAGGACCGGGTCATCACCTGGCAGGACCAGAACGCCGCGGCGCTGTCCCGGGCCGCGTCGATGCTGGAGGAGATCGTCGAGATCGAAGGGCCGGAGCTGGCCCACCTCTCGGTCGGCCTGCGGCTGGTCCGGACCCTGATCGCCAACCAGGCCTAGCGGTTCATCGTTCGGAAACGACGACGTCGACGGAGTACTGGTCCGCGCGGTAGCAGTGGCTGCCGTACTCGACCGGTGATCCGTCGGCGGCGTACGCCGAGCGGGTCATCGTGATCAGCGGTTCCGCCTTGGACATGTGCAGCGTACGGCGCTCGTCGGCGGTCGCGTTCCGGGCGCCGATGCGCTGCCGGGCGACCGTGGGACGGATACCGCGGGCGCGGAGCACGGCGTACAGGCCGTCGGCGATCAGCTCTTCGGTGGTCAGGTCGGCGAGCGTCGGCGGCAGCCAGTTGCGCATGATCGCCAGCGGAAGATCATCCGCGTAGCGAAGCCGGACGATCGACACCAGCGGCGTACCGGGCGGGAGCTCGAGGACCGCGGCGGCGCGCTCGTCGTGCGCGGCGCAATCCAGCGCGAGCACCTCGGTATGCGGCGTGCGGCCCTCACGGGCGAGGTCGTCGTACAGGCTGGTCAGCTCGGCTTTGCGATGCACCATCTGGTTCGCGACGGTGGTGCCGATGCCGCGGCGGCGGACCAGCAGGCCCTGGTTGACCAGCTCGGAGATGGCCCGCCGCACCGTCGGGCGGGACAGGTTCAGCCGATCGGACATGCCGATCTCGTTCTCGAACGGGTCGCCGGGCCGCAGCCGGCCGTCGGTGATGGCGGCGGTCAGCTGCTCGGCCAGCTGGTGGTACAGCGGTACCGGACTGGTCCGGTCGAGCTGGATGGGCAGCGCCGTGATCATGCCCGGGATGGTACATCGACGATGTACTCATGTCGCGACGTGAGAATGTGTTAACAAAGTATTGACACCTCCCGTCCGGGGCCGGAAAGCTGACGGGCAACCAGCGCGCCGCCGGGGCTGTGGCGCGCCTGTACTTCGAGAGAGGGCTGCGCGGATGCGGATCGGGTTGGTCGGGGTCGGTCGGATCGGGGCGTTCCACGCCGCGACGCTGAAGGGCTTGCCGGCGGTGGATCAGGTGGTCGTCGCCGACGCGGACCCGGCCCGGGCCGAGGTGGTCGCGAAGGAGCTGGGCGTCACGTCCGCGCCGGACGTGCCGGCGCTGCTCGCGTCCGGGCTGGACGGTTTCGTGATCGCGGCGGCTACGTCGGCGCATGCGGACCTGATCGCGGCGGGCGTCGCGGCCGGCGTGCCGACGTTCTGCGAGAAGCCGGTCGCTCTGGACCTGGCCGAGACCGAGCGCGTGCTGGAGTTGGTCGAGGCGTCGACCGTGCCCGTACACATCGGTTTCCAGCGCCGGTTCGACGCCGGCTACCAGGCGGCGCGGGCGGCTGTGGAGACCGGCGAGCTGGGGTACGTGCACCACATCCGCACGAACACGAACGACGCGTTCCCGCCGCACCACGAGTACATCCCGAACAGTGGCGGCTTCTTCCGGGACTGCACCGTGCACGACTTCGACATCATCCGGTACGTCACCGGGCGCGAGGTGGTCAGTGTGTACGCGACCGGGGCGAACCGCGGGGAAGCGTTCTTCGGTGAGCACGGTGACGTGGACTCAGCCGCCGCACTGCTCACGCTGGACGACAACACCTTCGTCACGGTGAGCGGCACGCGGTACAACGGCGCCGGCCACGACGTACGGATGGAGCTGCACGGCAGCCTCGGTTCGATCGCGGTCGGCCTGGACGAGCACACCGCGCTCCGGTCCGCCGAGCCGGGCGTCACCTTCCCGGGTGGGCAGCCGCACATGACCTTCATGGACCGGTTCCAGCCCGCGTACGTCGCGGAGCTGACCGCTTTCACCGAGGTCGTCGCCGGCACGCGGGCGGTGCCGTGCACGGTCCGGGACGCGCGGGCCGCCTTCCGGATCGCCGACGCCTGCGAGCTGTCCCGGCACGAGAACCGCATCGTCACCCTCTGAACTTGCCATGCCTCTGAACTTGCCATGCCTTTGAACTGCTTGCCGCTGAAGTGCTGTGCGCCGAACCATCACGCTCTGAGGAGTTTGCTTTCATGACCGACATTGCTGCTCGTATCGCCGGGGCCCCGATCTCGTGGGGCGTGAGCGAGGTACCGGGCTGGGGCTGGCAGTACGACGCCGAGACGGTGCTCGCCGAGATGCGGACCGTCGGCCTGGCCGCGACCGAGTTCGGTCCGGACGGATTCCTCCCGGACGACCCGGCGGACAAGGCCAAAACGCTCGCGGACGTCGGGCTCCGCGCGGTCGGTGGGTTCGTACCCGTCGTCCTGCACGATCCCGCGCATGACCCGGCGCCGGAGGTCGCGACCGCGCTGGAGGGGTTCGTCGCGGCCGGCGCCGGCACGCTCGTGCTGGCGGCGGCGACCGGCCAGGACGGGTACGACGGCCGCCCGGTCCTTGATGACGCGGGCTGGAACACGCTGCTCACCAACCTCGACAAGCTGGCCGAGCTGGCCGCATCGCGGGGCGTGCTCGCGACCGTCCACCCGCACGTAGGCACGATGGTCGAGAACGCGGCCGACCTCGAGCGGGTCCTGAGCGGCTCGTCGATCGGGCTCACGCTGGACACCGGCCACCTGCTGATCGGTGGCGCGGACCCGGTCGCGCTCGCCGTCGACCACACCGACCGGATTCGGCACACGCACCTGAAGGACGTGGACGCCGCGTGGGCCGCCCGCGTGCAGGCGGGCGAGGCGACGTACACGGATGCGGTCCGGCAGGGCATGTACCGGCCGCTGGGTGCCGGTGACATCGACATCACCACGATCGTGACGACGCTGGAGCAGGCCGGGTACGACGGGTGGTACGTACTGGAACAGGACACGATCCTGACCGATCGGCCGAGTGGCGAAGGGCCGGTGGCCGACGTACGCGCCAGTATCGGCCACCTGCACGCGATCGCGGCCGCGCTTCGATGACCGCCCGAGTGCCGTCCGGACGGACGGACCGGCGGGATGGGATGGTCTGATGGTGGACGACGTACTGACAATCGGGCGGATCGGGGTCGACCTGTACCCGCTGCAGCCCGGAACACATCTCGAGGACGTGACCTCGTTCGGCAAGTTCCTCGGTGGGAGCGCGACGAACGTGGCGGTCGCGGCGGCGCGGCACGGGCGGAAGACGGCGGTGATCAGCCGGACCGGGAACGACCCGTTCGGCACGTTCATCCACCGCACGCTCGGTGAACTCGGCGTCGACGACCGTTTCGTCACGCCGGTCGACGGGCTGCCGACACCGATCACTTTCTGCGAGATCTTCCCGCCGGACAACTTCCCGCTGTACTTCTACCGCTTCCCGAAGGCCCCGGACCTGGTCATCAACCCGTCCGAGCTCGACCTGGACGCGATCCGGGACGCTTCCATCTACTGGTCGACCGTCACCGGACTGTCCGCGGAACCGTCGCGGACCGCGCACTTCACCGCCTGGGAAGCGCGCGGGCGGAAGCCGCTCACGATCCTCGACCTGGACTACCGGCCGATGTTCTGGGCCGACCCGAGTGAGGCGCACGAGCAAGTGTCGCGGGCGCTCGAGCACTGCACGGTTGCCGTCGGCAACCGTGAGGAGTGTGAGGTGGCGGTCGGCGAAACCGATCCGGACAAGGCCGCCCAGGCGTTGCTGGACCGCGGCCTTGACCTGGCCGTGGTCAAGCAGGGGCCGCGCGGCACGCTGGCACGGACCCGCGACGAACGTGTCGAGGTCCCGCCGTTCCCGGTCGAGGTGGTCAACGGCCTCGGCGCCGGTGACGGCTTCGGTGGCGCCCTCTGCCACGGGCTGCTGTCCGGCTGGCCGCTGGAAAAGGTCATCCGCTTCGCCAACGTCGCCGGCGCGATCGTCGCGTCCCGGCTCGAATGCTCCACCGCGATGCCGACCACCGACGAGGTCCTCTCCCAGCTGGGAGGCAACTCATGAGCCCCAACACCCCGAACCCTCAGCACCCCGCTACACCGCAATCCGAGGAGGGGTACTCCGAGGAGGCACGGGCGATCCCGATCCAGCCTCCGGGCGAGCACTCGACGTCCGACGACGAGACCGTGCTGGTTCCAGGCGCGAGCGAGCCCACCTTCGAAATCCCGCGCGAGTCCCCGTTCGCACCACAACACCCGGAGCCGCTCGCCGGCGCCGACGACCCGACGGCAAGCGCGCGGCCCCGCGTCGACGCTGGTTCGAGCGACCCGACGATGATCGTGCCCACCGACGACCGACCCGGACCGGGTCCCGGCTCCAACGATCCGACAGCGGATCTGCGGGGCGGGGTTGGCTCGAATGATCCGACGGTGATTTCGCGCGGTGGGGTTGGTGCCGGCTCGAACGGTCCGACGGCGGATCTGCGGGGCGGCGTTGGCTCGAACGATGCGACGGTGATTGCGCGCGGTGGGGTTGGTGCCGGCTCGAACGATCCGACGGCGGATCTGCGGGGCGGGGTTGGCTCGAACGATGCGACGGTGAGTGTGCATGGCGGCGTTGGTTCTAATGATCCGACGGTTGTTGTGCGCCGTCCGGACGTTCCTGGGGCTGAGGACCTGACGGTCGTGGTGGATCCGTCGCGGACCACCACGAGCGCTGACGGGCAGACAACAGTCATCGGCAACCTGGATCTTCCCGCCGGCACTCGTGCGCCGGCGGAGGCCGACCACCTCGTCGGTGGGCAGTCCGGCCTGATCGAAGGCCCCGGCAACCAGCAACAACTCGCCCCACCAACAACTCCCGCACAACCAACCGACCCCCCCGAAGCCGCACCCACCGCAAGTCCCACGCCCACCGACCCGACCGCCACTGACCCAGCCGCCGCCCAGCAGCTCGCCCCGGACCCGCTGGCTACCGAGCAGCTCGCTCCGGGCCCGATGGGTGCCGAGCAGCTCGCTCCGGGGTCGATGGCTGCGGAGCAGATTGTTCCGGGGCCGATGGGTGCCGAGCAGGTCCTTCCTGGGCCGATGGCTGCTGAGTCGACTGCCTCCGAACCAACCGCTGCACGGCCGACTGCTCCGGAGTCGATCGCCACTGAGCCGACCGGTGCTGAGCTTGCCTCCACAGCACTCAGAGGCGACGGGCCGGCGGCTGCTGAGCCGAGCGCTGGGCAGCTGATCGACTCCGCACTCGCATCCACAGAGCACATCGCCGGCGGCCCGGCCGACTCCGCACTTGAGTCCACTGAGCTCATCGCCGGTGAGCCGATTGCGGCCGAGGTCGCTCCGACAGAGTTCATCGGCAGTGGACCGATCGATGCGGACATCGCCCCCACAGAGCTCATCGTCGGTGGGCCGGTTGCTGCTGAGGCGGTGGTTGCTGAGGCTCCGGCTGAGGTGCTGAGTGTGGGTGCGCCGGTTGCTGAAACCGGTGCTGCTGATGGGGAGGGCTGGGCCTCCGGAGACGCCGGGTGGCAGGAAGAGTTTGCCCTGCGGCTGGCGGAGCTGACCGAGGTTCGGGTTCGGTATCCGGAGCGGGTTGAGGAAGGCTGGCTGGGTCGGCGCACGCGTGGGCTGGTCGGTGCGGACGGCCGGCTGCTGATTGTCGCTGCTGATCATCCGGCGCGGGGTGCGCTCGGCGTGCGCGGTGATCGGATGGCCATGGGCAGCCGGGCCGATCTGGTCGCGCGGTTGGTGATCGCGTTGCAGCGGCCGGGCGTGGATGGCGTACTCGCGACGCCGGATGTGCTGGAAGACCTCCTGTTGCTCGGCGCGCTCGAGGGCAAGGTCGTCATCGGTTCGATGAACCGCGGCGGCCTGCAGGGCGCATCGTTCGAGTTGGACGATCGCTTCACGGCGTACCGGACCGCGGACGAGATCGCGGCGCGCCGGCTCGACGGCGGGAAGATGCTGACCCGGATCGACCTCGCCGACCGCGGGACGGTCGCGACGTTGGAGAGCAGCGCCGCCGCGGTGACCGCGCTGGCGGAGCACAAGTTGATGGCGATGGTCGAGCCGTTCTGGTCGACGCGGTCCGAGGACGGGCGGGTGACGAACCTGCTCGACCCGGAGTCGGTGATCAAGTCCATTCAGATCGCCTCCGGTCTCGGGGCGACCAGTGCGTACACCTGGTTGAAGCTGCCGGTCGTCGACGAGCTCGATCGGGTGATGGAGGCAACGACTCTGCCGACACTGCTGCTCGGCGGTGACCCGACCGGCGACCCGGAGGCAACCTACGCCGCCTGGGGCAAAGCGCTGGATCTGCCTTCGGTACGCGGGCTGGTCGTCGGCCGGGCGTTGCTCTTCCCGCCCGACGGTGATGTCGCGACGGCTGTCGATCGGGCCGCCGCTCTTGTCCACGGTGGCACCGCATGACCGCGCAGGAAACGCAGAGCACCCAGGTTCGAGGGGAGCGAGGTCGGGATGAGTGAGTGGGTTCGGCCGGCGGGGACCGCGGCGCGGGACGGGTACGACGTGGTGGTGCGGCCGGGCGATCCCGGCTGGCAGCACAGTGGGCTGACCGTACGAACCCTGCGCCCCGGGCAGTCTGTGGAAATCGACACCGGCGACTGCGAGTACATCGTGCTGCCCTTGAACGGCTCCGCCGAGGTGATCATCGACGGCGAGTCGGTACCGCTCGGTGGCCGGGCCGATGTGTTCGCGGGCGCGACCGATCTCGCGTACGTGCCGCGGAACACAACCTTCGCCGTGGTCAGCCCCGGCGGCGCGCGGATCGCGTTCCCGTTCGCGAAGGCGGCCAGTGATCGCCCGTTCCAGCGGATCGCGGTCGAGGACGTCGAGACCGAGCTGCGCGGCGCCGGCGTCGCGTCCCGTCAGGTCCGCAACTTCGGTACGCCGGGGGTGCTCGACGCCGACTCGATCATCGCCTGCGAGGTGATCACTCCGGCCGGCAACTGGTCGTCCTACCCGCCGCACAAGCACGACGAGCACCGGCCCGGGAAGGAGAGCGAGCTCGAGGAGATCTACTACTTCGAGCTGCAGCTCTCCGACGATGCACCCGAAGGTGCCAAGGGCAACGACCCGATCGGGTACCAGCGGGTGTACGGCACCGACGACCGGCCGATCGACGTCCTGGCAGAGGTCCGTAGCGGGGACGTCGTCCTGGTCCCGCACGGATGGCACGGTCCGGCGATGGCACCGCCCGGCTACGACATGTACTACCTGAACGTGATGGCCGGCCCCGGCACGGAACGCCAATGGCTGATCACCGACGACCCGCTGCACGCCTGGGTCCGTGAATTGTGGAACTCGCAACATATCGATCCACGCCTGCCTTTCCAGCAAACTGAGCCTCTCGGAGGGGATGAGTCATGACGGTGCGTCTCACGGTCGCCCAGGCCCTGGTGCGATTCCTGAGCGTTCAGTACTCGGAGCGGGACGGCGTACGGCAGCGGCTGATCGCCGGGTGTCTGGGCATCTTCGGCCACGGCAACGTCGCCGGTGTCGGGCAGGCGTTGCTGCAGTCGGAGCTCGACGACCCGGAGGCCCTGCCGTACATCCTGGCCCGCAACGAGCAGGCGATGGTGCACACTGCGGCCGCGTACGCCCGGACCCGGGACCGGCTCCAGACCTACGCCTGCACGGCAAGCGTCGGCCCGGGCTCGACCAACATGGTGACGGGTGCGGCCCTCGCGACGATCAATCGGCTGCCGGTGCTGATCCTCCCTTCCGATGTGTTCGCGACCCGGGTGGCGACACCCGTGCTGCAGGAGCTGGAAAGTTACGGCGCGGGTGACATCTCCGTGAACGACGCCTTCCGGCCGGTGTCAAAGTACTTCGACCGCGTCTGGCGGCCGGAGCAGTTGCCGTCGGCATTGCTGAACGCCATGCGGGTGCTGACCGATCCGGTCGAGACCGGCGCGGTCACGCTGGCCTTGCCGCAGGATGTGCAGGCCGAGGCCTACGATTGGCCGGAGGAGCTTTTCGCCGAGCGCACCTGGTACGTCGGGCGGCCGGTGCCGGAGGCATCAATTGTCGACAAGGCGGTAGATCTCCTAAGGTCCGCGCAGCGTCCGCTGATCGTCGCTGGTGGCGGCGTGCACTACTCGGGCGCGGAGGACGCGTTGCGTGCGTTCGCCGAGCGGACCGGCATCCCGGTCGCGGAAACCCAAGCAGGCAAGGGATCGCTGAGCTTCGACCACCCGCAGTCGGTGGGCGCGGTCGGCTCGACCGGCACCACGGCAGCCAACGCGCTGGCCCGCGAAGCCGATGTGGTGATCGGGATCGGCACCCGCTACAGCGACTTCACCACTGCCTCGCGGACTGCTTTCCAGAACCCTGACGTGCGGTTCGTGAACATCAACGTGGCGCGGTTCGACAGTGCCAAGCATGCTGGTCTTCCTCTCGTCGCCGATGCCCGGGAAGCCCTTGTTTCGTTGGGCTCCGGACTCGGGGATTGGTCGGTGGACGCCAAGTACACCTCGCTCGCGAGGGAGCTCGCAACCGCCTGGAACGCAACTGTGGATAAAGTCTTCCGGCCCTCGGCGGAGGTGACGGACAAACTCGCCGACGGCCTGCTGACCCAGGGCGAAGTGCTCGGTGCCGTGAACGAATTGTCGGCGCCGTCTGATGTGGTTGTCTGCGCGGCCGGTTCGATGCCGGGTGACCTGCACAAACTGTGGCGGACGCGCGACCCGAAGGGATACCACGTCGAATATGGCTTCTCCTGCATGGGATACGAGATCGCCGGCGGTCTTGGCGTCAGGCTCGCCGCGCCGGATCGGGACGTGTTCGTCATGGTCGGCGACGGGTCGTACCTGATGATGTCCAGCGAGCTGGCCACCGCGGTCCAGGAGAACCTCAAGATCATCGTGGTCCTGGTGCAGAACCACGGGTTCGCGTCGATCGGTGCGCTGTCCGAGTCGCTGGGTTCGCAACGGTTCGGCACGGCGTACCGCAAACGCACTGGTGACGGCAGGCTCGACGGCGACTACCTGCCCGTGGATCTGGCGGCGAACGTACGCAGCTTCGGTGTCGACGTGATCGATGTCCGCAGCCGCACCGAGCTGGAGCAGGCTATCCACACCGCGAAGGCGGCGACTGGTCCGATCGCGATCCATGTCACCACCGATCCGTTGGTCGGCGGGCCGGACAGCGATTCGTGGTGGGACGTTCCGGTCAGCGAAGTGTCGGAGCTGCAGTCAACGCAGGCGGCCGCGGCGTCGTACGAGGAAAGCAAGAAGACCCAGCGGCCGTACCTGGCTCCCGCCGAAGGCGATCGCTGACATGGGCCGGATCGACATCGGTACCGCGCCGGATTCGTGGGGAGTCTGGTTCGCCGATGATCCACAACAGACGCCGTGGACCCGGTTCCTCGACGAGGTGGTCGCGGCCGGGTACACCCGGATCGAGCTCGGTCCGTACGGGTACCTTCCGACCGATCCGGTGCGACTCAAGGACGAGCTGGATCAACGCGGTCTGACGATGACGGCGGGTACGACGTTCGAGCAGCTGCACCGTCCTGGTGGCTGGGAACCGACCTGGCGCGATGTCGCGAAGACAGCCGAGCTGACGGCGGCGATGGGCGCGAAGCATCTCGTCGTGATGCCGTCGATGTGGCGTGGCGACGATGGCGAGATCGTCGAGGAACGGCTCGATCACGAGGGACAAGCGCGGCACGGTCAGGCCGTGACCGAGCTGGGTCGCCGACTGGCGGAGGAGTTCGGGCTGCGTACGCAGTACCACCCGCACGCTGACGGTCACATCGACACCCAAGACACAGTCGAGCGCTTCCTCGAGGAGACCGACCCCGAACATGTGAACCTCTGCCTGGACACCGGGCACATCAGCTACTGCGGCGGCGACAACCTGGAGCTGATCCGCAAATACCCGGACCGGATCGGTTATCTACACGTGAAGCAGGTCGATCCAAAGGTGCTTGCCGAGGTCGAGGCCGAGGGCCTGAGTGTCGACGAGGCGGTCCGGCGAGGCGTGTTCGTCGAGCCACCACATGGCGTACCCGAGCTGCCGCCGGTGCTGGACGCGCTGGCAGCGCTCGATGTCGACGTGTTCGCAATCGTCGAGCAGGACATGTACCCGTGTGCGCCGGAGGTCCCGCTGCCGATCGCAGAGCGGACGCTGGCGTACTTATCCACAGGAGGGGGTGGCGTATCGAGCTGACGACCAGCGGAGTGTGACACTCTCTGGTCCCACGCATATCCGCGGAGTCACCGCGGTTCGTCCTGAAAGGCTGGTCCAAGTCATGGTTCGGTGGCAGAAGAAGGCGGTGGCCGCGGTCGCGGCGGTCGCGCTCGCCGCGGCACTGGCGGCGTGCAGCTCGTCCGGCGGCAAGCAGAAGGAGCAGAGCTCCAGCGGAAGTGGCAGCGGCGTCGCGGACACCCCGCGGATGAAGGTGGCCCTGATCACCCACTCAGGCCCGGGCGACACCTTCTGGGACATCGTCCGGCGCGGCGCCGAGGCGGCCGCCAAGAAGGACAACATCGACTTGCAGTACTCGGCGGACCCGGACGGCGCGGCCCAGGCGAACCTGGTGCAGACCGCGATCGACTCCAAGGTGGACGGGATCGCCGTCACACTGAACAAGCCGGACGCCGTCATCCCGAACGTGAAGAAGGCGATCGCGGCCGGCATCCCGGTGACCGTGCTGAACGGTGGCCTCGACCAGTGGAAGTCCAGCGGCGCGATCGGGTACTTCGGCCAGGACGAGCGGATCGCCGGGCAGGCGACCGGTGAGAAGCTCAAGGAACTCGGCGCCAAGAAGGTGCTCTGCGTCATCCACGAGCAGGGCAACGTCAGCCTGGAGGCCCGCTGCCAGGGCATCAAGGACAAGTTCGGCAACGTCGAGAACGTGAACGTCAACGGCACCGACCAGCCGGGTACACAGGCCACGCTGACCTCGAAGTTGCAACAGGACAAGGCCGTCGACTACGTCGTCGCGCTGAATGCGGGCATCGCGCTGACCGCGGTGCAGGCCGCGAAGGACGCCGGATCGAGCGCGAAGATCGGCAGCTTCGACATGAGCAAGGAGATGGCCAAGGCGATCCAGGACGGCAGTGTGCAGTTCGCCGTCGATCAGCAGCCGTACCTGCAGGGGTACCTGGCCGTCGACGCACTCTGGCTGTACAAGAACAACGGCGACACCATCGGTGGTGGTCAGGCGACGCTGACCGGGCCGGCGTTCATCGACAAGGCGAACATCGCGGCCGTGCTGAAGTACGCCGAAGCCGGGACGCGCTGAGGTAACGCCATGGCATCCACCATCACCTCACCGGCCCCGGGCGACGACCGCGTCTCCGCCCGTTCCATCGGCGCGCGGCTGCTCAGCCGGCCCGAGATCGGGTCGCTCGTCGGCGCGGCAGTCATCCTGGTGTTCTTCCTGATCACGGCGCCGCCGTTCCGGGACGTCAACAACACCGGCACGATCCTGTACCAGGCCGCCCTGATCGGTGTGATGGCGGTGCCGGTGTCGCTGCTGATGATCGGTGGCGAGTTCGATCTGTCGGCCGGTGTCGCGGTCACGACCTCCGGCCTGACCGCAGGCATCTTCGCGTACCAGTTCAGCCTGAACGTCTGGGTGGGTGTGCTGGTGGCGCTCGTCCTGTCGCTGGCGATCGGCGCGTTCAACGGCTGGCTGCTGATGCGGACCGGGCTGCCCAGCTTCCTGGTGTCGCTGGGCACCTTCTTCATCCTGCAGGGCCTGAACATCGCCGTCACCCGGCTCACCTCCGGCGCCGTCGCGTCGAACTCGATCAGTGACATGGACGGGTTCGGCGCGGCGCACGCGGTGTTCGCCTCGGAGTTCAAGCTCGGCGGCGTGACGATCAAGATCATCATCGTCTGGTGGATCGCGTTCGTCGCGATCGCCGCCTGGGTGCTGCTGAAGACCCAGATCGGCAACTGGATCTTCGCCGTCGGTGGGGACGCGGCGGCGGCGCGGGCGGTCGGCGTACCGGTGAAGAAGGTGAAGATCGGGCTGTTCATGGCAGTCGGGTTCTTCGCGTGGTTCACCGGCATGCAGCTGCTGTTCGTACAGAACGGAGTCGTGCAGTCCGGTGAGGGTGTCGGCAAGGAGTTCCTGTTCATCATCGCGGCGGTCGTCGGCGGCTGCCTGCTCACCGGCGGGTACGGATCGGTGGTCGGCGCCGCCGTCGGTGCACTGATCTTCGGGATGGTGCAGCTCGGCGTCGTGTACGCGGGCTGGAACCCGGACTGGTTCAAGGCGTTCCTCGGCGCAATGTTGCTACTGGCAACGATCGTCAATCTGGTCGTGAAGAACAAGGCGGAGGCGCGATGACCACCACGGAGTCCTTCGCGGACGAGGCGGCGACCGCCCCGAACACACCGATCGTGCTGCTCGAGGACGTCGGCAAGAGCTACGGCAACATCGCCGCACTCCGCGGGGTGTCGCTGGCGGTGCGGCAGGGTGAGATCACCTGTGTGCTGGGCGACAACGGCGCGGGCAAGTCGACGCTGATCAAGATCATCGCCGGGCTGCACGACTACACCTCCGGCCGGATGTCGGTGAACGGTCAGGAGCGGCACTTCTCGTCGCCGCGGGAGTCGCTGGACAGCGGGATCGCGACCGTCTACCAGGACCTCGCGCTGGCGCCGCTGATGTCGGTCTGGCGGAACTTCTTCCTCGGCAACGAGATCACCAAGCGGCCGTTCGGGCTGCTGGACTCGGTGGCGATGAAGCGGATCGCGCAGGAGGAGCTGACCAAGATGGGGATCTCGATCCCCGACCTGGAGCAGCCGGTCGGGAAGCTGTCCGGCGGCCAGCGGCAGTGCGTGGCGATCGCGCGGGCGATCCACTTCGGGGCGAAGGTGCTGATCCTCGACGAGCCGACCGCGGCGCTCGGGGTGAACCAGTCGGGCGTGGTGCTGAAGTACGTGGTGAAGGCGCGGGACGCCGGGATCGGGGTCGTATTCATCACCCACAACCCGCACCACGCGTACTTGGTCGGCAATCACTTCGTGGTGCTGAAGCTCGGCCGGGTCACGCTGGACACGCACCGTTCGGAGATCACGCTCGAACAGCTGACGACGGAGATGGCCGGCGGGTCCGAGCTGGAGGCGCTCAGCCACGAGCTCCGCGGCGCGAACCCGGATGATCAGGAGGAGGGGACGGCGGGGAATGAGTGAGTTGCGGGTGGGGATTGTCGGGGTCGGGGTGATGGGCGCCGACCATGCGGAGCGGGTGGCGCGGAAGACCTCCGGCGCCCGGCTGGTCGCGGTGTCGGACCCGGACGGGGAGCGCGCCGAGAGAGTCGCGGCCCGGCTCGGGGCGCGGGCGATCGGCGATCCGCTGGAGCTGATCGCGGCTGCCGATGTGGACGCGGTGATTCTGGCCTCGCCGGGGTTCGTGCACGCGGAGCAGCTGTTCGCCTGCCTCGAACACGGCAAGCCGGTGCTCTGCGAAAAGCCGCTGACGATGGACGCCGAGTCCGCGTTGCGGGTGGTGGAGGCGGAGCACAAGCTCGGCCGGCAGCTGATCCAGGTCGGGTTCATGCGCCGGTTCGACCCGGAGTACGCCGCCCTGAAACGGCTGCTCGACTCGGGAGAGCTCGGGCGTACGCTCGTGTTGCACAACGTGCACCGGAACAAGACCGTACCGGCGACGTTCCGCAGCGAGATGATCGTGCGGGATTCGATGGTGCACGAGGTGGATGTCGCCCGGTGGTTGTTCGACGACGAGATCACCCGCATCACGGTGCGTACGCCGAAACCGACCGGTCTGGTCGGCGAGGGCGTACTCGATCCGCAACTGGCCTTGTTCGAGCTGGCGGGTGGCGCGATGGCCGATGTGGAGGTGTTCGTGAACTTCCAGGTCGGGTACGAGGTGCGCTGTGAGGCGGTCGCGGAGCGGGGCAGCGCGACGATCGGTCTCGGGACCGGGGTGGTGACGCGCGCCGGCGCGACCTGCGGTACGGCGATCCCGGCGGACTTCCGGGTGCGGTTCGAGCAGGCGTACGACATCGAGGTGCAGCGTTGGGTCGACGCGACCGTACGCGGCGAGCTGGACGGGCCGACGGCCTGGGACGGGTACGCGGCGGCGGCCGTGTGCGAGGCCGGCCTGGAGTCGCTCGCGACCGGTCAGCCGGTCGAGGTCGCCCTCGCGGACCGCAGCGCCATCCTCGGATGAACACCGTCTTGGATGAACATCAATGAAGAGAACCCGGCAGTGAGGAAACATCGTGAGTACTGAGATCAAGCGGATCACCCACCTCGTCGGTGGGAGTGTGTGGACCGGCGTCGCCGAGCGGACCAGCAAGGTCTACAACCCGGCGACCGGGCAGGTCACCGGTGAGCTGGATCTGGCCTCGGCAGCGACCGTCGACGAGGTCGTGAAGGTCGCTCACGAGGCGTCCAAGGCGTGGGGCCAGATGTCGCTCACCAAGCGCACCCAGGTCCTGTTCGCCTACCGCGAGCTGGTGAACCGCGACAAGGAGCGGATCGCCGCGCTGATCACCGCCGAGCACGGCAAGGTACTGTCCGACGCGCTCGGCGAGGTGACCCGCGGCCTCGAGGTGATCGAGTTCGCCTGCGGCATCCCGCACCTGCTCAAGGGTGGGTTCAGCGAGGGCGTCTCGACCAAGGTCGACGTGTACTCGATCCGGCAGCCGCTCGGGGTGAGCGCGGTGATCTCGCCGTTCAACTTCCCGGCCATGGTGCCGATGTGGTTCGTCCCGATCGCGGTTGCCTGTGGCAACAGTGTGGTGATCAAGCCGTCCGAGAAGGACCCGTCGGCGGCGAACGCGATGGCCGAGCTGTGGAAGGAGGCCGGGCTGCCGGACGGTGTGGTGAACGTCGTGCACGGCGACAAGGAGTCGGTGGACCGGCTGCTCGAGCATCCGGACGTGAAGTCGGTGTCGTTCGTCGGCTCGACGCCGATCGCGAAGTACGTGTACGAGACCGCGACCCGCAACGGCAAGCGGGTGCAGGCGCTCGGCGGCGCGAAGAACCACATGATCGTGCTGCCGGACGCGGACCTCGACCTGGCCGCCGACGCGGCGGTGAACGCCGGCTTCGGCTCGGCCGGCGAGCGCTGCATGGCGATCTCGGCGCTGGTCGCGGTCGAGCCGATCGCGGACGAGCTGATCGGCAAGATCAAGGAGCGGATGGGCCGGCTGAAGACCGGCGACGGCACCCGCGGCTGCGACATGGGCCCGCTGGTCACCGGCCCGCACCGGGACAAGGTCGCCGGGTACGTAGCGGCCGGTGTGGAAGCCGGCGCGGACCTGGTCGTCGACGGGCGCGAGGGCGACTTCGACGGCGGTGACGACGGCTTCTGGCTCGGCCCGACCCTGTTCGACAAGGTCACCCCGGAGATGTCGATCTACACCGACGAGATCTTCGGCCCGGTGCTCTCGGTGCTGCGGACCTCCTCGTACGACGCCGCGCTCGAGCTGGTGAACTCGAACCCGTACGGCAACGGCACGGCGATCTTCACCAACGACGGCGGCGCGGCCCGGCGCTTCCAGAACGAGGTGGAGGTCGGCATGGTCGGGATCAACGTCCCGATCCCGGTGCCGATGGCGTACTACTCGTTCGGCGGCTGGAAGAACTCGCTCTTCGGCGACACGCACGCGCACGGCACCGAAGGCGTGCACTTCTTCACCCGCGGCAAGGTGGTCACGTCCCGCTGGCTCGACCCGTCGCACGGCGGCCTGAACCTGGGCTTCCCGACCCACGACTGAACAAAGCAGAGGCGGCCGGGATGCACACCCGGCCGCCCCTGCCAAGAATCAGATAACCGACACCGGCCGCGGAGTCATGCCTGCGGCCGTGTAGCACGCGTCAATCAGCTCCATCGTCGCCAGCGCGTCATCAGCATCAGTGAGTACGGGCGCGCCGTTCCGCACCGCCCCGGCAAACGCCTCCAGCTGGTACGTGTACGACGTCCTGGTGCCGAGATGCTCCACCCAGGTGTCTTCCTTCGTCGTCACGATCACCCGGTCGTCGTTCTGCGGCAGTACGTAGAACGGTGCGAACGCCTCGCCCCGGCTGCCGATCACCTTCAGGCTGAACTCGACGCTCTCCGCGGCCATGCTGGTCCGCACCGCGCCGGTCGCCCCGCTCGGGAACTCCAGATCGGCGTTCAGCCACTCGTCCACACCGGGCAGCCGCTTCCGCTCGCCGGCCCGCGCACTGACCAGGGACGGCGCACCACCGGCGTACGCGGCGAACATCCGCTGCGCGTGCAGTGCGTAACAACCGACGTCCATCACCGCGCCACCGGCGAGCGGCAGCGACCAGCGCGGGTCGTCGTCGGCGGGCGGCGGCATCACCATCGTCGCCTCGACGTGCTGCAGGTCGCCGAGCTCACCCTTCGCGATCAGCTCCTGGAGCCGGCGCAGCGCCGGGTGGTACGCGTAGTGGAAGCCTTCCATGAAGACCAGGCCGGACGCCTGCACGGCGTCGCGCACCTGCCGGGCCTCGGTGGCGTTGCTGGCCGACGGTTTCTCGGTCAGCACATGCTTGCCGGCGGCAAGTGCCCGCAGGTTCCACGGGCCGTGCAGGCCGTTGGCCAGCGGGTTGTAGATCGCTTCGATCTCCGGGTCGTCGAGCAGGTCCTGGTACGTCGCGTGGACGCGTTCGACGCCGTGTTCGGCGGCGAAGGCCTCGGCCCGGCCGGTGTCACGGGCGGCGACCGCGACCAGCCGGGCGCCGGTCAGCTTGGCCGGCTCGGCGATGGCCCGGCCGGCGATCCGGGCGGCACCGAGGATGCCGATCCGCAGCGGTTCCATGCCTTCTCCTTCGATGGTCGGCCGCACGGGCGGTACGGCAGTACGGCATTGGGTTCCAAAGGCGCGTCAAGGGGTCCGAAAGGGGCGGGTTCCGCCGGTAAGGGTAGCTCCAAGCTCCGGCGGCGAACGCGCCATCCTGCCTGACGGGCAGCGGCTGCCGACACCGGCTGCCCGTGATCCGGACTCCGGTTCACCGAACGTTCACATCTTCGTCAGCCGGTGCCGGCGGCTGTCCGGGTCTGATCAAATCGGGGCCGAAGGTCGACGGCAGCCGGTCCAGGCTTCAGGATGTGCCCATGAGTACCGTCCAGATCCAGGTCGATCGGAACAGCCGTACGCCGTTGCACGTGCAGCTCGCACAGCAGCTGGAAGCGGCCATCCAGGGCGGTGAACTGCCGGTCGGGTCGCGGCTGAGCAACGAGGTCGATCTGGCCGAGGCGTACGGGCTGAGCCGGCCGACCGTACGCCAGGCGATCGCCCGCCTGGTCGACCAGGGCCTCCTGGTCCGCAAGCGCGGTGTCGGTACTCAGGTCGTCGGCAACTCCGGCCAGGTACGCCGCTCGCTCGAACTGACCAGCCTGTACGACGACCTGGTGGCAGCGCACCGCAAGCCACAGACCGACGTGCTGCGCTTCGGTATCTCACCAGCAACCAGGGAGGTCGCCGCCGCACTCCAGTGCGAGCAGGGCGATCGAGTGCTACGGCTGGAGCGGCTGCGGCGAGCAGACGACGAGCCGCTGGCGCTGATGCGCAACTGGCTGCCACCGGAGATCCTGGAGACGGATCCGTCCACCCTGGCCGACCGCGGGCTCTACCAGCTGCTGCGGGCGGAGGGAGTCCGGCTGAAGGTGGCGCATCAGACGATCTCCGCGATCCCAGCTACGCCTGAGCAGGCGCGGCTGCTCACGGAGGAGCCTGGTTCGCCGCTGCTGGCGACGACGCGGATCACGTACGACGACCACGGTCAGCCGGTCGAGTACGGCTCCCACCTGTACCGCGCCAGCCGCTACTCGTTCGAGCACACCCTCGTACACCGCTGATTGCAGAAACCTGCAGCCTTCTGGACCGCTCTGTCATCTGACAGATACGGTGAGTAATCAATTGGTTATCCACAGGTCGGCGGAAGCAGGTAGCGCCAGGTGCTCCACGGTTGACAGGATGGTCGCGCACGGTGACCGCATGATCGCCGGCCGGCACGGACGTGGGGGGATCGATGACGACGGACAGACTCGACGTGCACCAGTCGGGCTGGGACGGTGCCATCGAGCTGATCGACGCCCAGGTGCGGGACGTGGTGCGCCGCGAAGGCATTGACCCGCTCCGTGACCCCGGCGCGGTGAACACGATTGTCGCGACGGTCGTCCGGGAGTACGACGAGCGCAGCCTGGCCGGGGTGGTGCCGCCGATCGGCGATCTGGCCGCGATCAGCCGTGAGGTCCACGACCGGGTGGCCGGCTTCGGGCCGTTGCAGCGCTACCTGGACGATCCCGGCGTCGAGGAGATCTGGATCAACGAGCCGAGCCGCGTCTTCATCGCCCGCGAGGGCAGGCACGAGCTGACCACGACTGTGCTGACCGAGGAAGAGGTCAGCGACCTGGTCGAGCGGATGCTGAAGACCACCGGCCGCCGGGTCGACGTTTCGCAGCCGTTCACGGACGCGCGCCTGCCGGACGGGAGCCGCGTACACATCGTGCTCGGCGGCATCACCCACCGCTACGCAGCAATCAACATCAGGAAATTCACGGTCCGCGCGACTCGGCTGAGTGACATGGTGCAGCTCGGATCACTGACGCCGCACGCGGCCGCGGTGCTGGAGGCATCCGTTGCCGTCGGCCTCAATGTGCTGGTTTCCGGCGGCACGCAGGCCGGCAAGACCACGATGCTGAACGCGCTGGCCGGGTCGATCCCGGGCAGCGAGCGGGTGATCAGCTGTGAAGAGGTTTTCGAGATCAAGCTGCCGATCCCTGACTGGGTGTCGATGCAGACCCGCCAGGCCGGGCTCGAGGGCACCGGCGAGGTCCGGCTGCGCGATCTGGTCAAGGAATCGCTGCGGATGCGGCCGTCCCGGGTGATCGTCGGCGAGGTTCGCGGTGAGGAGTGCCTTGATCTGCTGCTCGCTTTGAACAGTGGTCTTCCTGGCATGTGCACGATTCATGCGAACTCGGCCCGTGAAGCGCTGACCAAGATGTGTACGTTGCCGTTGCTGGCCGGCGAAAACATCGGCTCGCGGTTCGTGCTGCCAACAGTTGCGGGCTGCGTCGACATCGTCGTACACCTCGGCATCGCCGCCGACGGGCATCGGCGGGTGCGGGAGATCGTTGCCGTCACCGGGCGGGTGGAGGAGCAGGCGATCGAGACCGAGACGCTGTTCGCGACCCACGATGGGTACCTGCGTCGCGCCGAGGGGCATTTGCCGCATCCGGAGCGTTTCCAGCAAGCCGGGTACAACGTGTCCGGTCTGCTGACCGAGCTGCCGCGCGGGGTGGCGTGATGGGGATAGTGCTCGGGCTGCTCTTCGGTGTCGGTCTGCTGCTGATCATCGCGGCGTTCGTGGCGCCGTCCGAGGCCGAAGCCGGTGCGGATGGCTGGCTGCGTGGCAAGAGCCGGGCGCTGCTGGCCAGCGCGGGGATCGAAGGGCTCACGCCGGGTGCATTCATTGGTGCCTGCATCATCACCGGGCTTGCCGGGTTTCTGCTGATGTTCTTGGTGTCTGGCGCGTTGCCGGTCGGCGTGGTGTTCGGGCTGATGGCCGGTTGGGCGCCGATCGCGCTGGTACGAAGCCGTGCGCGCCGTCGGCTGGCCGAGTTCCGCGAGCTGTGGCCGGACGTGGTGGACAACGTCGCATCCGCCGTACGCGCGGGGTTGTCGTTGTCCGAAGCGCTGGCCCAGGTTGGTGAGCGCGGGCCGTTGCAGTTGCGCGAGCCGTTCCGGCGGTTCGGCGCGGACTATGCGTCGACCGGACGGTTCGCCGAATCGCTGGATCGGTTGAAGGCACGACTGGCTGATCCGGTTGGCGATCGGGTCGTCGAGGCGTTGCGGATCGCGCGTGAGGTCGGCGGTGGTGATCTCGGGCGGCTGCTGCGCTCGCTGTCCACGTTCCTGCGCGACGAAGCACGGACCAGATCCGAGCTGGAATCACGGCAGTCCTGGTCGGTGAACGGGGCGCGGGTCGCGGTCGCGGCGCCGTGGCTCGTACTCGCGATGTTGTCCTTCCAAGGCGATGTGATCAAGCGGTACAACTCGCCGGGCGGAGCAGTTGTCATCGGTGTCGGCGCGTTCGTCTGCATAGTCGCGTACCGGTTGATGCTCCGGATCGGCCGGCTGCCCGCGCCGGAGCGGGTGTTGCGATGAACCCGATGGTGCTGGGCGGTCTTCTCGGCGCACTGCTCGGCGCCGGGGCGCTGCTTGTCGTACTGCGCTTGCCTTTTCTGCGTAAACCGACGGTGGACGAGCGCGTCTCGCCGTACTTGCGGGATCTCGGCGCGGCGGATGTGTTCGTCGACGTGGTCGACTCGCGGTCGCCGTTCTACGCGATCCTGCGGTTGTTCGGTCCGTCGTTGCGGTCGGCGGCGCGGCGGCTGGAGCGGATTCTCGGCGGCGCGGGCACGATTCGGCGGCGGATGCAGCGCGCCGGGCTGGAGCGGACCGTCGAGGAGTTCCGGATCGAGCAGTTGCTGTGGGGGACGCTCGCGTTCGGTGCCGGGCTGGTGATCTCGATCATCGCGTTCGCCTTCGGACGTGGGAATCCGGTCGGCATGCTGGTGTTCTGCGCGATTGTCGGCATCCTCGGAGTGCTTGCCCGCGACACCTATCTCACCGCGCAGGTACGGCGGCGTGAGCGTCGGCTGCTCGCGGAGTTGCCGACGGTTGCGGACTTGCTGGCGCTGTCGGTCGCCGCCGGTGAAGGACCCGCCGCCGCGCTCGACCGGGTGTCGCGGTCCTGCCAGGGCGAGCTGGCCGACGAACTGAAACGTGTCCTGGCGGAGACCAGGGCGGGGGAGACACTGGTCCGCGCGCTCGACGCACTCGCGGACCGAACGGGGTTGCTGGCGTTGTCCCGCTTCGCGGACGGGCTGGCAGTAGCGCTCGAGCGCGGTACCCCACTGGCCGACGTCCTGCGAGCGCAGGCCGGCGACATCCGTGAGGCAGGGCGGCGCGAGCTGATCGAGTCCGGCGCGCGCCGCGAGGTAGCCATGATGGTCCCGGTGATCTTCCTGATCCTGCCGGTGACGATCGCGTTCGCCTTCTACCCGGGCGCTGTCGGATTCCGGATGATCGCCGGATGAATCGAGGAGAGATCATGTCCCTACACCTGACGAGATTGCTCGTGGCGAGGCTGGCCGGTTTGGCGAGCTCACGCCCGGCGCGGACGGAACGCGGTGACGTACCCGGCTGGGTGCTGATCACCGTGATGACGGCCGGCCTGGTAATCGCAATCTGGACCCTCGCCGGCCCCCAGCTAACCCGCATGCTCCAGGACGCCCTGGACTCCGTCGCCAACAAGTAATGCAACCCCGCATCAACCGGAACCACAGCACCTCGCACCACCCCCACACCAAGTGGAACGTCCACGGTGAGCGGGGCGTGCGCAGTGTGGGGGACGTGCGCGCCGAGAGCGACGTCCGCGGTGAGTGCGCCGAGTGCGGCGTCCGCGCCGAGGAGGACGTCCGCGCTGAGCCGGGCGTTCGCGCCGAGCGTGACGTTCGCGATGAGTGGGAGATGCGCGGCGTGGGCGATGAGTGCGGCGTGCGGAACGTCCGCGGTATGCGGGACGTGCGCGCTGAGCGTGACGTCCGCGCCGAGCCGGGCGTGCGCGCCGAGCGTGATGTCCGCGCTGAGTGCTGCGTACATGCTGAGCGTGGCGTTGGCGTTGAGCATGGTGTTCGCGCTGAGCGGGGCGTGCGCGCCGAGCGTGGCGTTCGCGGTGAGTGCGGCGTGCGGGGTGAGCGGGGGGCGGCGGTGGTTGACTTCGTGCTGGTGGGGATGCTTGTGGTGCCGTTGTTCCTCGGGATTCTTCAGGTCGGCCTGTTCCTGTACATCCGGAACACGGTGACCGCCGCCGCCTCGGAAGGTGCGGCGTACGCGGCCGTGCTGAACCGTGCACCGGCCGACGGTGAGTTGCGTACGCGTGAGCTGATCCGCGGGGTGGTGCGTGATCAGCTGATCGACTCCGTGTCGGCGGAGGAGACCGACCTCGACGGTCAGCCCGTCGTCGAGGTCTCGGTCCGCGCGCACATCCCGCCGCTCGGCCTGTGGGGCCCGGGCATCTCGTTCAGCGTCGAAGGCCACGCGGTGAAGGAGACCGGCGAATGAGCCGCCGTCGGGGTGAGCGGGGGAGTGCGGTGGTTGAGTTTTCCTGGCTGGCGATTTTGTTGATGGTTCCGTTGGTGTACGTGATGCTCGGGGTGTTCGACGTTCAGCGTGCGTCGTACGGGGCGACTGCCGCGACGCGTGCTGCCGGGCGGGCGTTCGTGATTGTGCCGGATGGGTTGTCGGAGGACGAGGCGCGAGCGCGCGCGTACGAGGCCGCCCGGATCGCGATGCGAGACCAGGGTATGGAGCTGAATCCCGGCGACCTGAGGATCAGCTGCGACCCCGCCTGCTTGCATCCCGGCTCCACAGTCACGGTCGCACTGGACGCCAAGGTCCGGCTACCGCTCATCCCGGACGCCCTGGGCGGCGAGCCACCCGCGGTACACATCACCGCCCAACACACCGAGCCCTACGGCACCTACCGCGAAGCCAAGGGCACCGGATGAAGCAGCCCACCCGCCGCCGCTCAGACCGCGACCCGAGCCCACCCAACTACCCGCGCCTTGCCCGCTCGCGCCCTGCATACCGGCGCCCCTCCCACCCGCGACTCGCTCGTCTGCGGGATGAGGCTGGTCAGATGAGTGTGCTGATCGTTGGGTTTAGCGCCGTGATCCTGTTGATGATCGTCGTGGTCACTGATATCTCCAAGGTCTTTCTGGTTCGCCGCGGCCTCGACGCCACCGCCGACGGTGCCGTGCTCGCAGCCGCCAACGGTTTGGCTACAGTCACCGCGCACACCGCCGGCGACGAGGCCACCATCGACCCCGAGCAGGCCGCCCGCCTGACCGCCGACTACCTGAACCAAACCGCCGCCACCACCAAGTTCGGCAACCTCACCTGGTCAGTGGACGTAGAAGGCACCACCGTCAAAGTCCGCCTCACCTCCACCGTCAACCTCCCCTTCGAACCGCCCGGCTGGCCCGGCGCCTCCGACATCGCCTCCGAAGCCGCCGCCACCGTCCCAATCCGCTGACCCGTACGGCCCAGGCCCAGGCTGTTAGCCGAAGAGGCCTGGGTTGTCGGTCAGCCAGGTGGTGAAGGGGCGGGGGGTGTGCGTGGTGAGGAGTTCGACGTTGGGTTCGATGGGTTGGGGGTTGCCTACCCGGGAGGACCAGTAGGCGAGGAGGGTTTCGCGTTGGCCTTCGTCGGGCATCGGCATTTCGGCGCGGGCCTGGTCGGGGGTGAGGTCGACGGCCTCGATGGGTACGCCGGTGATCTTGGTGACCAGGGCGATCTGATGCCGCCGCGTCATGGACTCCGGGCCGGTCAGCGGGTAGCCGCGGCCGTCGTGGGTGGTGCCGGGGCCGTCGAGGAGGATTCGGATCGCGGCGTCGGCGATGTCCTGTTCGTGGATCGGGGCTTCCTCGGCGTCCAAGTACGGGAGCCGGATCTGGCCGGTGGCGCGGACCTGGTACGCCCAGTACTTGGCGTTGCTCATGAAGGCGCCGGGCTGGAGTCGCGTGGTGGCGTACGCGCCTGAGGTGATGACCTGCTCGGTCTTCGCGTGGGGATCGTCCGGACCGCCGAGCGATGACAGCGACGAGAGCAGTACTACCTGCTTCACGCCCGCGGCATCGGCGGCTGCGACGAAGGCGGCTGCGGAGGACGGGTCCGAGTACAGGAAGACCTGGCTGATGCCCTCCAGAGCGGCCGCGGGGTCAGCGGGGTCGTACGCGACCGCCGAAGGCAGCGCGGACGGCTCGCGGCTGGCGACCCGGACGTCCTGCCCGGCGTCGATCAGGCCGGCGGTGACGGCGCGGGCGATGGCGCCGCGGCCGCCGGTGACGAGAACAGTCATTGGATGTGCTCCAAAAGTGTAGTGACTACAACAATGGAATCAGTAAAGCAGATGCCCTACCCTCGGTGCAATGGAGCTCGGGCGGCGGGAACGGAAGAAGCAGCAGACGCGGCAGGCCATCTCGGCGGTGGCGACCACGCTGTTCCTCGAGCGCGGGTTCGACGCGGTCACGGTCGCTGAGGTGGCGCGGGCGGCGGATGTCGCCGTGCAGACGGTGTTCAACCACTTCCCGGCCAAAGAGGACCTGTTCTTCGACGAGTCGGAGTGGTGGCAGGGGCCGGCCCGGGCGATCCGGGCGGCGCCGACGGATGCGGACCCGGTCGACGTGCTGGAGGCGACATATCTGGCTGAGACCCGGGATCGTGTCGAGGTCGGGCATCTCGCGACCTGGAAGCAGTTCATGCGCACGATCGACAACAGCCCGGCGTTGCTGGCCCGGCGCCGACTGGTCGCCGCCGAGCTGGAGACCTCGCTGACCGCGGCCCTCGACGAGCGTGACCCGGATCAGCTGCGCAACAGGCTGATCGCGGCCTTGTACGCCGCCGCGCAGAAGGTGCTTGAGGAGCGGCTGATGCAGGTTCTGCCCGACGATGCGGGGCCGGAACAGCTCGTGTCGGCGCAGGCGGAGCTGGAGCGGGCCGTACGCCAGGTCTTTGCCGTTCTTCGTCGCGGACTCGGCTGAGCTAAGCTGCTTAGTTGTGGCTGGACTGGATTTTGACGCGGAGCTGAAACAGCTCGACGCGACGATGACCTCGATCGAGAAGGTGCTCGATCTTCCTGCGTTGCGCAAGGAGATCGACGAGCTCGGCGAGCAGGTCGCTGCGCCCGACCTCTGGGACGACCAGGCGAACGCGCAGAAGGTGACGTCGCGGCTGTCCAGTCTGCAAGCCGACGTGGAGCGGGTGACCCGGCTGCGCGGCCGGCTCGACGACCTGGGCGTGCTGGTCGAGCTGGGCCGCGAGGAGAACGACGCGGACAGCATGGCCGAGGCGGAGAAGGAGATCGGCTCGCTCGCGAAGGCGATCCAGTCGCTCGAGGTCCGGACCCTGCTGTCCGGTGAGTACGACGAGCGCGAGGCGCTGGTGACGATCCGCTCCGGCGCGGGTGGTGTCGACGCCGCGGACTTCGCCGAGATGCTGCAGCGGATGTACCTGCGGTACTCCGAGCGGCACGGCTACCCGACCGAGGTGTACGACACGTCGTACGCCGAGGAGGCCGGGATCAAGTCGACCACCTTCGCGGTCAAGGCGCCGTACGCGTACGGCACGCTGAGTGTCGAGTCGGGTACGCATCGCCTGGTGCGGATCTCGCCCTTCGACAACCAGGGCCGCCGGCAGACGTCGTTCGCGGCGGTCGAGGTGGTTCCGGTGCTGGAGCAGACCGACGAGATCGACGTACCCGAGGAAGAGCTGCGGATCGACGTGTACCGCTCGTCCGGCCCGGGTGGTCAGAGCGTCAACACGACTGACTCCGCGGTCCGGATCACGCACCTCCCGACCGGCACCGTGGTCTCCTGCCAGAACGAGAAGTCGCAGCTGCAGAACAAGGCAAGCGCGATGGTGATCCTGAAGGCGAAGCTGCTCGCGCTGAAGAAGGCCGAGGAGCGGGCCCAGCTGGACGCGCTGCGCGGTGACGTGGCCGGCTCGTGGGGCGACCAGATGCGCTCGTACGTCCTGCACCCGTACCAGATGGTCAAGGACCTGCGGACGCAGTACGAGTCGGGCAACACGTCAGGTGTCTTCGACGGTGAGATCGACGACTTCATCGAGGCCGGCATCCGCTGGCGCCGGACCGGCCAGACGGTTGCCGAGCAGAACTGACCCCCGGAGCGAGACCGATCCCCGCGGCAGGCTCAGCGCCGACTGCGGTAACTGCTTCGGCCTCTGCTGCGTAGCGCTGACGTTCGCGAAGTCGGCGGACTTCGCGCTGGACAAACCGGCCGGCGAGCCGTGCCCGAACCTGAGCACGGACTTCCGCTGCACGATCCACGCGAACCTGCGCACCAAGGGTTTCCAGGGCTGTACGGTGTACGACTGCTTCGGCGCCGGCCAGGAGCTTTCCCGCCGAGCTGGTACGAGTTGGCGCGATCAGCCGGGACAGGCGATGTTCGCCGCGCTGCCGATCCTCCGCCAGCTACACGAACTGCTCTGGTACCTCACTGAAGCCCTTGTGTACGACGCGAAGGCGCAACCCGCGATCGACCGAGTCGAAGCAGTGAGCCGCACGGCGGATCTCAGCACTGTCGACGTGGCCGCCGAACGCGCTGCCGTCAACGAGCTACTGCTGACCATCAGCAAGAAGGTCCGCGGCAACCAGCCCAAAAAGAAGGAACGCCGCGGCGCCGACCTGATCGGAGCCCGGCTCCGCGGCGCCGACCTGTCCAAGGCGAACCTCCGCGGCGCGTACCTGATCGCCGCCGACCTCCGCGAAGCCAACCTTCGCCAGGCCGACCTGATCGGCGCCGACCTCCGCGACGCCGACCTCCGCCAAGCCGACCTGACCGGGGCCCTGTTCCTCACCCAGTCTCAGGTCAACGCTGCCCGCGGCGACCAATCCACCAAGCTCCCGGCAACACTGACTCGCCCGTCACACTGGTAGCCGGCGGGAGCGGAGCTGGTGGGTGATGGGCGTCATCAGCAGGGAGATGGCGGTGATAGTCAGGGCAACCGCTGCCAGGGCCTTGCCTTGGCCCCAGGACGAACCAGCCAGGGACAGGTAGGCCGTACCAACGGTTGCGGCTCCCAGCGCCAGGCAGGTCTGCTGGCTGGTCAACAGGATGCCGCTGCCTAGACCTGCTTGCGCCGGTGGGACCTGGCTGAGTACTACGCCGATCAGCGGGACCATCACCAAACCAGCACCAAAGCCGGCGATCAGCATGGGGATGGCCAGGCGCCAAGGGTCTACGTGCGGCCACAAGGTCAGTGCCACGACGGCTAGGAGAGCGTAGCCGACCGCCTGGATGATCCAGCCGCGCAAGATCAGCCCAGCGCCGTACCGGACCTGCAGTCTTGGTCCGTAGACCGAGGTGATCAGGAAGCCGACTGCCATCGGTAGCAGGCTCAGACCGCCTTCCAGCGGGGACATGTGCGCTTCGCCTTGGGTCGCGAGGGCGAACACGAACATGAAGCCGCCGAACGTGGTGAAGAACGCTACGGCCAGCAGTAGGCCGATCCGCATCGCGCGCAACCGCAGTACGGTCGGTGGGATCAGTGGGTCCCCGCCGGTCCGCTCTGACCGGTGCTGGTGCAGTCCGAGCGCAGCAACGGCTGGGACGGTCGCAGCGAGGCAGATCCACGTCCACAGCGGCCAGCCGAGCGGACGGCCTTCCGTGAGCGGCAGGAGCAGCAGTACCAACGCCAGTGCGAGCAGGGCGGCGCCAACCAGGTCCACTCGCTGTGCACGGTCTGCCTTGGTCTCAGGCAGCAACCGGTACGCCGCAGCGATCGCCAGCACGCCGATCGGGACATTGACCAGGAACACGGCCCGCCAGCCGAGGTCGAAGACGTTGGCCTCTACCAGTACGCCACCGAGGATCTGACCGAGTGCCGAGGCCGCACCGCCCGCGACGCCGAACATGGCCATCGCACGGGCCCGGTGCTCGCCGGTGAGCAGTGCGGAGATGGACGCCAGCACCTGCGGAGTCATGGCTGCTGCCGTAGCACCTTGTACGACGCGAGCAGCCAGCAGTACGCCGATGGTTGGGGCGATCGCGCAGATCAGCGACATGATGGTGAAGCCGGTCAGTCCGATCAGGAACAGCCGCTTGCGGCCGAGTCCGTCGCCGAGGCGGCCACCGACGACCAGCAGAGTGGCGTTCGCGATGCCGTAGCTGCCGACGACGAGTTGCAGCTCGCCGGAGCTGGCATGCAGGTCCGAGCCGATGGCGGGCAGGGCGACGTTGATGATGAAGAAAGAGAGCATCGGCAGGAACGCGCCGAAGAGTAGCGTGGTCAGAGCGACCGGGCCGAGCGGCGGGGCCTTGACGCCCGGGCGGGCGGCTTGGAGCTGGTCTGTCATGTCCTCAGCCTGCACGCAGGAGCATCCAGGTACTAAGAGCCTGTTTATCCTGGTATTCACACCACCTGGAACCACGCTGCCGTAGTCGTCATGATGGTGACATGAGTACTGACCGGAGCGAGCAGCGACGTGAGCTGGGGGTGTTCCTGCGCAGCCGCCGGGAGCGCATCCGGCCGGACGAAGTGGGGTTCGCTCCAGGCGGTCGGCGGCGTACGCCCGGACTGCGCCGCGAGGAGGTCGCTCTACTCGCCGGAGTCGGGGTGACCTGGTACACCTGGCTAGAGCAGGGCCGGGACATCAACGTGTCGGCGCAGGTGCTCGAAGCGGTCGCTGACACGCTGCGACTCGACCGGCAGGAGCGGAACCACCTCTTCACGCTGGCCGGGCTACAGGTCGGTCCGACGCGCGGGGATTGTGGGGCGCTGCCGGCGTCCGTACAGAAGACGCTTGACGCGGTCACGCCGTACCCGGCGCTGGTGCTGAACGCCCGGTACGACATCCTCGCGTTCAACGAGGCGTACTGCCGGGTGGTGCTCGACCTGCGGAAGATCCCCGTCGAGGAGCGCAACATGCTCTGGGTGGTGTTCGTAGCGAGCGAGTGGCGGTGCACCTTCGTCGAGTCCGAGTCGATGAAGGTCCACATGGTTGCCGGGTTCCGCGCCGCGATGGCCGACCACGTCGGTGAGCCGGCCTGGCAGGACCTGGTCGAGCGGTTGCTGGCTGGTTCACCACTGTTCGCGGAGCTGTGGGAGCGGTACGAGGTGGGCGCACCGAGCACGCGGATCAAGCTGCTGGAGAGCGCGACCGCCGGCGTACTGCGGATCGAGCCCGTGAACTTGTGGCTGTCCCAGCTCGGCGAGCTGCGCGCGACCGTGTACACGCCCGCGGACGAGGAGACCGAGGCGAAGCTGCGCGTCCTTGCCGGTCCGGCTGCCGGGGCGGGTCAGCCGGACCGGTCCCCGGCCGCTGAGCTGAGCGGCCGGGGAGTCGGAGTGCCGGTCAGCTGACCGGGATGCCCGGATTGGTCAGCGCCTTGCCGCCGGTGACGGTATTGCTGCGGTCGATGGTGACCTTGCAGCTGGACGCGTTGTAGTTGGTGATGTTGAACGCGTACCGCCCGCTGCCGGTGGCGCCGGTCAGGTCGGACTTGTTGCCGCGGAACACCGTTCCGCAACCCCAGCCGGACTGCTGGGTGTGCGTCTCGTACCCGTTGTTGGTGGTGTTCTTGCCGGTGTTGTTCTCGATCACGTAATCGTTGCCCTTGACATCGACCCAGCTGTCGTCGAAGTTCGCGCCGGTGAGACCGCGACCGTCGAAGCTGTTCCCGGAGACGAGCCCGCCGGTGGTGCCCTCCTTCAGGTCCACCGCCTCGCCGCCGACGTCCGGGCCGATCGTGTTGCCGATGATCTGCACGTGGTCGGACTTGTCGGAAGTACCTCCGGCGCTGCCGACGTACACGCCTTCGCCCATTCCACGGCCGTCGTTTCCGGTGTCGTAGATCCGCGAGTTCTTGATCACGCCGTACGTGCTGCTGTTGCGGAAGTGGACGCCTTCCATGTCGAGGCCATGGACGGTCACGCCGTCGATCGTGACGTGCGTGGCGCTGTCGATCATGATGCCCTTCTGGCCGCCGGTTACGGTGATCCCGCGGACGTTCCAGTAGGACGCGCCGTTCAAATGCAGGCCGTACCCACCGCTAGCTTTCAGGACGGCACCCGCCGATCCGGTCAATGTGATCGGTGCCGAGGCCGTGCCTTTCGAGCTGGTCTTGAAGTTGCCGGTATAGGTGCCGTCGGCAAGCTTGATCGTGTCGCCGGGTTTCGCGTTGGTCAGCGCTGCCTTCAGCTCGGCCGAGGTGCTCACGTCGGTCGAGGCGGCGGCGAGGGCGCGGTTGCGCAGCTTGTCGCGAATCCACACGCCGGCCGGTTTCAGTGCTGACGTACCCGTGAAGTTGTTGCCGGCACACGTGCCCTCCTTGAAGACGGCGCCGGAGCGGAAGTCGTCGGAGAAGTTCCAGTTCGTCCAGCCGATCTGCTTGCTGGCCAGGAAGTCCAGGTACTTCTGCGACCAGGTGAAGTCGTTGCCACCGTCACCGGTGTACGTCTGGGTGCCGAACTCGGTGACGAACAACGGGATCTTCGCGGCCGCGCGGGACAGAGCGTCGAAGTACTCCTGTTTGTGCGATGCGGCGTAGAAGTGGAACGTGTACATCAGGTTCGTCGCGTTCACCGGATTGTTGACGACATCCGCCTCGGTCCGGCCGTCGGAGACCCCGAGCGAGGCCCAGCCGTGGGTGCCGACAAAGATCACGCCGTCCGGGTCCTTGGCGCGGATCACCGGCACCATCTGCTCCGCGTACGACTTGATGCCCGCCCAGCTGACGCCGTTCGGCTCGTTCGCGATGTCGTAGATGATGTTCTTCTTGTCCTTGTGCCGCTGGGCGATCTCGGTGAAGAACGTCTTCGCCAGCCGGAGGTTCTTGTTCGGGTCGCCCGGGTCGAGCTGATGCCAGTCGACCAGTGCGTACAGGCCGCGCTTGGTGGCTTCCTCGATGTACGTGTTCACCAGGTCGGTGTACCGGCGCGGGTCGGTCTCATAGCCGCCCTCCTGCACGTACATCGAGATCCGGAGGATGTCGGCCTTCCAGTCGTTGGCCAGTGCGTCGAGTGAGGCGGTCTTGAGGCAGTTGGCGTACCACTGCAGGCCGTGCGTACTCATGCCGCGGAGCTGCACCGGTTCGTTGCGCTCGTTGCAGAGCTTCGTACCGCAGACGTGCAGCTGCCCGTTGCGGCCGACCGGGGTGTCGGCGGCGGCCTGAGCGGGGGTCGTGGGGAGCAGGGTCGAGGCGGCCAGCAGGGTGCTGGCGACGAGGGTATGGAACATGTTCTTCCTCCGGGGCGTCGAGGGAGAATCATTAGGAAGGTTTCCTAATAGTTCCGGCGAACCTAGTATTCATCGCGGAGGGTTGTCAACCATTCACGCGGTGTCGCGGTCCGGCCAGGCTTCCTTCAGGGTCGCGAGCGTGACCGCGATCGCCGGCCGGCGCGAGGTGGTGGTCCGCCAGACCGCGTACAGCCGGCGGCTCGGGGCGGGCTGCAACGGGATCGCGACCACGCCGTCCGGGACCGGCCCGCGGCCGAGGCGGGGGAGCAGGCCGATACCGATCCCGCGGGCCAGCATCGCCAGCTGGGTCTGGTACTCGCCGACCGAGTGCCACACGTCGGGCTCGACGCCAGCCCGGCGCATCGTCCGGATCAGCCATTCGTAACAGATCGAGCCGGCCGGCTGGCAGATCCAGCGCTCGCCGACCAGGTCCTCCGCGCGGACGAACTCCTTGCCGGCCAACCGGTGCGACGCCGGAACCAGCACATCGGCCGGATCGACGCCGAGCTTCACCCGGGACAGGTCCTCCGGCAGGCCGAGTGGCGTGTCCTGCCAGTCGTGCACGATCGCGATGTCGATCTCACCACGGTTGACCGCGGCAACGGCTTCGAACGGATCGATCTCCGTCATCCGGACGTCGAGCCCCTGATAGTTGTCGATCAACCGCGCGAGTGCCGACGGCAACAAACCGCGCGCCGCGGTCGCGAAGGCCGCGATCCGCAGTGTCCCGATCGCCTGTCCGCGCTGCTCTTCCAGGGTCAGCTCGGCGTCCTCGACCAGCTCCAGAATCCGCGCCGCGGTCGCCGCCAACTGGGTCGCGGCGTCGGTGAGCACGATCCCCCGGCCCTGCCGATCGATCAGCGTGGTCCGCGTCTCGCGTTCCAGCTTCGCCAGCTGCTGCGACACCGCGGACGGGGTGTACCCGAGCACCTCGGCCGCGCGCTTGACCGACCCGTACTGTGCGACCGCGTGCAGGGCGCGCAACCGGCCGAGATCGATCATGTAGCACTCCTACATCCAAAGCAGTAGTAATCGGTGCTGGTCCTTAAATGTACTCCCGTCGACACTGGACCGCATGAAGCCTCGTGACCTGCTCCTCGCGCTCGCCGCCGTGACCGTCTGGGGGATCAACTTCGTCGTCATCGAGGTCGGTCTGGAGGGCGTACCGCCGTTGCTGCTGTCGGCGCTGCGGTTCTTCTTCGCGGCCGTACCGGCGCTCTTCGTGCTCGGCAAACCCCGGGTGCCGTGGCGGTACGTCGTCGGCGTCGGGCTCGCGCTCGGGGTGGCGAAGTTCGGGCTGCTCTTCATCGCGATGAGCCACGGCGTACCGGCCGGCCTGGCCTCGCTCGTCGTGCAATGCCAGGTGATCTTCACGGTGCTGTTCGCGATCCTCGTACTGCGCGAACGCCCGCGTCCGGCGCAGCTCATCGGCATCGTCATCGCCTGCCTCGGGATCGTGCTGATCGTGCTCGACCGGAAGCTGTCCGCGCCGCTCGGGGCGATCCTGCTGGTGATCGCGTCCGGCGCGTGCTGGGGCGTTTCGAACACGATCACCCGGTACGCGAAGCCGTCGGACACGCTGCGGTTCATGGTCTGGGTGAGCGCGGTTGCCGTCGTACCGTTGCTCGTCCTGTCGTTGATCACCGAAGGACCGCGCGCCGATATGGACGCGTTGCGCGGGATCGACCTGAGCGGCATCGGCGCGATCGCGTTCCTGGCCTTCGCGGCAACGCTCTTCGGCTTCGGGATCTGGGGCTATCTGCTGCGCCAGTACGACGCCAGCACCGTCGCGCCGTTCTCATTGCTTGTACCGGTCGTGGGGATGTCGGCGGCCTGGGTACTGCGCGGTGAGGCGGTCGGTCCGCAGCAGGCGATCGCGTCCGTGCTGGTGATCGGCGGGATGGCCTGCACGGTGATCCGGCGGCGAGCGGTTATTCGTACGGATTCACGGGTGCGGCAACCGGCGTGACGGTCTCCACGGTGAGCGCGGCGACGTCACCGTCGGCGCGCTTGCTCGGCTCGGCCCATTGGCCGGTGACTGTCACCCATTGGTTCTTCGGCGGCGCGGACCGGCCGCGGGCCTCGACCATGAACGCCGTACCGTCCGCGACGCAACAGGTCAGGCCGATGCGCGTCACGTACCAGACACCGTCCTTCGCCGGCGTGACGAAGCCGGTGAGCTGGAACGAACGGCCTTGCATGCTGTCCTTCTCCCACACTGCCCAGACCGCGTAGTCGCGGACGGTCAGCGGAGTCGGGGCGTACGAAGCCTCGCCCAGCCAGGAGGAATTGGGCTTTGGCTCAACTGGTTTCGCCGCGACGGGGGATTGCCGTTGGGCCGCGTCGGCGCCGAGAGCCGGCGGGTCGACGACGAGGAGTGCGAAGACCGGGATCAGCAGTAACCAGGCGGCGCGGGGGAGGCCGTGATGATGACCGGGTTCCTGTTTGCGCGTCTCCGAGAGCACATCGATCACCGCGAGCGTGATCAGCACGATCCCGGCCGCGAGCAGCATCCAGCGCATGCCGGGTTTCACGTACCGCAAGTACGTCCCCGAGATCGCGAGCTGCAGCAGCGCGGCCCCGACGAACACGATCACCAGACCGGCGACATTCCGCTTCACAGCAACCACCATCCGACCAGGAGACTCGCCAGCAGCGCGATGACAAAGGTGGCCGGCGCGAACCGTACCGCGAACTTCGGCCCGAACGTCCCGGTCTGCAACGCGATCAGCTTCACGTCCACGATCGGCCCGACCACCATGAACGCGAGCCGCGCGGTCAGCGAGAACTGGGTCAGGCTCGCCGCCACGAACGCATCCGCCTCGGAGCAGATCGCGAGCAGTACGGCGAGCAGTCCGAGGATCACCACGGACAACAACAGACTTCCGGCGACGTGATCGAGCCAGGTCCGCGGGACGACCACGTTCAGGGTGGCGGCGGCTGCGGCGCCGACGACCAGGAAGCCGCCGGCGTGCAGGAAGTCGTGGAGCATCGCGGACCGGAACGTCTCCAGCCGGCTCGCGTCGTGTTCGTGCCGGTTCTTCGGCAGCTTCAGCCACGAACTGCCCTTGCCGGTCAGCAACCACAGCCAGCCCAGCACCATCGAGACCGCGAGCGAAGTCACCGCCCTCGCAACGACGACCTTCGGCTGGCCGGGGAAGGCGACCGCAGTCGAGGCCAGCACGACCGGGTTGATCGCGGGCGCGGAGAGCAGGAAGGCGATCGCCGCGGCGGGGGTCACGCCGCGGTTCATCAAGGCGGCCGAGACCGGTACGGACGCGCATTCGCAGCCGGGGAGGACGACGCCGGACGCGCTCGCCACCGGTACCGCGAGAGCCGGGTGCTTCGGGAGCGCCTTGGCGAAGAAGGAGGCTGGTACGAACGCGGTCAGCGCGGCCGAGAGCAGTACGCCGAGCACGAGGAAGGGCATCGCCTGGACGGTCACGCCGACGAACATGGTCGCCCAGGTACGTACGCCGTCCGCGCTGAACCAGCCGGTGAAGAGCCGCCGCCCGAACAAGGCCAGGCCGACCAGCAGCACCAGGGTCGTGGTGAACGCGATCGAAGACCCGGACGAGGTCTCCTGCTTCGCCGTCGTCATGCCCGGAATGCTGGCAGAAAGTCGGTGGAAATGAAAATCAGCGTCATTGGGGGCGGGCGTGGCAGGCTGGAGGCATGGACGCCGACGTGGTGCGCGCAGTCAACGGTTTGACCTCCCGCTGGGTTCGGAGCCTGCCCGCCGGCAGCAGCGTGGTGTCGGGGCTCGGGCTCTGGCCGTTACTCGCCCTGCTGGCGACCGGCGCGGACGAACCGGGCCGCTCGGAGCTCGCCACGGCAGCCGGCGTCGACCCGACCACCGCCGCGACGGATGCGGTCCGGCTGATCGAGTCGATCGAGGCGTCCGCCGATCTGCAGGCGGCGCTCGGCGTCTGGGTGAACGAAAACCTCAAGCTGGCCGAGACGTTCGACAGCGTGATGCCCGCGCCGCTGGTCGGCCTGCTCACCGGCAACCCGACCGTGGACAAGCCGAAGCTGGACGCCTGGGCCGCCGAGCACACCGATGATCTGATCCGGGAAATGCCGCTGGAGCTCGACCAGGACATCCAGCTAGTACTGGCGTCAGCGCTCCTGCTGCGTACGACCTGGGTGCACGAGTTCACCGAGCAGATCCGCCGCGTACCCGATGGTGCATGGAAAGGCTCATGGCACTGGCTGGAACGGACCACATCGGACCTCGCGAGCATCGAACACGCGTCCGCCAATCTCACCGTCGCCACGGTCACGGGCGACGCCGATGTCGACGTACTGCTCGGAATTGGACGACCGGAGACCGCTCGGGCCGACGTACTCACCGGGCTGCTCGACGCTTTGGCCCGGCCGGGCGACGGTGTGTCCGGTGCGGCGTTGATCGAGCAAGGTGACGTAGGTGCGGAGGTCGCGCCGGGTGTGCGGATCGGGCAGACGACCAGCTCGCGACCGGAGGTGAAGTTGTCGCTGCCGTCGTTCAGTGTCGAGGTCGAGCACGATCTGCTCGAGTCGCGCGAGCTGTTCGGGCTGAACGCAGTGACGTCGAACCCGGGCGAGCGCGGGCACTTCAGCGCGCTCAGCCCGACGCCGCTGCGGCTCGGGCAGGCGAAGCAGAAGGTGCTCGCCCGGTTCTTCGCGACCGGGTTCGAGGCCGCGGCGGTGACGGCGATGGCGATGACCCGCGCCGCGATGGTGACGCGGAAGGAGCGCCGGCTCGAGGTGACGCTCGATCGGCCGTTCGCCTTCGCCGCCGTACTGCGCGAGTCGCGGTTGCCGATCGTGGCCGGCTGGATCGAGCGGCCTACCGAGGCGGGAGCGTGAACAGTCGCGTGAGCAGCGCGGACGCCTCGTCGACACCCGCCTGATCCCCGGTCAGCAGCAGGTCGAAGAGCAGTCCGCGCGACGCGGCGAGACCCAGGCGCGCGTACGCGGGCGCGGCGTCGGCCGGGATGCCGGCGCGGATGCACAAGTCGATCAACGGCGGCAGCCAGACGTTGATCAGATCGGCCTTGAGCGGCTCCGTGTACGGGAGGTCCTGCATCGCGTGGGCGCTCAACTCGAAGAACAACGGCCCGTACACGAGGGTGGATTCGCTCACCCGGCGCCAGAATCGTTCGCTCTGTTCGGCGATCGGAAGATCGGTCGCGAGTACGTCGGCGAGCAGGTCGCGTTGCTGCTGCTCGACCGTGCGGACCACTTCGGCGAGCAGGCCCTCGCGGGAGCCGAAGTGGTAGATCAGCATCCGGTGACTGGTACCGATCGACGCCGCGATACTCCGCAGACTCGCGTCCCCGATCCCGTTGCTCGCGAAGTGCTCGACCGCCTCAGCCAGCAGACTGTCCCGACTCACTTGCCTCCTTGAGCTTTTGGGTCTCGGTGGTGATGTAGCTCATCGTGAGTTTGGCGTACAACCGGCCGACCAGCCAGCTGAGTGGTCCCTCCTGGATCAGGGTGGCGGTCGCGACGGTGCCTTCCGGCGTACTGATGACTCGGTGACCGCCCGTTGTAGTCACGCCAGGAGCTTTGGAGACCCACTCGAAGTACTGCCCGTCTTCGAACTTGGTCACCTCCCAGACCGCGACCGGGAGCTTGGGCTGCCGGAGCCGGGTCTTGGCGCCGAGGTGCAGCCGGCCCGCGTCCAGCCGCTCGACGGACTCGACCGTCGGGGTCCAGTCGGGCCATCGCTCGACGTTGCTGAAGATCTCCCAGACCCGCTCGGGCGAGGCCTGGATCGTGGTGGAGTGATCGAAGCGCATGTACCAAATGGTACATCAGTGGTTCGCAAGGCTTCGGGTGGCGGGTCGGCCCGGTCGTACCCCCGGCAGGTAGGGTCTTGGGCCATGGCTGACCAGAACAACGTCGAGAACGAACAGGACCCGGGCGCGAACACCCAGATGTTCCGCGCCTTCGTCAACGAGGCCCAGACCGAGGCCAAATCCGAACCCAAACTCAACGGCCGGGTCCTCGCCGTCATCGGCGCCGCCGTCATCCTGATCGCCGTCATCGCCGCGATCGCCGTCCTCTGACCCACCGGCCCCACCCCCGGCGGCACACTTGGCCCGCCGGCGCAATAGCCACACCCGAACTCTGTCACTTGCTGCAATCCTCTTGCCCCGCTGAGTCGCCATCGGCCATCCTCAGCGTGCCCTCAGCTTCCTGAGCGGCGCACCTCGGGGGTGCTGGCAGTTCGGCTGTTGTCACTTCAGGGGTGGGGTATATGGCGTCCAATGGCTGGTCCCTGCGCGCTTTCTCGCGGCAGGTAGGTCTCATCTCGATCCTGGCGGTCCTGACCGCCGGCCTGGTCCCGCTGCCCCCAAGCCATGCGGCCAAGCCACCCAGCCCACCGAAGTCTGCGAAGACCGTCGCCGAGGCGACCCGGCTCGCGGCGCAGTACCAGACTCCGGTCGAGATCGAAGCGAAGACCACGGCGTACACGCGCACTGTCGCGACGCCGAACGGAACGCTCAGCGCCGAGGTCTCGAACCAGCCGGTCCGGGTGAAGAAGGACACCGGCTGGGTATCGATCGACACCACGCTGGCCACCCGGCCGGACGGAATGATCGCCCCGAAGGCATCGCCGAGCGATATCGCATTCTCGGGCGGTGGCGACGGGGTGCTGGCGCGGTACACGCAGGACGGCGGCGTCTTCGAACTGCAGTCGCCCTGGCCGCTCGCGGCTCCGGTGATCACGGGCAGTACGGCCACGTACGCCGCTGTGCTTCCCGGCGTCGACCTCGTGCTGGCGGCCACCAAGGACGGATTCAGCTACAACCTGGTCGTCAAGACCCGTGAAGCGGCCGCGAACCCGGCCCTACGCAGCGTGAACTTCCCGGTCACCACTCGGAATCTCGAGCTGCGCACCACACAACCCGGTCGGCCGGCGTACGTCGACCGATCCGGGCGCCAGGTTCTGACCGTGGGCGAGGCCCTGATGTGGGACTCGGCCGGGGCCAGCAGCAAGGCCAAAGCGAACGTCGCGGCCGCAGTCGGTGAAGGTCCCTCGGGGAAGGCGAAGCGGTCGCTGATGCAGTTCGGCGGAAACCGGACCGGGCTGACGGTCACGCCGGACCAGCGGATGCTGACGGACCCGGCCACCGTCTTCCCGGTGGTGCTCGACCCGACGATGACCGGAAGCGCCGCCAAGACCGGCTGGACCGCGGCCTGGGAGCTGTACCCGACCACGTCGTTCTGGAAGACCACGCACAGCCTCGGGGTCGGGTACGAGGGCTTCGAGCAGAACAAGATCGTCCGGTCCTTCTTCATGTTCGACACCAGGGCGTTCACGAACAAGAAGATCATCGGCGCCTCGCTGCGTACGTACGAGATCCACTCCGCGAGTTGCTCGGCCCGCCAGGTGACGTTGTCCCGGACCAGCCCGATCTCGTCCGCGACCACCTGGGCGAAGCAGCCGGCGGTACAGGCCGACGTCGCGACCTATCTCGGCGCGAACGGCTACAACTCGACCTGCCCGGCGAAGAACGTCGAGTTCAACGTCACGAGCTCGATGCAGTACACGTCGACCGCGAACGGCAGTTCGACCACGTTCCGGCTGCGGGCCACCAACGAGGCGGACGAGATCGCCTGGAAGCAGTTCGACAGCACGGGCATCCTGACGATCGAGTACGTCGCGTACCCGCTGCCGGCGTACGAGCTGGGCGCCGCGACCGCGACCGATCTGCCCAGCGCGTGCGCACCGTCCAGCAGCCCAACCATCGTGGCGTCGCTCCGTCCGCAGGTCTCGGCCAAGGGCAAGGTCGGCGCCGGCGACACCAGCGCGCGGATCGTTGTGCAGTTCCAGATCATCAGCCAGTCCCAGCAGGTGTACGAGTTCCAGGGCGCAACCGTGTCGCCAGGGGTACTGGTCAAGCTCGCTGCGCCGTCGAATCTTCTCGACGGCTTGCTCTACACCTATCGAGCCCGGACGCTCTATGCCATCCCGGGTGGGACGTTGGCTTCCGCGTGGTCGGGGACCTGTTACTTCAAAGTGGACACGACACGTCCACCGCCACCGACCATCACCGCGAGCTACAACGGCAAAGCGCTGTCTGATTGCCTGACCAGCAACACACCCGATGTCTGCCCGGAGTCGGTGCCGTTCGGTGCGAAGGTGACATACACGATCTCGTCGGCGGCTTCCGATGTCGTTGCCCTCAGCTACGGTTTCAACGGCAAGATGACCAAGGTCAACGGCCGTACGATCACCGTCTCGCTGCTGACCCCAGGGCAGACATTGATGACGCTCGGAGCGGTCGCTCACGACGGCGCGGCGCATGCCAGTACGACGGCGTACTTCCGGATCAACGTCGGGCCAGGGCTGCCACCCGTGGCGGCGTGGAACCTCGACGAGGGCAGCGGGACGACGGCTGCCGACTCGTCCGGGAAGAACCATCCGCTGACGGTGACCGGAGCAACCTTCGATGACGCCGGCCGGGTTGCCGGCTCGCTCACCTTCAACGGTGACAACGCGGGCGACAACCGGGCCACCGTCGCCGGCGCCGCGAGCGTCGTCGACACTTCGCAGAACTTCTCGATCTCGGCCTGGGTCCGCCCGACCGCGGTCAAGGATGCCGGCGTGGTGGCCATCACCGGCACGCAGGCGAACGGTGGTGTGCTCCGGTACGCCGCCTCGACCAACACCTGGACGTTCATCCAGAACGTCAGCGACTCGACCACCGCGGCCCAGGCCCGGGTGGATTCGCTGGCGCCGCCGGTGCTCAACGTCTGGACGCATCTGCTCGGTGTCTTCAACGCCACGGACAAGACGATCGCGCTGTACGTCAACGGCCGGCTGCAGACGAAAGCGAGCTTCACCTACACGCCGTGGAAGGCGACCGGCACGGTCGAGGTCGGTTCGTACCGGGTCGGGACCGGCGCCGGCGTACTGGCCGGGGCTGTCGACGACGTGAAGATCTACCCACGAGTGCTGGAAGCCGTCGAGGCGAATCGGGTGGCCGACCCGCGCACCGGACCGGCCGGAAACGACGAGGCGGTCGCGTCACTCGCCGCGAACTTCGCGTTCGACAGCGCCTTCCCGCGGCCCAACGGGGTTTGGGTGACCGACGATTCGGTGTACGGCCAGGCGCTTGCCGTCACCGGTTTCGCCGGGGCGCCGGACCAGTCGTCGGCGATCGTCGAAGACCCGGAGCGGGGCAACGTCCTGGCAGCGACCGGCACGGCTTCGGAGTACATCGCCGTCAACCGCCCGCTGGTCGACGCGACCGCGTCCTTCTCCGTGACCCTGTGGGTGAAGGTGCAGGATCCGACCAAGCCACAGGTGTTCGTCCGGCAGCTCGGGGCGAAGAAGGACTCCTGGCGGATCGAGTATCGGCCGACGACGGACGACAACGCGCTGTGGGTCTTCAGCAGAGCCCCCAGCGACACGGACTCCGCCACCTATGTCGAGGTCACCCAGCCGACTAACCAGACCACGGCGGGCGAGTGGACGGCGTTGGCCGCCGAGTACAGCGCCGCGACCGACGAGATCATGCTGTTCGTCACCGACCGGTCCGGCGACGGAGGCATCGCGTCGTTGACGACACCGATCCAAGGCAGCGCGGTGGTCGTCGCGCGGCCGGGTGTGGCTGATACGGCGTACGCACCCTTCAACGGCTACCTGGATGACCTGAGGGTCTACACGGGGGCCGTACCGCAACGCCAGCTGTGCATCGAATTCCGCGGCGACCCGACGGAGTGCTCCTGATGAACCTGCATCGAACTTTGCGCACCCGAGTACTGCCAGTTCTCGTCGCGCTGTCGCTGACCGCGACGGTGGCGATCGGTGGACCGGTCGATTCCGCCGAGGCCAAGGGCCCGGACCGGCCGAAGCCGGTCAAGACCAAGAGCACCAAGGTCAAGGATGTGCCGCCGATCGCGCCGCCCGCCGAGTCCGCGGACCTGAAGAAGGCGGTCGCCGAAACCGCTGAATTCGCAAGCCGCCCGGTGAACTGGCCGACCCCGGGCCGCCGGAGCGTCGCTGTCGACACAGCTGTCGAGCCTTACGGGTTGATGCCGCCGGGCAGCGCGGTCGGGTCCGGCGGACTGATGCCGCCGCGCAGTGCGGCTGTTGGGTCCGGCGGGGTGGTGCCGCTGGGTGCCGCGACTGTTGGGCCCGGTGGGGTTGCCGCTCGGTCGGTGCGGCCGGGTGGGGTGGCGGCGGTTGATCTTGAGTTCTTGGATCAGGCGGCGAGTGCTCGGGCCGGCGTCAGTGGTGTGCTGGTCAAGGCGAAGGCTCCGGCGCGATCCGATGTGCGGCTGACGTTCGACTATTCCGGCTACGCGAATGCGTTCGGCGGCGAGTGGGGTTCGCGGCTTGAGATCGTTGCCCTGCCGGCGTGCATCCTCACCACGCCCAAGGTCCCGGCGTGCTCCACCAGTACACCATTGCCGACGGACAACGACTCGGCGAACGACACGGTCACCGCGACCACTCCGGTCGGCGCCCAGCCGTCGGTCTTCGCGATCACGGCCGGCTCGGAATCGAGCACCGGCGACTACGCGGCCACCTCCTTGTCGGCGGCGTCGAGCTGGTCCGGTGGAGGATCAAGTGGTGACTTCACCTGGTCTTACCCGCTCCGGATGCCGCCCGCGGCCGCCGGTCCGACGCCGACCTTGGCGTTCCAGTACTCCGCGCAGTCGGTCGACGGCCGTACCTCGGCGACAAACAACCAGGTTTCCTGGGTCGGAGAAGGGTTCGACCTGACGGAGTCGTTCGTCGAGCGCAAGTACACGAGTTGCGACGAGGACGGCAACGTCGGCAAGTACGACCAGTGCTGGAAGTACGACAACGCCACGCTGACGCTGAACGGCAAGTCCAACGAGCTGATCCGGGCGTCCGGTGACGTGGCCGGCGCGAGCACCTGGAAACTCAAGAACGACGACGGTTCGCGGGTCGAAAAGCTGATCGGCACCGACGACAACGGTGACGCGCGCAAGGAGTACTGGCGGGTCACGACCACCGACGGGACGCAGTACTACTTCGGCAAGCACAAGCTGAAGCCCGGCCTGACCGCCGTGACGAACTCGGTCTTCACGGCGCCGGTGTTCGGTGACGATGCGGGCGAGCCGTGCCACCAGTCGACGTTCGCCGCGTCCGGCTGCAACCTGGCATGGCGCTGGAACCTCGACTACGTGGTTGATCTGCACGGCAACGCGATGTCGTACTGGTACACCAAGGAGACCAACTACTACGCGAAGAACGGCGTCGCATCGCCCGGCACCGCGTACGTACGCTCCGGGTATCTGAACCGGATCGACTACGGGCTGCGCGACGGCGCGCTCACCGACACAACGAAGGCCCCGCAGCAGGTCGTCTTCACCACGGCCGAGCGTTGCCTGGCGAACTGTTCGGTAATGAACGCAACGACCAAGGGCAACTGGCCCGACGTCCCGTTCGACCAGGTCTGCGAAGCAGGGGCCGCGTGTACGAACAAGGTGACGCCGACCTTCTTTACCCGCAAGCGCCTGTACCAGATCCAGACACAGGTGCTTACCGGTACGACGTACCAGGCAGTCGACTTCTGGCAGACCAACCTGACCTTCCCGTCGACCGGTGACGGCAGCGACGGCAAGCCGATGTGGCTCAACAGCATCTCGCACAGCGGCAAGGTCGGTACGGCGCTCAGCGTTCCCAACGTCACCTTCAAGCCGGTCGGCCTGGCGAACCGCGTCGACTCCGGCTCCGACGGCCTGAACGGACTGATCCGCTTCCGGATCGGTGAGATCAACACCGAGACCGGCGCCAAGGTCATGGTCAACTACGCCGGCAAGGAGTGCATGTCCGGCGAGCGGCCGGCCAAGGACAGCAACACCAAGCGCTGTTATCCGGTGAAGTGGAAGCCACCGCGTGATCCCGAGCGCGAGGACTGGTTCCACAAGTACGTGCTGGACAACGTGGTGACGTCGGATCAGACCGGAAACGGCGCTCTGATGGTCACGCAGTACGCGTACTCCGGCGGTGCGGCCTGGCACTACCAGGAGTCGCCGATGCTGAAGGACGACGACAAGACCTGGTCCGAATGGCGCGGGTACGGCGTGGTGACGACGTACTCCGGTGACCCGAACGACACCGCCTCGCCGCGGAGCAGGTCGGTCACGAAGTACTTCCGCGGAATGGACGGCGACAAGCTCGAGGGCACGACCGCGCTGAAGAACGTCGATGTCACCGACACAGCGGGCGGCGTACGCGCCGATGCGAATCCGCTGTCGGGCAATCCGCGCGAACAGATCACCTACCAGAATGCCACCTCGAACAACGAAGTTTCTGGCGTGATCACCGACTACATCATCACTCAGAAGGCTGCGTACGCGGTCCCTGGTGGCACGTTGAAGTCGACCTTCGTCGGTGCATCCGCCACGCAGAGCCGCGTTGCCCGTGATGGCGGTCGTCCGGACTTGGTCAGTTCGAGCAGCACCCAGTACGACCCGGACAACACGCTGCCGACCAGGGTCAGCGACGACGGTGACGTCACCAAGACCGACGAGACTTGCACCGTCACGAGCTACCTCAAGAACACCACGACTTGGCTGATCGCGTTGCCGATCCGCAACGTCACTTCGACCGGTGCGTGCGATGCCGAGTCCGCCGCTCCGCCGGAGAACCGGGTCCTCACTGACGTACGCACGTTCTACGACGGTCAGGCGTACGGTGTCGCGACCCTGGGCGATGCGACGACTGTCCAGCGCCTGCACCACTACACCGCTGGGCTGCCCGTCTACCAGAACACCGGCACCAAGGGGTACGACGCGCTCGGCCGAGTCACCAGCTCCGGTGATGCACTCGGGCGGATCACCACCAGCACGTACACCCCTGCGACCATTGGGCCGCTGACGCAGCTGGTGGTCAAGCAGCCGACCGTCAACAACTTCAGCGGTACGGCGGTCAACTTCACCACCACGACGACGTACAAGCCCGAGTGGGGTGTCCCGGCGACGACGACCGACCCGAACGGTAAGGTCACGGAGCTCGCGTACGACGCGCTCGGCCGGTTGACGAGCGTGTGGCTGCCCAGTCAGGCGCCGGCGTCGACAAAGCTCGCCAACACCAAGTACACGTACACGATCTCGAACACGGCGCCGTCGACGATCCGTACGGATCAGCTGAACATCGAGGCCGACGGGTACCTCACCTCGTACCAGCTGTTCGACTCGTTGCTGCGGGACCGCCAGAGCCAGTCCCTGGGGGCCGACGGCGGCCGGGTGATCAGCGAGACGCGCTACGACTCACGAGGTCTGGCGATCTACTCGAACAGCGGCATCTGGAACTCGTCGGCTCCCGCGGCCACTCTCGTCGCGATCCCGAACGCGTCGGTTCCGACCCAGACTTTCAACGAGTACGACGGCGCGGGCCGGGTCGTGAAGTCGACGTTCCAGACCATGCTGCAGCCGATGTGGTCGACCACGACCAGCTACGGCGGCGACATCACTACGGTGCAGCCGCCGGCCGGAAGCCCCGCGACCGCAACGGTGACCGATGCCAAGGGGCAGGTCGTCGAGCGGCGCGAGTTCAAGGGCAATACTCCGACCGGTACGCCGGATGTCACCACGTACGCGTACGACCTGGCCGGCCGGATGACCAGGATGGATGGTGCGGGCGGGGCGTGGACGTACAAGTACGACCTGCGCGGGCGGAAGATCGAAAGCACGGATCCCGACTCGGGCAAGACCGTTTCGGCGTACGACGAGGGTGATCGGCTGGTCTCGACCACCGACTCGGCGAACAGCACGCTCGTCACGACGTACGACGCGCTGGACCGCAAGACCGGGCTCTACAAGACGAGTGTCGCGCCGGAGAACCTGCTGGCTGACTGGAGGTACGACAAGACCAGTCTGCTCGGGCAGGTGGCCGAGTCCGCGAGTTACACCGCGGGCAAGACCGGGCCGGCGTACCGGACGATGATCAACTCGCGGAACGTGCTCTATAAGCCGACCCAGGTGACGCGGGTGATCCCGACCGTCGAGGGCATCGAGATCGACGGCAGCTACTGGACCAACTACGGGTACAAACCCGACGGCAAGACGCTGGCGCTGACCTCGCTGTCGGGTGGCGGTGGACTCGGCGCGGAGGACATCCGGTACGAGTACAACGCGATCGGTCTGCCGCTGAAGATGAACAGCGACCGGACGTACGTGAACGGCACCGAGTACAACCCCTTCGGCGATGTCACGAAGCTGGGGCTCGGCTCGGCGTTCGACATGGAGATCAACAACATCTACGAGGACGGCACCCGCCGCCTGGCCCGGACCACCGCGGGCAAGGCGAAGGTGTTCGCCGACCACCTCTACACGTACGACCCGACCGGCAACGTGACGAAGGACTACAACAAGGTCCCCGACGCGTCCGGCGGTGACGCGCAGTGCTTCAAGTACGACGGTCAGCGCCGTCTTACCGAGGCGTGGACGCCCGCGAGCACCGACTGCGATCAGGCGCCTAGTGCTTTGAGTCTCGGCGGCGTCGCGCCGTACTGGCAGTCCTGGACGTACACCCCGATCGGCCTGCGAAAGACGCAAGTCGACCACTCGTCGACCGGTGACGTCACCAGTACCTTCAACTACAACACCGACCAGCCGCACACCCTGGCCAGCGTCACGCAGACCGGTTTGCCGACCAAGAACTACGAGTACGACGCTCGTGGCAACACGACGGTGCGGCCCGGTCAGACGCTGGACTGGAACCCGCAAGGCAGGCTCTCGAAGCTCTCCGGGGCCGCGGGCGACACGAGCTATGTGTACGACGCCGAGGGTGCTCTGTTGGTCCGCCGTGGTCCGACGCAGACCACATTGTTCCTGGGCGAGCTCGAGCTGACCCTGGACAAGGCCACGCGCAAGGTTCTGGGGAAGCGGCAGTACGACTTCGCCGGCCAGACCATCGGCGTACGCTCAGCGAACGGCACCGCGACCTCGGACATGTCCTGGCTGGTGCCCGACTACCACGGCACCTCCATGGTCGCCGTGGACGCTGCCACCCAGGTCGCCACCACGCGGTACGCCAAGCCCTTCGGTGATCCACGCGGTGCCACACCGACCGCCTGGCCCGACAACCACGGCTTCCTGGGCAAACCCGAGGACAAGGACACCGGCCTCACCACACTGGGCGCCCGCGAGTACGACCCGACGATCGGCCGTTTCCTCAGCGTCGACCCGATGCTGGACGCGAGCGATCCGCAGCAAATGCTCGGCTACACGTACGCCAACGACAACCCCGTCTCCGGCTCCGACCCGACCGGCCTGATCAACCGCGACGACGGCGCCGGAGGCGGCGGCTACACCGACGACGACGTCGACATCCTGTACCCCGTCGCCGGCGCCGTCAACGACAACCCCAACCCCCACCGCAGCGACGACAGCGGCGGCACCAACCACGACAACGGCAGCGGCCACAAGGAAAAGAAGAAGGGCGGCGTAGGCGGCTGGTTCAAAAAGCGCGTCAACGACGTCAAGGACAAGGTCGACGAGGCCCACGACTGGGCCAAAGACCACGCCTCCGAAATCGGCCAGGCCGTCGCCATCACAGTCGCCGTAGTCGGCGTAGCCGCCTTCTGCGGCGCCACCGCCGGCATCGGCTGCCTGATAGCCGCCGGCGCCGTAATGGGCGCCGCCGGCGCCAGCCTCGGCTACGGCGCTCGAATAGCCCTCGACGACCAAGAATCCTTCGACACCACAACCTTCGCCAAAGAAGTCCTCGGCGGCGCCGCCGAGGGCGCCGCGGGCAGCGCGATGGGCATCACCGCGGCGGCCGGCGCAAGAGCTGGAGCCGCCGGCATCGGCAAGGTCCTGACCGGAAAATCCGCCGGCGAGACCGCCGCCAAAACCCGAACTCTCTGGCGCGGAGACACCCGCCATCCCGGACAGATCTTCAAGTCCGGCTTCCAGGCAAAGGGGGGCAACACCAGCTACGGGGACTACTTGCGAGGCAAGGGCGACGGAATCTGGATTTCGACCTCGCGGTCCGCGGAGAGCGCTCGTCAGATGGTCCTCCGGGTGAACAAGCGTAGGCAACAGGGCTGGGTCTACGAGCTTGCCGACCCAGGCGGCGGCATTGACGCACGAACTGAACTTTTGCGGTCGGAGGTCACACTGCGATCGGAGAAGGAGATCAGCTTCGTGGGAGAGATCGCGCCCGAGTTCATCAAGTCCGCTAGATTCACTGGTAAGTGGGGATGGAAAGGCCCAGTGATCGAGAATCCGGGGTACAAGGGACGATGAACAGCCCAATTGATTACCACGAGGTGGAGCCGCTGACGGTTTGGCTCGATGGGAAGGAGCAACGGTGTTCTCTTGACGAGACTGCCACTACTGATGAGTACTGGACATTGGTTCTGACTGTTCCTGACGGGAGGAGTTGGAGCGGAGCCGGGCAGGGGTTGTGGACAGCGTTCGTTGAGCTGCGCCGCCAAATCGAACCTCTTGGTTATCGACTCTGCTGCGCCGGCGCCCGTACCGACGCTTTCATGCGCCAGGGAAAGTCCGTTGGCGGATATGTCGTCGATCTGTGGACGCGTCGTACTATGTTCGGGATCCGGCATGAGGCGGAGTTGTTCGACTATGCCCCTGTTGACAAGGTCACCACTGTCGACGAGCAACTGGCCCGCTATGACCGCTGGATAGACACCCCGTGGTGGCGGGCGCTCCTGCCGGGCGATCCGGTCCGTCGAGCGTGAGAAGAGAGCCTGCCGACGAATAAGTATCGCGAGGCGGAGCCGGTGATGGCTTGATCGGCGGGGAGGAGCAGCTACACCCTCGGCAGTCGGATGACTAGCGGAGGTGCTCGTCGGCGAGCCTGCGGAGGTCGCACTCGCCGGTGCGTCCAGCGTCCGATCGGGGCCGCCAAAGAGGCCCAGGATCGATTCTGCATACCGTGTGCGTGGCCCGCGGGAGGTAGTCATCCGAGATCTTGTCTCATCGGCGACGTGTGGCGTGCCGGGAGGTGCTTGGGATGAGTGAAGTCGGGTCAGGAGCCGTCGGTATTGCTGAGCGGCGGATTGGGGCGACTGATTGGGGCCGATACGAGCGGTTGTCGGGGTCGGCCGCCGGGCTCGGGGAAGTTCTCCTGTCGCTTTTGGACGCGGATCGCGAAGGGGCGGGGGCTGCCAGGGATCACCTCGAGAACGAGGTGGTGCCTCAAGCCAACCTGTACGGCGCGGCGGAACCTGTGATTACCGTCTCGGCGGCCTCGTTGGCCGATCCGCGGCCTCAGTGGGTTCGGATCGTGGTGCTCGACTTGATGTTTGTGATCTTGTCGGGTGCGCCCACCCTGGAAGAGGTTGAGCGTGGCAACGGCGCATTGCTGGAGCATTGCGTCGCTCGCGTCCGGGAGTCGGCGTGGCTTATCGCGCGCGAGGCGCTGACAGATGTGGCCTGCTATGACGCGGCACTTGACGTTCTCGACATCGCCGATGCTGACAAGAAGGTCTCTGAGTTCATTCGGTTGGCCGGTCAGGGGAAACCTTGATTGAGCTGAGTACGTATGACATTGCTGAGCCGGTGACCGGTGATGACTATGGCGAGCTTTTGCGGGTGCTGGCACCGGTTGCGACCAGGTTTGGGTTGATTGTTCAGATGCCATTCGCGGTTTTGCATGAGCCGGCTAGGGAAGTGCTTGAACGGCTTGGTGGGCATCTGGTTGATGCCATGGACACGCAGGCCTGGCCGGGGTCTCAGATTGTCGGCCGGATGACCGTCGAGAGGTTCTTGTTCCGGCTCGATGCCGAGTCGCTCGAGGTGTTGGTGTCCTCGGCATCGAGCCTGTACGACTGGGTGAACCCAATGCTGCCTGAAGATCTGCATTTCTTGCGGTCGGACGGGTCGGTGGTGCTTGGGACGGTAGCCCAGGAGGACGACGCGTGGCTGCAGTTGACTCCGGCGGAGTACGAGGGGATCGCGGCCCGGATACCTCGGGGAGTTGTACTGCGGCGGGCCTAGCCACTCCACGTCGGGCACTTCAAGAATGCTGCATGTCAAGGTGTTGTCGGGGAACACGGCCAGCTGGGAGATCGCGGAGCAGATGATGATCGACGACTGGACGGGGTCGACAACTTGCGGAATGGGGTCAACTCCATCGGGACGAAGAGGTTGCACTTGATGCCGAATCAGCCGTCTTCGCGATGACAAGGCAGACGTTTGTGGTCGGGCAGCGACTCAACGGGACGATCGAGATGGTGATCACCGGGTCGTGGTCCGACGAGGCCGGCGCGGCGTTCATTGACGAAGGCGCGGACACCCTTGTGCTGAACTACGCACTTGGATTCGACATGGCTGACCTGGGATTTCTCGACGGCTTGCCGGTGCGGAACCTGGTAGTCATCGACCGGCGCCTGCAGTCGCTCGATCCGATCTACAGCCTTGCATCGACGTTGAGAAGCCTGAGCCTCACCGTGGATCCAGCGTTGACTGTCGATCTCGAACGGCTGGCCGAGTTGACCGAGATCGGGGTGGATTGGGGCCAGATCAGGCAGACGTTCCGCTCTGCGGTTCACCTCGTGCGACTGTTCGCGAGGCGATACACGGAGGACGATCTGTCGGTCGTGGCGTCTGCCAGTGAGCTCGAGACACTGGTGCTGAAGGATCGGCCGCGCTTGAAGTCGCTTGGCGGGCTGGACGCGCTCCCGGGACTTCAGCATCTCGGCGTCCATCTCGCCGCGCGTCTCTCCGACGCCGGAGCGGTCCGTGGGTCGATGCTGCGCGAACTGCACCTTGAAGCCTGCAAGAAGGTGACCACGCTCGACGACATTGCAACGTGTGGTGATCTCGAAGTCCTCAACCTGAGCGACGGCGCAACCTTCCCGACTGCTGAACCACTGCGAGCGCTGACGAAACTGCAGGATCTCCTGATGTCTGGCTCCACGAAGATCCAGGATGGTGACCTGCGCCCGATCGCCGATCTTCCGCACCTCCGGGAGCTGCGCATGCGGAGCCGGCGGCACTATCGCCCGAGCGTCGAAGAGATCCAGAACCTCATCTCCGAGCGACAGCAGCTATGACTGACCTGCCGGTGTACGCGCTCGGCTGGTTTGAGAAGTCTCGCTGGCTGGGCGTGGAGTTGCGCCTGGTGTTCGTCGTTCGGCCGATGATCGCGACAATCCGTCGGTGTGGATCGACTTGGACGGGAGCGATCGCATGGTTCGGTTGACGATCTGGAGCAGTGGCGAGGCCGTACTGGCGGTCGCGGAGGTGAGCAGCACCGGCTCGATCTTGCTGGAGGAACAACTGAGGCTCGGGGACGTCGCTGCGTTGGATAGGACGCTCAGCCGGGCGGTACTGGTTGCCCTAGGCGATGGAGCGAGCTGAGTACGCCGTCGTAGCGCAGGATTGGCTGAGCTGATCGAATGGCTGTCGGGGGAGACATGCCGAGAACGGTGGGTTGATGAACGTCCAGGAGCTTTCCGCGCTGCTGCAGTCGAAGGGGGTGCCCCCTGGTGCGTACAGCATCGGCTCGGACAGCAGCGAGTCGTACTGCCTGCTGCCGGAGCAGGGCAGCTGGCGCGTGTACTACAGCGAACGAGGCAACCGCAACGACGAACGGGTCTACGCGAACGAAGCAGACGCGTGCCAGGCTTTGCTCGACCTCCTGCTGCGCGACCGATCAGTGCAGTCGTACCTGCGACAGAACTGATCCACTCCCGTGTCTGCCGCCGGACCGGGGAGGTTCTTCTGATGAATGGTTGTCCGGATGCACCACGAGTTGCTTTCTATTTCGGGCGTGCTCAGTCTCAGCCTGGTGCTGGGCGGAGGTTCGTGTTGTATCCGGCATGCTGACTATGCGTACGAGTACCAGGATGGTCCTTTGTTGCGGCTGGGCCGGAGGTTGGGGTTCCGGATATGGGGGCGGCGGTGGCGTGTGCGGTTGAGTGTCGTTGGGAGGGCCTGTTCGTGGCGACGGTGGGTCGGCTTGCCGAGCGTCTGCGGCGGCCGTTGTGGGTGCTCGACAACCGGGATGTCGTCTGGAATGCGAGCGCGGTCGATCCGGCTCGAGTCGCGTTGTAGTTGAGAGGAGACCAGAGATCTCAGTCCCGGTGTGGGGTGAGTTGCGGCCGTTGGGGTCGTTGGCGCCCTCACCTGGAGGGGGTGCGTGGTCGGCGGTGGGGCTCGACAGGTCGGGTGTTATGGCGGCGGAGGTGCGGTAGCTGGTGGCGGGCTATCTGGCTGGGTGTCCGTTGTTCTTGGCCTGGATGGAGTACACGACGGATCTGATTGGTGGCCGGTTTGGGGTAAGTGGTGGGTCGGCGATTGCTTCCGATGGGGTGTACTACTGGCGATTGGATGCGGCCGAGTACGTTCGCGAGTACGGGATTGTCGTACCTGACGCCCTCTTCGGCACTTTGAGGCAGTGAATTGGAAACCGCCGGTGTTTTCCAGCGGCCAGTACGCAGTGATATACCAGCAGCTTGACGCCATGCTCGGTGGCGGGGAGGTCGGATGAAGGGCGCGATCTTGATTTCGGTTGGTGAGGCTTTCTTTGAAGATGTCGTGGAGAGTCTTGTCGCTGAGGGTGCGGATTACACTCCGGGATTTGGCGGGCAGGTCCAGTTGCGGGACGGTGCGGGGCGGATGTTCATGTTGTATCCGTGGGGTTCTGATGATGTGTATGGGTACCAGGAGGGTCCTTTCTTCCCGGCTGGTCCGGAGGTTGAGGTTCCGGATATGCGGGCGGTGGTGGCGTGTGTGGTGGCGTGTGTGGTGGAGTGTCGTTGGGAAGATTTGTTCGTGAGTACGGTGGGTCGGCTCGCGGGGAATCTGCGGCGGCCGATGTGGGTGCTTGATGATCGGAGTGTTGTGTGGGATGCGAGTGCGGTCGATCCGGCTCGAGTCGCGTTGTAGGAATGGGCTGTTCATGGTGCGCGAAGGTGCGCAATGATGGGCCGACATGCCTAGTGCGGCCGGGGTGAGGGGGTGGGCTGATGTGGGGCTGGGTGCAGCGGGGTGTAAACAGGGTTGGGGCGCCCTTTGGAGTCGTGGTGGAGCGTTGCCGCCGGACAAGGTCAAGCAGTTGCCGCTGGCGGTGCTCGTCGAATTGATGGATCGTCGCGTTGGTGACGGGCTTGGGACGGAGGGCCGTCCGGGGTGGGTTTCGGAGAACCTGGCGGAGATCGAATATGTGCTTCTTTTGCCGTACACCTGGAACAGGGGGATAATGCTGCGGTGTAATGCCGTGGCTTTTTTGAGGTCTGCGGCACCGGGGGCTGCGGCGGTCGGGAGGTTTCCGATCGACTTGACGCAGCCGGAATACCACGCTTTGGTGACCGTTTCCGGTCGGGCCGCGGGTAAGCGGTCGTGGGATGTTCTGCTGTACTTCCCGATGTTGCCGTTGGATGAACCTACGACCCAGGATTTCGCAGAGTGAGTGAGGAGTTCGACTATCACGCTGTCGAGCCGGTCAAGGTGTTGATCGATGGCGTTGAGCGGGAGTGTTTGCTGGATATGCGGTCGACTCCGGATTCGTACTGGGTGCTGGTTCTGGCGACGCCTGAGGGTGCGAGCTGGACAGGAGACGGTCACGGGCTGTGGACCGCGTTTCTTGAGTTGCGGCGGCGGCTCGATGCGGTTGGTTACAAGTTGTGTTGTGTGGGGGCGAGGCGTGATGCCAACATGCGCGGGGGCAAATGGGGCGACGGTGACATCGTGGATGTTCTGAGTCGGCGGACGTTGCTTGGGTTTCAACGCAAGGCTTACATGTTCGATTACGCCCCGCCGGGGAAGGTCACCACGGTTGATGAGCAGGCGGCGCGGTACGACCGATGGTGGGACACGCCCTGGTGGCGAGCGTTGTTGCCTGGTGATCCGGTGCGTTGAGCGTCGAGAGCTCGGAGTTGGGGTGGGCTGGTGAGGGACGAGGTCGATTACCACGAGGTCGAACCGGTGGTGGTTTGGCTTGATGGTGAGGAGCAGAGGTGCTCTCTTGACGAGACGGCCACCACAGGCTCGTACTGGACGTTGGTTCTGACGGTTCCTGATGGGAGGGTCTGGACTGGGGCCGGGCAGGGGTTGTGGACGGCGTTTGTGGACGTGCGGCGGCAGATCGAGGCGCTTGGTTACCGGATGTGTTGCGCAGGCGCTCGTGCCGATGCGTTCATGCGGCAGGGGAAGTCGTTCGATGGATACGTCGTTGATCTGTGGACCCGGCGGAGCTTCTTCGGGATTCGTCATCAGGCTGAGTTGTTCGACTATGCGCCGGCGAGCAAGGTCACCACTGTTGATGAGCAGCTGGCCCGGTATGGCCGGTGGATTGAGACGCCGTGGTGGCGGGCGTTCGTACCGGGTGATCCGGTTCGTCGTGGTTGAGGAGGGGATCGGGGCTGGTGGTGGTCTTCGGCGGACTTCTCAGGTGACGGCGTGGACCTGACCGTGCTGTCGGACGCCGATCTCAGCGCGTTCATCAAAACCATTCATGAGGCGCGGTTTCCGGCGCTGGAGAATGATCCGGCGATCTGGGCCGCTCCGTTCGTGGTGCGGTTGCATGTCGAGCTGATTGCCGAACATGAGCGGAGGCTGGCCGGTCAGGGAGCCGGGGAGGTGGCTCGGCTTCACTCATGGCTGGTGTGGCGCGGGCGGGAAGAGCATGAGTCGGTGTTGCGGCGGATTCGAGGGAATCCTGCATTGCGTGGACTCGTGCGTGACAACCCGGCGGTGATGCGCGATCTGCTGCGGCCCTTTGTCGTCGACGACGACCTGCTCGTCGAGTTCGCGGACGCTGCTGAATCCGCGGGGGACGGTGGGAACAGGCGATGATCGACTACCACGTGGTGCATCCGGTTACCTGTTTGATCGGTGGGGCCGAAGAGGTGGGTTCGTTGGAGCGGAGCGCAACCGATGAGTCGTACTGGACGCTGGTCCTGACTGTCCCTGGTGGGAGGAGTTGGACTGCGGCGGGGCAAGGGTTGTGGATGACGTTTCTCGCGTTGCGGCGGGAGATTGAGCCGCTCGGGTACCGGCTGTGCTGTGCGGGCGCGCGGATGGACGCGATCATGCGGAAGGCTCGTGACGGGAACAACGACGAGGTGTACCTGCTGACGCGGCGAACGCTCCTGGGCGTCCAGCACCGGGCGTGGATGTTCGATTACGCCCGGCCGAGCACGATCGGCACCGTCGAACAGCAAAAGGCCCGCTTTGACAAATACCTAGTCACCCCTTGGTGGCGGGCGCTGTTGCCGGGGCGGGCGGTTCGGTGAGCAACGGAGTTCATTACCGCGTGGTGGAGTCGGTTACCTGTTTGATCGATGGGGTTGAGCAGGTGTGCTCCCTGGAGCAGGCGTCCACCGCGAAGGCGTACTGGACACTGGTGCTGACGGTTCCTGACGGAAGGGTCTGGACTGGGGCGGGGCAGAGGTTGTGGAGGGCGTTTGGCGGGTCACCACGGTCGAGGAGCAGTTGGCTCGTTACGCGCGCTGGCTGGAGACGCCCTGGTGGCGGGCGTTGGTGCCTGGGGATCCTGTCCGTTGACTCTTTCCGGGGTGGGGATGGAGGATGAGTGCTCGGCTACTTGGGGAGGTTCTGGTGGCGGAGGTTGTGCGGGCTGCGCTTGTTCAGACGTCTTGGACCGGTGACAAGGAGTCCATGGTCAAGGCGCATGAGGAGTACGCGCGGCAGGCGGCTGCTCAGGGTGCGCGGGTGATCTGTTTTCAGGAGCTGTTCTACGGGCCGTACTTCTGTCAGCAGCAGGACGCGGAATATTACGAGTACGCCGAGTCCGTACCGGGGCCGACGACCGAGCGGTTCGCGGCGCTGGCGAAGGAGCTCGGGATGGTGATGGTCCTGCCAGTGTACGAGCAGGAGCAGCCGGGCGTGCTGTACAACACGGCCGCCGTGATCGATGCCGATGGCACCTATCTGGGGAAGTACCGGAAGCACCACATCCCGCAGGTGAAGGGGTTCTGGGAGAAGTTCTACTTCCGGCCGGGCAACCTCGGGTACCCGGTGTTCGACACAGCGGTCGGCCGGATCGGCGTGTACATCTGCTACGACCGGCACTTCCCGGAGGGCTGGCGGGCGCTTGGGCTGGCCGGCGCGAAGATCGTGTTCAACCCGTCCGCGACCAGTCGCGGCTTGTCGGCGTACCTGTGGAAGCTGGAGCAGCCCGCGAGCGCGGTCGCGAACGAGTACTTCATCGGCGCGATCAACCGGGTCGGGATCGAGTCCGAGTTCGGCGACAACGACTTTTACGGTACGTCGTACTTCGTCGACCCGGAGGGCAAGTTCGTCGGCGAGGTCGGTCATGACCACGATCCGGAACTGATTGTCCGCGACCTGGACCTCAGCCTGCTGGACACGGTCCGCGACCGCTGGCAGTTCTACCGCGACCGCCGCCCGGACGCGTACGGAGACCTCACCAAGCCCTGAACGTCAACACGCGGACCGAGCCGTCAAAGGGGACAGCATGTCGTTGCTGGTCAAAGGTGGAACCGTCGTCGGACCGACCGGTACCCGGGTCGCGGACGTCCTGGTCGAGGGCGAGAAGATCGTCGCCGTACTGGACCCGTCGTACACCCCGCAGATCACCGCCAACGAGGTGATCGATGCCTCAGGCAAGTACGTGATCCCCGGCGGGATCGACGCGCACACGCACATGGAGATGCCCTTCGGCGGTACGTCGGCCAGCGACACGTTCGACACCGGCACCCGAGCCGCGGCGTACGGAGGCACCACCACGATCATCGACTTCGCGATCCAGCGCACCGGTGAAGTGGTGCAGGACGGCCTGGCGGCGTGGCACGCGAAGACCGACGGCGAATGCCACATCGACTACGCGTTCCACATGATCCTCGGCGGCGTCGACGCCGATGCGCTGAAGGCGATGGACCGACTCGTTGCCGACGAGGGCATCACCAGCTTCAAGTTGTTCATGGCGTACCCGGGGGTGTTCTACTCCGACGACGGCCAGATCTTGCGCGCGATGCAGACCGCCCGCGAGAACGGCGCGCTGATCATGATGCACGCCGAGAACGGGATCGCCATCGACGTACTCGTCCAACAGGCGCTCGAACGCGGCGAGACCGACCCGATCTACCATGGCATCACCCGCCCGGCCGCGCTCGAAGCGGAGGCGACGAACCGCGCGATCGCGCTCGCCGAGGTGGCCCAGGACTGCCCGCTGTACATCGTGCATCTGTCCGCGAGCCAGGCGCTGGCGAAGGTCGCCGAGGCCCGCGACCAGGGCCGGAACGTGTTCGCCGAGACCTGCCCGCAGTACCTGTACCTGACGCTCGAGGACCAGCTCGGCGCGCCCGGGTTCGAGGGCGCGAAGTGGGTTTGCTCGACGCCGCTGCGTAGCAAACACGAGTCGCACCAGCGCGACCTGTGGAAGGGCCTGCGGAACAACGACCTCGCGATCGTGTCCACCGACCACTGCCCGTTCTGTATGAAGGACCAGAAGGAGCTCGGCCTCGGCGACTTCTCGAAGATCCCGAACGGGATCGGTGGCGTCGAACACCGGGTAGACCTGGTTTTCCAGGGCGTCGTGGACGGTCAACTGTCGCTGGAGCGCTGGGTCGAGACGATCGCGACCACGCCGGCGCGGATGTTCGGTTTGTACCCGCAGAAGGGGATCGTGCAACCGGGTTCGGACGCGGACCTGGTGATCTACGACCCGAACGGCACAACCCGGATCGGTGCCGCGACGCATCACATGAACATGGACTACTCCGCGTACGAAGGGATCGAGATCAAGGGCCGGGTCGGTACGGTGATCTCCCGCGGCGAGGTGATCGTGGCCGACGGCAACTACCACGGCCGGAAGGGACGCGGTAAGTTCCTCAAGCGCGGCCTGTCGTCGTATCTCATGTAGGGGGAAGCCATGGACTTCGGTGTGGTGTTCCAGTGCGATCCGCCGGCGTCCGCGGTGGTGGAGCTGGCGCGGAAGGCGGAGGACGCCGGCTTCGGGTACGTGTGGACGTTCGACTCGCACCTGCTCTGGCAGGAGCCGTTCGTGATCTACACCCAGATCCTGGCCAGTACGCAGCGGGTGATCGTCGGGCCGATGGTGACCAACCCGGGGACGCGGGACTGGACCGTGATCGCGTCCCAGTTCGCGACGCTGAACGAGATGTTCGGCCCGCGGACGATCTGCGGCATCGGCCGCGGCGACTCGGCGTTGCGTACGCTCGGCGCGCAACCGGGCACGGTCGACGAGTTGAAGCAATGCGTCGAAGTGGTGCGTGGGCTCGCGCGCGGCGAGACCGTGGAGTACCGCGGGCAGCAGCTCAAGTTCCCGTGGATCGAGAACGGTGCGCTGGAGGTCTGGGTCGCCGCGTACGGGCCACGTGCTTTGAAGGCGACCGGTGAAGTCGGCGACGGGTACATCCTGCAACTGGCCGACCCGGATATCGCCGCCTGGATGATCGCGGCGGTACGGAGGTCCGCGGAGCAGGCCGGGCGGGATCCGATGGCGATCAAGTTCTGCGTGGCGGCGCCCGCGTATGTGGGTGCTGACGTCGCGCATCAGCGTGAGCAAACGCGCTGGTTCGGCGGGATGGTCGGGAACCATGTCGCGGACATCGTCGCGCGGTACGGGACGTCGGGGGCGGTGCCGCGGGCGCTGACCGAGTACATCGAGGGGCGGAAGGGGTACGACTACGCCGAGCACGGGCGGGCGGGGAATACGCATACCGACTTCGTGCCGGACGAGGTCGTGGATCGGTTCTGCATTCTCGGGCCGGTGGAGAACCACTTGGCGCGGCTGGCCGAGTTGAAGGAGCTCGGGGTGGATCAGTTCGCGCTGTACCTCCAGCACGATGCCAAGGAGGAGACTCTGGCCGCGTACGGGAAGGATGTGCTTCCGGCGATGCAGTGACCGCCGGAGACGCAGCCGACTACGCCGCCGATTGTGCGGCCGGTTACGGGGTCCAGCGGTAGGCGCCCGGGAGTAGATCGGTGGCCAGGACTGAGCGCGGGCCGTCTGGGGTCGGGAGGATGACGCGGATGGTCGGGTGGTAGTCGACCAGGACCTGGCGGTCGCGGCCGCAGGGGCCGACCACGCCGCGGCCTTCGTTGCCCACGGCCACGATGGTGGTCAGTTCGCGGGCACCTTCGGCGCGGGCGCGACCGAGGGCCACCAACTCGGCGCAGGGTCCGCCGGTGAAGTGGTACAGGTTGATGCCGACGTACATCCGGCCGTCGATCCCGCGCACCGCCGCGCCCATCGTGTACACGCCGTCCGGGCCGTCGGTGTTCGCGTCGACGGTCTGGCGGGCAAGCTCGATCAGCTCCCGGTCGTCGTCAGTCAGCGGGTCCATGCTCAACATGCCGCCAACTGTCGCACACCACCACTCCGCCCAGACCGGGCCTATCCCACCGCCCCACCAACCCTGCGCCCCGCCGAGCCTGAGCCCCGTCAATCCCGCTTTGTCGGCAGGTCGACTGGAGGTGTTCGGTGCGGCGGCGCGGTGTGCGGCTGATCCACGCCTGCCGCCCGCCGCGCCGGGCAGACACCTCCTGTCGAGCTGCCGATCTGTCGAGCTGTCAGGTCCTGTCAGCTGCTGGTGATCCGCTTGAGTTCGGCGTCCGCGACCGACTTGACGGTCTTGATCTCGGTGGCCGGGTCGGCGCCGGTGCGGATGATCTTGCTCAGTGCGTCGGTGTACGCGGTGCCGGCCTTCGGTGACCAGAGCAGCGGGTTCTGCGGGTGACCGTGGTCGTTGAGCAGCTTGACCGCGTCCGCCGCCGGGCCGGACTTCAGCTTCTCCGCCTTCTCCGACAAACTCTTCCGCGCCGGGATGTGGAACCCGTACGACTGGGCGAAGTCGAGCTGGTCGTCGGTCTGGTCGACCCACAGCCACTTCACGAACTTCTTCGCCGCCTCCACGTTCTTCGACTTCGCGTTCACCGCCGCCCCGTACGCGCCGACCGGGACACTCGGCTCGCCGGAAGTGGCGTTCAGCTTGGGCCAGGGGAGCACGCCGTAGTCGCCCGGCAGCGCCTTCTCGATCACCGGGAGCGTCCACAACCCGGTGAACTGCATGGCGGTCAGGCCCTGTGTGAACGCAGACGGGTCGGACCAGTCGGTCGGTGCCCCGAGCAACAGCACCTTCGAGGTCCACAGTTCGCGCAGCTTGCTCAGCGACTCGTACGCGGCCGGGTCGTCGAAGCCGAACTGGTGGTCGACGGTCAGGTAGTCCACGCCGGCCGACCAGAGCGCCGGCCCGCCGAGTACGCCGACGCCGCCGTCGTTGCCGACGAACAGGCCCTTGACCTTGTCCGTGGTCAGCTTCTTCGCGGCATCCAGCAACTCGTCGACGGTCTGCGGTGGTTGCAGGCCGGCCGCGCTGAGCAGGCTCTTGCGGTACACGAGCAGCTGCATGTCGATCACCTGCGGGATGCCGTACAGCTTGCCCTGGTACGACATCCGCTCGATCAGCGCCGAGTTGAAGTCACTGCGCGCGTCGCCGAGCAGATCGATCAGGTCGACCACCTGCTTGCCCTTGATCATGTCGATCGTCGGGCCGTTCCCGTACTCGAAGACGTCCGGCCCCTGATCGGTCAGCAGCGACGTCGACACCTTCTTGTCGTAGTCACCCGGGGACCACTGCACCGTCACGGTCGCGTCCGGGTACGCCTTCGCGTACCGCTCGACGGCCTGCTGCGTACCCGCCTCGCCGTACTGGTGGTACCACTGCTGAAGCGCCGCCTTGTCGCCGGACCCACCAGATCCGCCCGACGACGGCCGCCCCGAATTGGACCCGCATCCAGCCACCGCCATCGCCGCCAGCCCGGCACCCAGCCCGAGCACCCCCCGCCGGCTGATCCCAGCACCCGCCATCTCGCGTTCCTCCGTCCCGGCACGGTCCCACAGCCCGCGCATCCACCTGAGCCTAGAACCACCCAGGCGCAGTCCGGCCGCAATTCCGCTCCGCGAACGCCGCCTGAGCCGTCCGGTGCACACAACGATTTGATCAACTTGTATATACAGCAGTATCCAGCTATATATATGGACCCTAAGGTCGATGTCATGAAGACGCTGATCGACCTGGACGACGAGGTGCTCGCGCTGGCAGCAAAGGAGCTGGGGACAGTGACGAAGAAGGACACGGTGAATGCGGCGCTGGCCTTCGTGGCCAGGCGCCGGGAGCGGATCGAGGCGCTGCTCGACCAGCCGTTCGCGCTCGGCGTCGGCCCCGACATCGAGGATGCGGAGATCATGCGCGGGGCGCGTCGTTGAGCACGGTCGCCGCCGTCGGCAAGCTCTACCTCGTCGACACCTCGGCCCAGGCCCGGGTCAAGGACCCGTCGGTCCGCGCGATCATCGCGGGGCTGGTGATGGACCGGGCGGCGGCGACCTGCATCACGGTCGACCTGGAAGCCGGGTACTCAGGACGCAACCACGCTGACGTGAAGTCGATCGCCGATCGGCGGCGCGGGTTGTACGTCACGCTGCCGATCACCGAGGCCGTGGCCGAGCGCGCCCGTGAGGTGCAGGTGCGGATGGCGGCGCGGGGCAAGCATCGCGCGGCCGGGATCGTGGATGTGCTCACCGCGGCGGTTGCCGAAACCCACGGCGCCGTCGTGCTGCACTACGACGCCGACTTCGAGCACATCGCCGCCGTCACCGGCCAGCCTCACCTCTGGGTGGCGCCGCGCGGCTCACTGAACTGACCGTCCTAGGGTCGCGGCGGTCCGTGGGGCGGTGCTCAGGCCGGAGCGGGGGCTGGGGTGCCGTTGCCGGGGGCGGGGCGGGCGCCGGCTATCCGGGCTACGCCTTCGTCGGGTTTGCGGCCGGCGCGGCGGGCGGCTTCGACGTGTAAGCGGGCCAGCTCTACGGCCTGGCGGGAGACCTTGACGGTCTTCTTTTCAGCCATGGTCACTGTCTCCCTCGACGACCTCGATATCCGCGTCCGCGATATCAGCGTACGCGGCCGGACCGACCCGGTCGATCGCTACGGCAGCGGTCAGCGCGGCGACCAGGTCGTAGTCTTCCGGCTGTAACAGTTCGGATCTCATCAGTGAACGCAGCGTCACCACACCGGCGTCGGTCCCGGCGTCTTCACCCTCGAGGATCTGCTCGACCGCCCACCGGACCATCCGCATCGTCTCCTCGCGATGCCGCCAGGTGTCGAGCTCCCGGTCGGACTTCCGGGTCAGGTACGCCCCGAGCATCACGCCACCCAGAGCGAGCAGCGGGCTCAGTACTGTCATCACCACGCCGACGACCGAGATCCAGGTCGGAATCACAGGCACGTCCAGGTACGCATACGACTCCTCGAACTGTCTGACAATGACCGGCAACGTGATGGCCTTGAGCCGCCGAAGATGCTACGAAGAAGCATTCCACTCGCCACCGACAGGCCGGCGCGGCAGGCGACCAGGATGACAAGGAGCAGGCTCACCGTGACCGACGTTCCGGATCGCTACGACGTGTTCGTGCAGGGGACCGTGTTCCTCGACATCGTGATGACCGGTCTGGAGACCGCCCCGACCACCGGTACCGAGATCTTCGCCGAAGGGATGGGGTCCTGCCCCGGCGGCGTCGCGAACTTCGCGATCGCGGCCGCCCGGCTCGGCCTGCGCACCGGCCTGGCAGCGGTTTTCGGCGACGACGCGTACGCGGACTTCTGCTGGCGGACGCTCGCGGATCAGGAAGGTGTCGATCTTTCGCATTCGCGCCGGATCGGGCACTGGCATTCGCCGGTCACGGTGTCGATGTCGATCGACCGGGACCGGGCGATGGTCACACATGCCCACGAGGCGCCGGGCGACCCGAGCAAACTGGTCGGTCCCGGGCTGAACACCACGTCCGCGATCGTCCCGGTCGCCGACGAGCTGCCGGGCTGGACCGTCGAGGCGCGCGAGTCCGGCGCGCTGTTGTTCGGAGATGTCGGTTGGGACCCGACGGACGAGTGGTCGCCGGCGGTGCTGGACGTCCTGGACGGTTTCCACGCGTTCACGCCGAACGCGAGCGAGGCGATGGCGTACACCCGGACCGACACGCCCAAGGCCGCGCTGCACAAACTGGCCGAACGGGTGCCGCTCGCCGTCGTCACCAACGGCGCCGACGGCGTGCTCGCGATCGACTCGGCGACCGGTGAAGAGGAGCAGGTGCCGGCCTTGCCGGTCAGGTCCTACGACCCGACCGGCGCCGGCGACGTCTTCCTCGCCTCACTCGTCCTCGGCACGCTGCGCGGCTGGCCGCTCGCCCATCGCCTTGCCTTCGGCAACCTTTGCGCCGGGCTGTCCGTGCAGCACTTCGGCGGCTCGCTCGCCGCGCCCGGCTGGGGCGACATCATCGACTGGGTCCGCGACCACAGCCGGCACCGGCCGGGCGGCGTCGACCCCGACATCCTGCGGCACTACGCCTTCATCGGCGACGTGCTCCCGGCCGGCCCGGTCCCGATCGTCCGCCGCGCCTCCGCCACAATCGCCCGCCTCTCCGACGCCTGACGCGCCCTCGCCGACGCCTGACCAACCCTCGCCGACCCTCGACCGACGCTGCCCCGCGCCTGACCAGCACACCACCGCGACGAGGACGAGCAGGATGCCGCCGCCGAGGAAACCCCAGGACGGCGCGGCCCGGTCGAGCACCAACCCGGTAAGCGCTGCGCCGGCGGCCGAGCCAAGGTTGTTCGCGGTGTTGATCCACGTACTCGCCTCGGTGCGCTGGTGTGTCGGCGTGACGTCATCGGCAGCCAAGTACGACACGACGAAACACGGAGCAACCGCGACACCGGCGATCCCGAGTACGACCCCAAGCACAACCAGGTTCGTCACGAATGACGCCGCGATCAGCCCAGCAGCCAGTACGGCAATCAATCCACCGAGGTGAGTGGACCAAGAACGCGTGTGCTTCCGGCGCGCCCAAAGCACACCGCCGATCACACTGCCGCCAGCGATCGCGGCCTCGACGTACCCGGCCGCTCCGGGGCGTCCGGCATGCTGCGCGACACCGGCCACACACAAGTACGCCGCACTGACGCCCGACGCGGTGACCATGATGACGAGCAAAATCCGCCGCAGTCCGGGAAGTACCAGTGGGCCCAGCGGATGCCGGCTCGGCGCCGGGGCCGCGGTCTGCGTCGTCACCGGACTCGTCACCATCGCGACCGTTCCGACGAACAGCAGCGCGGCCGAGCAGTTCAAAGCGGCCGCTGCGGACACCCAGCTGATCAGGGTGCCGGCGATCAGCGGTCCACCAAGGAAAAGGCATTCCTCGGCAACCGCATCAAGCGCGTACGCGCGTTCTTTCAGTACTGAATGCTCAGTGAGCCGGCGCCAGTTCGCCCGCATCGACGGTCCCAAAGGAGGAGCGAGCAATCCGGTTACACCGACAAGGAGCAGTACGGACGTACGCGTCGTGCCGATCGTGGTGACGCCGACGAGACCCGCGGATGCGCCCGCGGCGAGGAAGGGGAGTACGCGACGCTGGCTGTACCGGTCGACGAGCCGCGCCTTGTACGGCATCGACAACGACATCAGACCGAACACGGCGACCGCCGCACCGGCCGTGGCGAACGAGCCGGTCGAATGACGGACAGTGATGAGCAAGGACAACGGGAGCAGGCCGTACGCCAGCCGGCCGAACAACGCGGGCACGAAGGTGCGCAGCGCCGACGGCAGCAGCAGGACGTCGCGGTAGCTCCCGGCACGAGTGGTGCCGGACACGAGAACGCTCCTGGAGATTCGTGACGGAAGGGGCTCGACCGCGCGGATGATCCGCGGACGGGAGCCACCGTTAGTCACGAAGGAAAGACATGCCGGAAAGCGTACGCGACCCGCGCCCCGGCTGCACCTTCGCCGCACTGCCCGGCCGGCGTCATCGCCGCCCGGACTGCATGCTTCGCCGGGTATCGGACGTGGCCGTACGGACCGGCACGCCTGGTCGGCGGCACGCCCGGGACCGCCTAGACTGATCGCCGGCCGCTCCGGTGGCGTACGGTGCCCTTCGTGGTTACCGTCGCGCTACTCCCTGTTCCCGACCACGGCCGGATGAATCCGTGATCCGCTTCGAGAATGTCTCCAAGACGTACGAGGGCCAGACCAGGGCCGCTCTGCTGAACGTCAACGTCGAGATCGAAAAAGGCGAGTTCGTCTTCCTGGTCGGTACCTCCGGGTCCGGCAAGTCGACGTTCCTGCGCCTGGTGCTGCGTGAGCATCGCACCTCCAAGGGCCACATCATGGTGGCCGGCAAGGACCTGAACCGGCTGGCCAGCTGGCGGATCCCGCAGATGCGCCGGCAGATCGGAACCGTGTTCCAGGACTTCCGGCTGCTGCCGAACAAGACCGTCGCGGAGAACGTCGCGTTCGCGCTGCAGGTGATCGGCAAGCCGCGCTCGCACATCCGCAAGACCGTGCCCGAGGTGCTCGAGCTGGTCGGTCTGGACGGCAAGGAGGACCGGCTCCCGGACGAGCTGTCCGGTGGTGAGCAGCAGCGGGTCGCGATCGCGCGTGCGTTCGTGAACCGGCCGATGATCCTGATCGCCGACGAGCCGACCGGAAACCTGGACCCGGGTACGTCGGTGGGCATCATGAAGTTGCTGGACCGGATCAACCGGACCGGCACCACCGTCGTGATGGCCACCCACGACGTGTCCATCGTCGACCAGATGCGCAAGCGCGTGATCGAGCTGGAGAACGGTCATGTCGTCCGCGACGAGTCGCGCGGCGTCTACGGCTACCAGCACTGACCAGGGGACTGACTAACAGATGCGCTTGAACTACATCCTCTCCGACCTCGGGATCGGCCTGAAGCGGAACCTGTCGATGACGATCGCGGTCGTCGTCACCATCTGGGTCTCGCTGTCGCTGTTCGGCAGCGCGCTGCTCGCCCGCGAGCAGGTCGACCTGATGAAGGGGAACTGGTACGACAAGATCCAGATCTCGGTCTTCCTCTGCACCAAGGACTCCGGCGGCCGCGGCTGCTCCGGCACCGAGGTGACCCAGGAGCAGAAGAACCGGATCCAGCAGGTGATCGAGACGAACCCGGACACCGCTCCGGACGGCGTCTTCACCGAGTCGAAGGCGCAGGCGTTCGAGTCGTTCAAGAAGCTGTACAAGGACTCGCCGATCGTCAGCACGGTCACCCAGGACCAGATGCAGGAGTCCTTCCGGGTCAAGCTGAAAGATCCTCAGAAGTACCAGAACCTGGTCAGTGCGGTCGCCGGACTGCCCGGGGTGGATACCGTCCAGGATCTGCGGCAGTACCTGGATCCGTTGTTCAAGGCCCTCAACGGCTTGCAAGTCGGTGCGCTGATCGCGGCCGGCCTGTTGCTGGTCGCCGCGCTGATGCAGATCTCGAACACGATCCGGCTGGCCGCGTACGCCCGCAGACGTGAGATAGGCATCATGCGCCTGGTGGGCGCGTCGAACTTCTATATCCAGTTGCCGTTCCTCCTGGAGGCGGTGCTGGCCGCCTTGGTGGGCGCGGTCTTTGCCTGCGCGACCCTCTGGGTCGGCGTGTACTTCGTGGTCATGCAGCGGGCCCAGGAGACGTTCCGGGTCTGGCAGTGGGTCGGAGCGACCGAAACCTTCCGCGCCACCCTGATCATGGTCGTGGCCGGCCTGATCCTGGCCGTGATCCCGACATTCCTGACAACGCGGAAATACCTCAAAGTCTGACCCGGGTGACCTATCGTGCAGTATCAGGAGTCACAGCAGCACCAGCCGTGACTCCTGCACCGCACAATTTCATCCACAGCAAGGGGTCGACCTGTGGTCCCGCACTTCCCCGGTGCGAACCCGCCTGAGCGGGCGCGCATCAAGCGAGACGACAGCACCGGTACCCCCGCCGCGCCGTACCAGCGATCACGTTTGCGACCGCAGGGCCGGCCAACGGTGGTCGCCGCATGCTGCCTTGTCCTGTCCCTGTCCGCCGGAGTTCTGGCGGCGGTTCCGTCCGCGCCGTTCGCGGCCGCGAAACCGCCGGATCCAGCCGCCAAGAAGAAGCAACTCGACTCGAAGATCAACCAGCAGAAGGCTGATCTCGACGACGCGTCCGACCAGCTCGGCAAATCCGTTGCCGCGTACAACCAGGCCGAGACGAAGTACCAGGCCGTCCAGGCCCGGTATGCCGCCGCCCAGGGTCAGCTGGCCGCCGCGAAGGCCGCCGATGCCGTTGCCGCAGGCAAGCTCGCGGCCGCCGAGGCGGCACTGAAGAGCGCGGTCGCCGACGTCGAGGCCGGCGAGAAGCTGATCGCCGAGAAGCGGGCGGTCGCCGGTCGGGCGGTCCGCTCGGCGTACCAGCAGCAGAACACGCTGGTCGGGCTGTCGATCGCGCTCCGCGGCGCGGCGCCGGCCGACATCGCCACCGGGATGCAGGTCCAGCGGAACGTGTTCGGCATTCAGGGCAATGCGATCACCAACCTGAACAACGCGCAGGCGCAGCTCGCCAGCAAGCGGGTCAAGGTCGCCGCCGCGGAGAAGGACGCCGCGGCCGCCCGGGTGGCTTCGGCGGCGACGGTACGCAAAGTCACCGAGCTGACCAAGCAGGTCGCGGCCGACAAGGCCGAGGCCGCGACGGTGGCGAAGGTGAAGCTGGTCGCGTACAAGGCGGCCGAGAAGGAGAAGAACAGCGAGCTCGCGCAGTACAACTCGCTGCTCCGGGAGCGCGGCCGGGTCGAGGCGTTGCTGGCCGCTCGCGCGAAGGCGGAGAAGGCGGCCGCGGCGCGGCGGAAGGCGGCTGCCGAGAAGGCCGAGCGGGAGAAGGCGCGCAAGGAGCACCGGCCGCCGCGGAACATCCCGGACCCGGTGTCCAACGGTGGCGGGCGGCTCGGGTATCCGGTCAGCAGTTACATCACGTCACCGTACGGGATGCGCTTTCACCCCGTACTGCACTACTGGAAGCTGCACGACGGCACCGACTTCCGCGCACCGTGCGGTACGCCGGTCCGCGCGGCCGCGGATGGTGTGGTGACCGACAAGTACTTCAACGGTGGTTACGGAAATCGGCTGTTCATTTCACACGGTGTGATGGACGGGTCTTCGATCACGACCGTGTACAACCACCTGTCGAAGTACAAGGCGCATGTCGGCGAGCGCGTACGCAAGGGCGAGATCATCGCGTGGTCCGGCACCACCGGGTACTCGACCGGGTGCCATCTGCACTTCATGGTGTACAAGGACGGCAACGTCGTTAATCCGATGGGGTGGCTCTGAGCTACCTGCGATACTGGTCGGATGGTGAAACAGACCGGCCGGGACAAGCCGATCGCGCAGAACCGTAAGGCGCGACACGACTACCACATCGAGGACGTGGTGGAGGCCGGGCTGGTGCTGACCGGGACCGAGGTCAAGTCCCTGCGCCAAGGCCGGGCCTCCCTCGTCGACGCGTTCGCCGCGGTGCGTGGGAACGAGCTCTGGCTGCAGGGCATGCACATTCCTGAGTACAAGCACGGCACGTGGACCAACCACGAGCCGCGACGCACCCGGAAGCTGCTGCTGCACAAGGACGAGGTCCAGAAACTCATCCGCGAGGTCGAGCAGCAGGGCGTCTCGCTGATCCCGCTCTCCCTGTACTTCAAGGACGGCTACGCCAAGGTCGAGCTGGCCACCGGCCGAGGCAAGAAGGACTACGACAAACGCCACGCCCTGGCCGAACGCCAAGCCAACCGAGAAGCCCAAAGAGCCCTCTCCGACCGAAACCGCCACTGACCCCTGTGGATATCCGGCTCTTCTGACTGATGTGTGGGTCAGGTCGAGCGGGATGTTCCGGAGGGTTGTCGGGTGCGGGTCGCCCGGCGGTTCAGTACCCAGCTGCCAAGTGCGGTCCGGCACGCTGGTACACGATCGGTTACTTGGGAAGGAACCATCTCGCCGGGGTTGTTGTGGAGCCTTTTCCTGCAATAGCGCCAGAAAAGCTCCTGCCCGTCGCGGAAAAGGCTCCCACGACGGTGCAGTACCGCGTTGTGGGCACGGTGTGGTGCGGGTGGCTGGAGTTGCGGGGTGAGGTGCGCCGTTGGACAGGAGGTATGCGTTGAGTGGGTAGTGCACTTGAGCGTGAAGGGGCCAAGGTGTACGGCGTCTCAGGGGCGCACTACCTGTCGAGCCGCCGATTGCGCGCTGCGAGCACGGCCGAGCACAGCCGCCCTGTGCGGTCCCGGCCCTCAAACCTGCCGGCCCGCGGGCAACTGCTGGACCGTGAACACTTGGCGGGGGCCGTGAGAGCAGGTGTCCGAACCCTCCACGGAACGTTCACGCTCCACCGGAAGACTCGACCACGGCTTGAAACGGTTGTCCGGATATCGACTCTTGCGGCGGGTTCTCCACCGGTACACCTATGGAGCACCCACCGCGGTTGTGGATAACCACGTCGACGGGTTGGTGGAACTGGATACGCTCAAGCAGGAAGAACAGGGGCGTGGCGGCGCCGCCCGAGGTGGGGGTGGGGTTGGGTCAGGGGTTGGTCCGGGCTGAACCGGATGGGGTGGGCGGGCTGGGGCGCGCACAGTGGAGGTATGTCCACTTCAGAGTTGCTGGTGACCTCGGCGCAGCGGGATCGGGCCGTCGAGATCCTCAAAGAGATGTACGCCGACGGCCGCCTCGACCACACGGAGTTCGACCTCCGGCTGGACAAGGCGCTGAACTCCCGCACCCGCGCCGAGCTGAACAGCACGTTCGACGGACTGGTCGCGCGCCCGGTACCGACCTTCGCTCCGGCCGCGTTCACCCGGCCCGCGCCGCTGAAGCAGTACCAGGGTGACGGTCGCGGCATGGGCACGATCGCGCACTGGCTCGGGTACCCGACGTTCTTCGTCGGCCCGGCCCTCGTCGTCGCCACCGCCGGCCAGAAGAACCCGGCCGTACGCAAACACGCGGTCGAGGCGCTGAACTTCCAGCTCACCGCGACCGGCGCGTTCGCCCTGCTCGGCGTCATCTCCGGCTTCACCCACGGGTTCACCGGGTTCCTGTTCCCGATCCTCGGCATCCTCTGGTTCATGCTCACCGGCATCGGCGGCCTGGCCACCGCGGCCAGCGGCAAGTTCCGGTACCCGTTCACGCTGCGCCTGATCAAGTAGCCCAGCGCCCCGCGCGGGAATGTGGGATGCGGTTCGGCGGTTGGACTTGGTAGTGTGGACCTTCCACCAACCCTCCGGGGCGGGTGGGAGTTTGAAAACTCAACAGGGGGTGAACGGTTTCGACTTTGGACGTATGTTCCAAGGGAAGCGGGCCGAGGATCCAGGGTTATCTCGTTAACGATCTCTGGAAACCAATAAGTGCCAATACAAAGCGCACTGACCTCGCTCTCGCCGCCTGACGGCCTGAGCACTTAAAGAGGTGGTCAGCCCGGGGATGCTCTCGCCCCGGTTCCTGGCCTCATTTAGAGAGCTTGCTGTGCTAGCCCGGTCACGGGGTTAGTACGGGACATTTACAGTGACTGAGCCTGTCAGCGAGATGTCTGTCCAAACGCTGGGGCTGAGAAAAGCGCCATTCAGACTGCGCCCGGAGAAGCCTTGAAGCAACGCCGAAGGACGCGGGTTCGATTCCCGCCACCTCCACCCCTTGAGAACGCGCAGGCCAGCCCCCGCTGCCCTGCGCGTTCTGCTGTCTACAACCTCTTCGTTCGCCGTTGCTCAAGTGGAAGGCGGCGCGTGCACGGACGCAGGAATCAACGTGCACGCGCCGCCGCTCAGGGTGCGGGCCGGCGCTCGAACCAGAGGCCTGCACCACGCCTGCGCGTTGCTCTTCGACCTCCGATAGGTCTCGCCCTTAGCAATGGTCCACCCGCACCCGCGCTCGCATTGCCGGTCAGCGTGGCTGCAGTACTCGACGAACCCCTGGCTGAATGCTCGCGGCGGGGTGCCTGCTACCGATCCGCGGAACGAGGCCCGAGCTGGGCAGGGCCTAGCTGTCGAGCCACTGGGCGCCGTCCGTGTCGCGGTGGTAGCCGTGGTGATGGCCTAGTACGCACGGTTTCCCCGTGGTGGGATGGACGCCATCGCAGTCGAGATCTTGGGCGGCCTTCAGGACCGGCCACTCCCGTGTACGCAGTTCGGTGTGGTTCATCGCGTTCCGCTCCCCGGTGAAGACGTGCCAGTAGAACGGTCAAGGCGACGGGGCAGGGAATCGACGCAACCGTCCCGCACAAGGCTTCGAGGTCAACCCGTCAGCCTGACCAGAGCAAAACCGTAGAACCGGATGCAGCGATCGCACCACAAGCTTGCACGAACTTGCAGGGATCATTCCAGGGTGTCGATTGCTGCGGCAATGAGTCGCCGTGCCGGGGCGCCGACCACTGCGATGTCAGCGAGTCGGCTGAACGCGTCGGCGTACATCGCCACCTCTCCGGGCTGTGTGATCGTGAGGCATCCGGAGATCAGTTCGACGTTGACCTGGGCGTCATCGAAGATCCAGAAATCCTCGACCGGTGGCATGGCGGTGCGCTCAGCCCCCATCGGCAGGATCCCGAGCGAGACTGATGGCAGCTCGCTCACGGTGAGCAGGTGACCCAACTGGCCGGCCATGACGTCGGAGCCACCGATCACGTTGCGCAAAACTGCTTCCTCGATGAGCACCGCGAAGGTCCGATTGCCCTCGTGCAGCAACCTCAGACGGTCTTTGCGGACGGCAACCGCATCCTCCACGTCGTCCGGAAGCCCGCGGCGCGCAGATGTCCCGCGGAGCACGGCCCTGGTATAGCTCTCTGTCTGCACGGCGCCGGGGATCAGCCAGGGCGAGTAAGTGCGGAAGCGCCTCGTGCGTTCCCAAAGTGGCAGAACTGCCTGTTGGGCGCGACGCAGCCCGGTCTTCTCCATGCGTCGCCACTCGACAAACATGCCCTCGATCGCTTCCAAGGATGCGATGAGGTCGGGAATCTGGCTTTCCGACCCGCACCAAGTCGCCCAGGCACGGACGTCCTCGGTGGATGGGGAGGTCTTGCCGTTCTCGATGCGCGACACCTTCGACTCGTGCCACCCGCACGACGCGGCAAGTGCCCGCCCGGTGAGTCCGGATGCTTTCCGGAGGTCACCGAGGCGGGCACCGAAGTCGTTCTTGGCCTTCTGTGCGTTGGAGAAGGCGGGTGGGGTCGGCAACGGAGGTCGCTCTCAGGTCGGCTGGTACTCCTTGTGTGGGATCGCTCGACCCCACACAGCGTCGAATGATGCTACGCAAGCCTTGGCGAGTTCCGGTTCGTCGACCCGCTCCTCACCGACCCAGGCACCGTCGCCATCGAAGAAGTTCCAGAGCACGGTCTGCTCGTCGAACACCCAGAAGTCGTTCGCTGGGATCAGGAGCCCGGTTGCCTGCTGTCTGGGCAACCACCGGACCTGCTCGCCGGCCGCGACGTTGTGCGGGTCAGTCACGTCGTACTCGAATCGGACATACTCATTGATCGGCTCTGAGACGATCCGGGCGCGTCGGACCGCTACTCCGCGCCCGGTCGTCTCCCGAACCAGGTTGTGGAAGGCCGCCCATCGCTCGGCAGGGTCGAAGCGGTGTCCGGACCTCCACTCGTTCCAGTCAGGGTCGGCAGGCTCGTACAGGTCGCGTGTTTCGAGGTGCAGCGCACTTCGTACGGCGCCCCGGAACAACTGGAAGGCGACTGGCTCAGCCGTCACCCATCGCCTCCTTCAGGTATGGGGCCATCCGTGCCGGGATGCGCAGCACCGTCTCGTGGTCCGGGACCGGCGCTGTCGCGTTGACCTCTGCCGTCGTTGTTTCGTCCAGTTTCCAGCCCTGAATCACGAGGCTGCCGTCGGTCTCGTCCAGCCACACGGTGGGCGAGTTGGTGTTCGGCGAATTTGGGTCCTTACCGATGAACTTCAGTGCCACGATCTGCTCCCCTCGGAGATCGAGTTGCATGGACTTGCAGCGTAGGCTCGTCGGCGGCCGGGGACGAGTTGTCGCGTGTCGTGGGCCAGAACAGCCCCGCGAGGGGTGTGCACCGCAGCAGCGATCACATACGCAAGGGCCAAGCCGATCAAGCCGCCGAGCAGCAGATAGCGCCATAGGCGATGTACGGGAGCGCCTTGCCCAGGAACCACAGAACGACAAGCCCGACGAGGACCCACCCTCCACCTCCACCCCTTGACAACGCGCAGGCCAGCCCCTGCTGACCTGCGCGTTCTGTTGTCCGCTTCAGGCGGTCGGTTGACGGCCCGGTCGGGAGGTCGCGCTACCAGGCGACGTCGTCCAAGGCTGGCCACGGTGGGCCGGTCTGGAGGGCGGTCAGGAACGCCACTCCTGATGCTCGGCCGCTGGGGTGGCGGTCGTTGTGGGTCCAGCGGTGGGTGGTGACGATGGCGAGGACGATGCCCCGGCAGGCGTCGAGTAGGTCGTGGTCGGTGTTGGGATAGTGCCGGCTGACCTCGTTGGGTGCCCAGGCCAGGTCGTACTCGACGGGGCCGCGGGCGGTGTTTTCGAAGTCGATGAAGAGTGGGCCGTGCTTTGTGTTCAGGAGGTTGAGCGGTGTGGCTCGCCGTGTAGGAGTTGGTCGGAGTCGCGTCGGGCGCCGATTGATCGGCCTAGGTCGTGCAGGGTATCGGCGAGCAGCACCCGGTCCGTATCCGTGAGATCGGGAGTGACCTCACGGTTGGCAGCGTCTCGTTGGGTAGCAGCCACTCGGTCCATGACGTGTGGCGTCGGGACCTCGATCCGTCGTAGGCCGGCGTGGAGAAGTGCGAGCGCCTGCGCGTACGCGGCCGGTGTAAGCACCCGAGAGTGCACAGGTTCGAAGTGCGTCCACAGGGCGATCTTGAAGCCGTCGCGTACGAAGACACGTGGTTCGACCCGAGGCTCAAGCGGGGCGACCGGGCTGTCGGTACGCGCCAGCCGGCGTACGAGTTCGACTTCCTGCTCGGCGCTGGCGAAGTGGTTCGTGGGCGTGACTCGGGCGACGGTGTCGCAGGGCAATAGGTGGATGACGAGTCGGTTGGAGTCGCTGAGGACGGTCGCGTCGTCAACCGCCAAGCCGAGTTCTGCGGCCGTCTGCATCGCCGCAGTCACTGCACGCCGTACCTCAGTTGCTTCCATGGCTGTGCTCCTCTCCGGCAACATCGGCACATCCGTCGAGGAATTCCCGGATCGCCCGCTTGGACTTGAGTACGTACTGCGTCGTGTGCTGCCCGTGCCTGGCAATGATCGTTTGCTCGCGTTCGAGCTCCGTGCGCCGGTTCCGCCAGATGATCGGAACGAGGCGCCACTCGGCGCGCAACCGTTGCCAGCGCGAGTACTCGGAGCCTTCAGGCAGCGTGTCGGGCATGCGGAAGCCGCGCAGCATCGCGCGTCCCGCGCACCGCCACCACGGTGTGGCCAGGAGCACCACGGTGTCGGCTCGTTCGAGCCGGAGATCGAGCGTCTCGGCGTAGTTGCCGTCGACGATCCACGCGTCGCCGGCCAGGAGACCACGTTGTTTCTCGCGCCACTCGGCCTCGGACGGTTCAGTCCAACCCGGCTTCCAGAACTGGAGGTCCAGATGGATGAGCGGCAGGCCGGACTTGGCCGCAAGGGCCCGGGAGAACGTGGACTTCCCGGCTCCAGCCATCCCGGTGACGACGATACGGCGTTGTGTTTCGTGGGAGTACATGACACCTCGCAGGGTCGCAGCGGTGCCAGGTTCGACTACCTGCAGGCTGTCTGCAGGGTGGTGTCGAAGCCGGCAAATGGCCTTCTGCGACACGGCAGGATCAAAGCTGGCTCAGCATCGCATTGCTGCCTAACCGCACAGCACGCGACAACAAGTCGGTACCTACCGTGTCAGCGCGTGCCCGGCCGGCCGGGCAGGTCGCGATGCACCCGACCCCAGACGCCTTCCGCCATGAGTGACCACTCCAACGAAATCCAGGAACGGTCCGGCCAGCGCCGTCCGTCCATTCAGCACGATCCTAACCGGTCGCCCGGCAGCTGCCACTCGCATTAGCCGCCGGGGCGGGCGGGTCAGGTTGGCCGGGTCAGGGTTTGGACCAGGTCGGTGACGAAGTTCTCCGTGGTGGCGACCAGGTCGATGGAGGTTGGGTCGAGGAGCCACTGGGTGTTGAGGCCCTCGATGAAAGCGAGGATTTCGGTGGCCTTCAGCCGGGGGTTGACGGCTGCGGAGAAGTCGCCGGTTTCCTGGCCGGTGGTGATCATTTGCTCGATCAGCGCCCGGAGGTTGCGGTAGCGGGTGACGAAATGGTCGTGGGCCACGTCGCCGGGCTGCAGGTTTTCGGTGACCAGGACGGTGAAGAGGCGGGCCAGGTCCGGGTCGGCGAGGTTGCGATGCGCGTACCGGGGCAGCTGTTCGATCGCCGCCACCCCGCCGATCTCAGCCAGCTCACGGGCGAACTCGAGGCTCATCCCGTCGCGCTGATCGATCACCGCGTGCAGCAGGCCGACCTTGTTGCCGAAGTAGTACAGCAGCGCCTGCTGGGTGACGCCGACCGCGGACGCGACGTCGCTGATGCTGGTGCTCGCGTACCCGCGCTCGGCGAACAGTGTGGCGGCCGCCTTCAGCAGTTCCTCGCGCCGGGACTCGCCCCGCGGTTGTACTTTGCGGCCGGCGCGCTTGGTTCCCATGGAGCTTTCCTATCGCATCCTCTTGAATTCTACCTAGTGGTAAGTAGAATTCCGATCCATCGAGCCAGGAGGATGTGAGGCGGATGGGGTCGACGGAGCGGGCCGGGGCCGAACGGACCGAGGGTGCCAAGGGGGCCAGGGGTGCCGGTGGTACCGAGCGCGCCGAGGGCGCCGAGGGCGCCGAGCGGACCGGGCGGGACAGGCAGCGGGTGGGGCAGTGGGCGGGGCGGTGGGTTGGGCAGTGGGTTTGGGCGGGGGAGTCGGCGCTCGGTGGGCCGACGGCGGCGCAGCCGTACGGGGCGCTGGATCGGTCGCGGTTCGATCGGCGGGTGCTGTTTCGTAAGACGTTCGACGTGGCGCGCCTGCCGGGTGCGGCTGCTTTGCGGATCAGTGCGGATGCGCGCTACCTCCTGTACGTCAACGGGCACGAAGTCGGTGCCGGCCCGGTACGGCATGGGCCTCGGCAGTTGTCGTACGACGAGTACGACGTACTGCCCTTGCTCGGCGAAGGCCGCAACGTGATCGCCGTACTGGCGCGCTTCTACGGGCATCCGGTGCCGTGGTGGGAGCCATCGCCGCCGAGTTTCACGATGGGTGGGGGCGGGCTGGTCGCCGAGCTCGCGTTGGATGAAGAGGTCATCGGGTCCGACGAGAGCTGGCGTTGTCAGCCGGGGGACGCGTGGCAGCCGGGTGAGCCGATGGGGGTTTTGGTTACTCAGCTCCCTGAGGTCTTCGACGCGCGGTTGCTCGATCCGGGGTGGATCGAGGCTGGGTTCGATGACAGTCAGTGGCCGCAGGCAACTGTTTTGGCCGAGCTTTCTATTGTCGGTCCGCGCGGAGCGACTCGCCCGCCGACCGAGCCGTGGGGCGTACTGACCGCTCGGCCGATCCCGCACTTAGGGGGAGAGGTCCGCACTGCGACGATCACCTCGACTCACCCGTGCACCCAGTCAGTTGAGGATGACCCGCGTACGAACCTGCGCAGGGCGCTGGATGTTCCGCACACAGAGCGATGCCCCGGGCGCGGCGAGGGGCGGGAGGTCCAGCACAGCGACGGGCCGGAGGTCCCGCCTGGTGGTGGGCGGGACGGGCAGCGTGGTGGTGGGCTGGGCGATCACCTTGGTGACGGCGCGGGTGGATGTGTGCTGGTGGCTGATTTTGGGGTAGTGGTTTTTGGGCGGGTTGAGGTGGAGGTGGTGGGGGCGCAGGGGGCTGTGGTTGATGGCGCTTTGTTGGAGGTACCAACTGTTGCGGCGTTGGACAGTAGTCCGGTGTTCAGGTATACCGCTCGCGGATCGGGCGATTGCTACAAATCATCCGATCCGGTCGGCGGCCGGTACCTCGTGTTAGTGGTTGCTGAAGGCACCGAAATCACCTCGGTTCGGCTGCATGAACAGTTGCGGCCGCGGGTACCCGTAGCACCGTTCAGCTCCAGCGACGAGCGGCTCGATGAGATTTATCGCGTCGGTCTTCGGACGGTGGATCTCACCGCGCATGACGCGTACGTCGACTGCCCGACGCGTGAACAGCGCGCCTGGACGGGCGATGCCGTCGTACACCAGTCGGTCGACCTGATCGCCAACCAGGACTGGAGTTTGGCGCGCTGGAACCCGCGCCTGCTCGCGCAACCTCGGGTGGACGGCCTGTTGCCGATGGTCGCGGCCGGCGATTTCGCGACTCCGAACATCCCTACCATCCCGGATTGGTCGCTGCACTGGATCCGTTCGGTGCACAACCTCTACACGTACACGGGCGACCGCGCGCTCGTCGCGAGCCTCCTCGGGACGGCGGAAGGCATTCTGCGGTGGTTCGAGCCGTACGTCGACGACCGCGACGTGATCAGCGACGTGCCGGGTTGGGTGCTGATCGACTGGTCGCCGGTTCAGGTACGAGGCGCAAGCGCCGCCCTGAACGCACTGGTGGCGCGCGGCCTACTGGACTTCGCGGAAATGTCGCACTGGCTCGGAGACACCAACCGCGCAGAGTGGGCGCGCACTTTCCACCACCGCCTACGAACCGGCTTCGAAGCCTTCTGGGACCCCGACCGCCACGCCTACCGCGACAACCTCATCGCCGGAGGGATCGGGTCGTCGGTGAGTGAGCATGTTGCGGCTGCGGGGGTCTGTGGCGGGCTGGTGCCGGCGGAACGCAAAGACGAGGTCCGTCGCCTGCTGCTTGACCGCGACGCCATGTTCACCACCAGCCCGCTCGCCGACCACGGTGGTGACGCGCGCGGTCCGGTCGACGGCCAGCCGGTGTCCGCGCGCCCCGACCCGGACTGGGACACCGAACGCCTGGTCGTCGGCGCCCAGCCGTTCTTCCGGTACGTCGTCCACGACGCACTTGCCCTCCTCGACGCCGCGGACGAGATCGCGCCCCTCTGCCTGGACTGGATCGAGCTGCTCAAGGACGCTCCGACGGCCTTTCGCGAGTGCTGGGAAGGCGGTTCGTACGCTCACGGCTGGTCGGCGACCCCCACCCGCGACCTGATCCGCTACACCCTCGGCATCACCCCCGCCGAACCCGGCTTCACCACAGCCCGCATCGCGCCGCGCCTCGCCCACCTGACCCACGCGAAGGGCGCCGCCCCAACCCCACACGGCATCATCTCGGTCGCCATCACCACCCAGCAGCCCGAGGTGAACTCGCCGGTCCCGGTCACCGGTGCGCCGGGCGAGGTGCTGTCGCCGGACGCCAGCACGAGCCAGTGGGTTGAGGTGGATTCGCCGGTGCCCGTGGAGGTTGTGAGTCGGTCGGGGCGCGTTACCCGTCATCCGGCCGGGCGCTTCGAGGCCGAGATCTGATTCCATCCGCGTTCGCACCGAGCTGACAGTCTACCGGCAAACGCCGCCCGAGAACCCGCACCCATCGCAACGCCCAAGTGCTTCGACAGGAGATGTGCCATGAGGTCGCTCCGGAGAAGGTTGATCGCCTGCGCAGCCATCCTTGCGCTCATCCCAGCACAAGCCGTCACCAGCGCGATCACGGCGACAGCCGACCCACTAGTCACGCCAGTGTGGTTGTGCCGCCCGGGAATGCCCGCCAACCCCTGCAATCAGGACGCGAGCGGCAACCCGGTCGAGTCCGCCGGGACCGCCCGCTACCCGGACGGAAGTCTCGTCACGCTGGACGCGACGAACATGGTCGGCGGTGCACCGGCCGGTGTAGAAAAGTTCACCGCCCAGTCCAATCCGTCAGTCGACTGCTTCTACGTGTACCCAACCGTCGACCTGCTCGCGAATCCCTTGCTGAACCTCGGTTCGAACCCACCGGCCGCCCGTCCCGAAGGGGCCGCGGTCATGCTCACCCAGGCCGCTCGCTTCACCGGTGGTTGCCGGCTGTTCGCGCCGCTGTACCGGCAGGCGACCCTCCCAGATCTCGCGGTCGGCGTGCTGACCGGCGCCGACCCGTACCTGGGCGAAGGTTTCGCCGACGTCCAACAGGCCTGGAACTACTACTGGAATCACGACAACCTCGACCCGGCGACAGGTAAGCGCCGTGGCGTGATCCTGCTCGGTCATTCGCAGGGCAGTGTCGCGCTGGAGCGGATGATCCAGGCGTCGATCGACGGCAAACCCGAGGTGACCCGGCAACTGGTGAGTGCCGTGCTGCTGGGCGGCGCGGTGACGGTACCGACGGGAGGCGTCGCCGGTGGCGGAGCCGACCCGGGCTCGACCTTCCAGCATCTCCCGCTCTGCCAACGTGGTACGTCGGTGCCGGTGGGGTGCGTGGTCGCGTACTCGTCGTACCAGCAGGCGGAAGGCACTTCACCTGGAACTGGAAGCCTTGCCTGGAGCAATGATCCGGCGCATCAGATCGCCTGCGTAAACCCGGCGGCGCTCGTAGCTGGCACCGATCCTGCCGCGGCGACCGCACTGGACGCCTATATGCCGACCAGAACACTTGTCCAAGGCAACATCTTGAACCCGAACGGCCATCTGTGGCTGGAGTTGCTCGGCTACGACTTGACCAGTTTCACCACCGGATTCGCGCACTACCAGTCGACCCTCACCGGGCAGTGCCGTCGTACCGCAAATGCCAGTTGGCTGCAGATCGATGGTGGCGCCAACATCCTGCCCGCCAGTGCGTCGACCTCGGCGCTCGGACTCCATGTTGCCGACTACAACCTTGCCCTAGGCAACCTGGCCGAGTTGCTGGCTGCTCAGACCGCCGTATGGAAGGCAAACCAGTGACCGCGATCAAATCCGAGGTCGCCTCCGTCAGCCCATGGCGGTTGGCGGCGCTCGCGGGGATGGCGTCGTACCTCGACGCCGGAACGATCGTCGGCGTCTCCGCGAGCCTCAGTCGCTGGGAGTCGCAGTTCGGTTTGACGTCCTGGCAGCTTGGCTTCCTGTCCGCCGCGCTGACCGTATGCATCGGTATCGGCGCGATCGCAGGCGGCCGGATCGGCGACCGCTACGGACGGAAGAAGGTGTACGCGGCCGATCTGCTGCTCTACGCGTTCGGCCTGCTGTGGCTGGTGTTCGCCTCGGGTACGCCGATGCTGTTCGTCGGCGTGATCGTGGTCGGGTTGGCGATCGGCGCGGACGTACCCACCGCACTCGCACTGGTCGGTGAGAGCTCGCCCGCGGCGCAGCGGGGAAAGTTCGTGACGTTCACCGGGTTCTTGTGGGGGCTCGGGCCGTTGGTGGTGATTGTGCTGGTGCTGTTCACCAATAAGTACGGTGAGTTGATGCCGAGGTTGATCTTCGGGCATTTCCTGCTGCTGGCAATTGTCACGTGGGCGCTGCGCCGGCGAATGCGCGAATCGGTCAGCTGGCAACAGTCCAGTGGCCGGAGAACTCGCGTACAGGACTTGTTCAACCCGGCATTGGTGCGTACGACCGTGGCCATGATCGCGTTTTATGGCCTGCTCACCATCGGTACGAACTTCTATGGATCATTCGGGTTGTACGCGCTGGAAACCGTGGGCGGACTCAGTCCGGATCGCGCTTTGCTCGCGTCGCTGATCGCGGTGCCGATCATCGTGGTCACGGTCGCGATGATGATGTTCGTGATGGATACGCAGGCGCGGCGGCCGATCTTCTCGGTGGGCGCCGTGTTGCAGGTCGTTGCGTGGCTGAGTTTGCTGGTGCTGCCGATCACGGCCGGCACGCTGGTCGGGGTCTTTGTGCTGTACGGGTTTGCGAATGTGCTTGCGGGCGAAGCGCATTACAAGCTGTGGACGCAGGAGAACTTTCCGACCACGCTCCGCGGTACGGCGACCGGGCTGAGCTTTGGGGTTGCCCGGATTGTCTCCGCGATTGTTCTGGTTTTTGTTCCGACCCTGTTGCACAGCGGGTTCAGCACGCTCGTTGTGCTGATGGTCATTGTCACCGCGGCGTCCGGGCTGATCGGCGCCACGTTCCGCGCCCGCGGCCAAGGCGAACCGATCACCACCATCGACACGCGCCTGGACGGCGGCAGGTAGGCGATGCGTGGTTCTACGCCAGGACGTGTAGCGCGTCGGCGACCTGCTGTCCGGTGGGCAGGGACTCCGGGTCGAGCAGGGCCTGCATCGAGAGGCCGACGATGATCGAGTGGACGACGGCGCCCAGCCCCTGCGCGGTGGCGTCGTCGATCTCCTCGGCCGGTCGCCCGAGCGCCATCGCGGCCAGATCCCGCCGAGCACCCGCGGTCGCATCCGCGATCATCGACCGGATCTCCTCCGCGAACGCGGCCTGCGCGTACGCCTGCACGCTCGCGATCAGCACCTCCCGCTGACCGTCCATCGCCTTGATCAGCTCGTCGACACAAACCTGCAGCCGCCGCGAAGGACTCACCTTCCCGGCCGCGAGCACCGCCGCGTCGACCGCGTCGCCCCACTCGCCCTGCGCTTCCAGCACGGCCGCGCTCATCAGGCCGTCCTTCGATCCGTAGTGGTACCCGATCGACGCCAGGTGCGCACCGGACGCGGTCGCGATGTCCCGCGCCGTGGTCCGGTGGTACCCCTTCTCGACCAGGCACGTCCGCGCCCCGGCCAGCAGGTCTTCCCGTTGTCCCATACCCAGCACAATACCAATTTGGACGTACGTACATATTGCCACCGAATCTGTACGTACGTACGATCACGACCATGCGCACTGATCAGACCCCCGTCGGCGTACGCACCTGGTGTGGTTTGCTCGTGCTGCTCTGCCCGGCGCTACTGACCTCGATGGACGCCTCGCTGCTCTTCGTCGCCGGCCCCGCGATCTCGGCCGCGCTCCGTCCGACCGCGGGGCAGTGGTTGTGGGCAATGGACATCTACCACTTCGTGATGGCCGGTCTGCTGATGGCCATGGGCAGCCTCGGCGACCGGATCGGCCGCAAACGGCTGTTGCTGATCGGCGCGGCAGTGTTTGGCGGTGTCTCGGTTCTGGTCGCGTACGCACCCAGCCCGGAGGTGCTGATCCTTGCCCGGGCGCTGATGGCGATTGGCGGTGCCACGCTCGCTCCGTCGACGTTGTCGCTGATCCGCGGCATGTTCGACGGGGAGCGTCAGCGCCGGATGGCCGTCGGCGCCTGGACCATCGCCTTCACCGGCGGCGCGGTCGCGGGCCCGATCGTCGGCGGCGTACTGCTGAACCATTTCTGGTGGGGAGCGGTGTTCCTGATCAATGTGCCGGTCATGCTCGTGCTGCTGATCGTGGCGCCGTTCCTGATCGACGAGCGAAGGAGCGCGGAACCAGTTCGCTTCGATCTGGGCGTACTCAGTCTGTTTCGCAGCTCGGGCTTTTCGGTGGCGGTCGTGACGAATGCGGTCGTCGCGTTCGTGACGGCCGGGCTTGGCGTACTGGCGTTTCCCTTTATGCAGAACGTCCATGGGCTCACCCCGCTCGATTCCGCGTTGTGGGCCTTGCCAACGTTGGTGGGCTCGTTCGTTGGTACGGCCACCGCTGCCGTACTAGGTGACCGGTTCTCGTCGATCGCACTGCTGAGCACCGGCCTGCTCGCCGCCACGGGCAGTTTCGCGGTGATCGTCACGCTCGACTCGCGGACCGGGCTCTGGGTGTTCCTGGCCGGGTACGTCCTCCTCACGTACGGCGTCGGACTCACCGCTACGATCGCCAACTCACTCGTACTCACCAGCGCTCCACCCGACCGCGCGGGCGCCGCATCCGGAATCTCCGAAACCGCGACCATGCTCGGCGCGGCCGTCGGCATCGTCACGCTCGGTACCATCGCCAGTACCGTCTATCGGACCACGATGGGCGACGGCGTACCTCCCGCTGCCCTGGAGTCGGTCACCGGTGCAGTCGCCGCCGCGGGCGGTGCGACCGGCCTTCTCGACGCGGCCTTCGCCGCGTACACCCGTGGTCTTGTCGTGGCCGCCCTCGTGGCCGCGGCGGTTACGCTGATACTGGGGATCGCTTTGATCGCGGTTCGTGTCAGCGGGAAGGCAGCGGCATGTCAGCGGCGTTGGGGAGAGTAGGGCTGACGAGGGAGGTGCCGGGATGGCGCGTGTGGGTGGGGTCGCGGTCGAGACGGTCGGGTCCGGACCGGGAGTGGTCGTGGTGCCGGGGAACAACCGGCGAGCGCATCACTACGGACGGTTGGCACGGGCGCTGGCGGGAGCGCACGAAGTTCATGTGATCGAGCGGCGCGGGCGCGGGGAAAGCGCGGGCCGCGACCCGTCGTACAGCGTGGAGAGCGACGCTGACGATGTGCTCGCGGTGCTGGAACACACCGGGTCCCGGGTGCTGTTCGGGCACAGTTACGGCGGGTTGGTCGCGCTGCACGCCGGGTTGCGGCAGCCGGTGGACGGGCTGATCGTGTACGAGCCGGGCGTGAGCCTGGGCGGATCGTTCGGCGCGAGCTGGCTGCCCGAGTTCAACCGGCAGGTCGACGCCGGGCGGCAGGTCGCGGCGATGTCCATGTTCCTGCGCGAGACCGGGCTGTTGCCGTTCCGGGCCAAGCCGTTGCTGTGGGCAATCTCCTGGCTGATGATGCGCGGGCCGGGCAGCCGGGAGGCGCGGGAGATGATGCCGCTCACGCCGGCCGAGCTGGGCGAGATCGTGCGGCTGGATTCGGACGGCAGCCGGTACGCCGGGATCGCGTCGCGGACGCTGCTCCTCGGCGGGGCGAAGTCGCCCACGTACCTGACCGGCGTACTCCCGAAGCTGGCCGGGATCCTGCCGGACGCGGACTACACGATCCTGCCCGGGCTCGACCACAACGCCCCGGACGAGAACGCGCCGGACGCGATCGCGGAGCAGATCCGGCGCTACCTGGTCCGCGGCGAACGGCACCCGCGATACTCGAGCAGTGAGTGATGACAGACCGGTCGGTGAACTGCTCCGGGAGTGGCGCCGGCGGCGGAAGCTGAGTCAGCTCGAGCTCGCGATCCAGGCTGACGTGTCGTCGCGGCACGTCAGCTTCGTCGAGACCGGGCGTACGACGCCGAGCTCCGCGATGGTGCTGCACCTCGCGGAGCATCTCGCCGTACCCCTCCGGGAACGCAATCGGCTGCTCGTCGCCGCCGGGCACGCACCGGTCTTCCGGCAGACCTCCTTGGACGCACCGGACATGTCGCGAGTACGGGTCGCGTTGGAGCAGGTCGTCCAGGCGCACTCGCCGTACCCGGCGGTGGCGGTCGACCGGCGCTGGAATCTCCTGCTGGCCAACGATCCGTTCAATCTGTTCCTGGACAGTGTGGACCGGAAGTTGCGCACGGCCCCTATCAACCTGATGCGTCTTGCCTTGCACCCGGATGGGGGACTGGAGATCTGCAACCTCGCGCAGGTGCGCGGTTATCTGCTGCCTCGGCTGGCTCATCAGGCCGCTGTCACCGGCGATCCCGAGCTGCATCTGCTCCATGACGAGTTGGTTGCCTATGGCCCTATTGGCTTCCCGGCACCGGATCCCAGCGAGATCGCGTTGCCGATCCGGCTCCGGCATCGCGGCGCCGAGCTGGCGTTCCTGACCACTGTCACCACCTTCGGCGCCGCGTTCGACATCACGCTCGACGAGATCGCGATCGAAACATACCTTCCGGCCGATCCGCGAACCGCCGAGTACTTCAGGACGGGCGGCGGCCGCGGAACGTACGCCGCAGGTCGTCGGTCCACTCGTCCGGGACCTCCCACGGGATGAAATGGCCGCCGCGCGGGTGCGCGGTGACATTGACGTGGTTGTACCACTCGGCGCGATCGCTGCCGAGGAAGTTCTGGACGCGTTCCTCGGGTGTGCTGACGCCCGGTGGGTTCTCGTAGCCAACAAACGTGATGCCGGTCGGGGCTTCGATCACCGGTTGGCGGTCGTGGGACGGCGTCCACGGGTAGCGATTGTTGTTCGCGTACGTACGGATCGAGGTGTCGATGCCGTTGCCGGCCCAGTAGATCGTCGCGTGCGTGAGCAGATCGTCGTCGCTGAACGGCTCACCCTCCGACCAGCTCAGCCAGCGCTCCATGATCCATGCGAGCATGCCGACCGGGGAGTCGGCCAGGCCGTAGCCGAGCGTGCCCGGGTGCAGCACGTGCGCGGCAAGGTGGGCGGCGAAGCGGCGCTCGAACGCGACCAGACCTTCGCGCAGCTCCTTCGGCAGCTCCGGCGGGATCGGCCGGCCGCCGCTCAGATCCCAGCCGCGGTCGCCGTTGAAGAACGACAGCTTCAGCGCCGATCCGATGTGGATTCCGTACAGCTCGCCGGCGTACTTGTGGGCCAGCTGCCCCGTCACCAGCGCGCCGACATCACACCCCGCGGCCGCGTACTTTTGGTGGCCGAGGACGTCGGTCATCAGCTCGTGCCAGACGTCGGCCATCTTCCAGAAGTTCATGTCCGGCCGGGTCGGCGTCGAGAATCCGAACCCGGGCAGCGACGGGACGATCACGTCGAACGCGTCGGCCGGATCACCGCCGTACGCCGCCGGATCCGCGAGCCGGTCGATCACCTTCGACCAGTGCCAGAACGTCCACGGCCAGCCGTGACTCAGGATCAGCGGAATCGGGCGCGGGCCGACGCCGGGGCGACGCAGGAAGTGCACTGGTACACCGCTGACGTCGACGCGATAGTGGTCGTACACATTCATCGCCCGCTCGGCGGCGCGCCAGTCGTACCCGTCGGCCCAGTACTCGACCAGGGGCTGCAGGCGCGATCGCGGTACGCCGTAGAAGCCGTCCTCGTTGCCGGCGTCGCGCGGCCATTTGGTGGCGCGCAGGCGGCGGCGGAGGTCGTCGAGGACCTCGTCGGGGACCTGGATCGGGGTCGGGGTCGGGATCACGGTGTTTCCTCTCGGGAAATCTGCGTCAGCCGGTGGAGTACGTCGACGGAGTTGGCGAGTACGGCGCGCTCGTCCGGGGTGAGCTGGTCGACGAGGTGCGCGAGTTTGCCGACTCGGTGGGCGTGGCGGGAGCTGACGATCTCCGCACCCGCGGCCGTCAGCGAAATCAGGCTGGCGCGCCCGTCGGTCGGGTCCGCCCGGCGCTCGAGCAACCCGTCCTGCTCGAGTTTCGCGACCAGGCTGGTGAGGGCCGGCTGCTTGAGCTGCTCGGTCGCCAGCAGATCGGTCAACCTGAGCGGGCCGCCGCGGTCGAGTGTGTGCAGCACTGACAACGCGGAAAAGTTGAGCCGCCGCACACCGGGCAACCGGATGAAGATCGTGTTGAAGTCCTCGATCACAGTCGTCAGCCGATCGACATCCAACTCGGTCATCGCGCTCCGTCCCGTACTGCCGCCGTGGTTCAGGGAACTATATCAAATTTCGATGTATATGATTCGGCACTAGCATCACGGGATGCCTTTGCTCGTGGAACCGGCCCTCCCGCCGGGAACGCTGCGCGACGCCGCCCAACCGCGACTGACCGCCGACGGCCTCGTCCTCCGGTCCTGGCGCCGCGGTGACGCCGCCGCGGTACGGACCGCGTTCACCTGCCCGGACATCCAGCGCTGGCACGTACGCCGCCTGGACACCCTCGACGAAGCCGCCGAATGGGTAGGCCAATGGACCGACGGCTGGGACGCCGAAACCGCGGCCAGCTGGGCAGTCGCCGACGCCGACGACCAGCCCCTCGGTCAGGTCGGCCTGCGCGGCATCTCACTCGCGGAAGGCTCGGCCTCGGTCTCGTACTGGGTCGCGCCGGCAGCTCGCGGCCGCTCAGTCGCCGTACGCTCCGTGAACGCCTTGTCCGACTGGGCTTTCCGCACCATCGGCTTCAACCGCCTGAACGTCTCCCACTCCACCGCGAACACCGCATCCTGCCGCGTCGCCGAACGATCCGGCTACCGCCTGGAGGGCACGCTCCGCCAAGCCATCAAACACGCCGACGGCTGGCACAACTGGCACATCCACGGCCGCCTCCACACCGACCCCTGACCCGCTTCTGCTTCTGCTTCTGCTACTGGGGCCGGGCCTGGGCTGCTTCTGGGGGCTGGAGCTTGGCTGAGCTTGGCTTTGCTGGGCTTGGTGTGGTGTGGCTTGTCAGTTGGTGACGGCGATGCCCGGTACGGAGAAGGTGGTGTTTCCGGACTTGAACGTGAGTACGGCCGACGTCGCGCTGCCGGGCAGTTTGCCCTTGAACGTGATCGTGCCGTGCGCCGTACCACCCACCGCGATCTTCCCCGGCCAACTGCTCCGCCCGGCATCGGCGCGCAGCGTCGTACCACCCGCACCGCCCGCACCGCCGGTACCACCCGTACCGCCCGCAGCACCGCCCGCGGCCGCCAGCGCCGCACCGTCGACCGGAACCGTCACCGCCTGCTTGCCCGAGTTCTTCAGCCGCACCTCGACCCGGGTGAAATGACTCGTGTACGTGACGTTCTCGACCGTCACCGTGATCCCCGACGAGGTCCGCGACACCGGCTTGACCAGCCGATCCTCACCGGACTCATTGCCACTCAAGTACCCAGCGACGTACTCGACCCCCGCACTCAACGCGAACCCACCAACCCCAACCCCCGCCACCACCACCCCCACCGCCACCAAAACCGAAACATCAAACCGCCCCACCCCACGCCCACCCGCACCACGACCACCAACCCCACGGCCACCCGCCCCGCGACCGTCCATCCCGCGAACGTCCGCCTCACGGTCACCCGCCCCGCGACCGCCAATCCCGGGCCCGCCCGCCTCACGACCGTCCAGTTCACGGACACCCGCCCCGCGACCGCCTGCGCCATGATCGCCGTCCGCACCGGTTGCCACTCCCGCAACCCCGCGCTCGGGCGCGACCGGCGCCGCCGCGTCAAGCAGCGCGAGCACCATCCCCACCACCAACGCAACCCCCGGCGGAATCAACCACCGCAACACCCCACCAGGCCCACCCGACCCAAACGTGACGATCAGGTTCACAATCAACCCAACCCCGACGATCGCCCCAGCCACCGCCAGCACCCGAACCAACCGCACAGCCCCCACCACATCATCCCCGCGAGCCCCCACACCCCCGCGAGCCCTCTCGGCCCCGAGCGCCCCCGCATCCCCGCGAACCCCAACACCTACGCGAGTACCCACATCCGCACCCGCATCCCAGCGTGCACCCGCACCCGCGTCCGCGCCGGCATCCCAGCGTGCGCCTGTGCCCGCGCCCGCGTCCGCTCCGCCATCCCAGCCCGCGCCCGCGTCTGCGCCCGCGTCGCCATCCCAGCCTGCGCCTGCGCCTGCGCCCGCGTCGCCATCCCAGCGTGCGCCTGCGTCCGCGCGAGCAGTTGCATCTCCGCGAACCTCAGCACCCGCGCGACGGTCAGCGTTCGCGGGGCCACCTGCATCTCCGCGGTTCGTGTAAGCACCCGCCGGACCGCCACCGCCGTACCCACCGTCATCCCCGACAGGACCGTCAAACCCAGGAACCACCCCCGCAGCCCCGCCACGCCCGTCACCTCCGGCGCCTCTTGCCGAACGACGATCAGCCGCGCCGTCCCCGCTCGCATCGGCCCACTCCGCCGACTCGTTCCAGCTCGGCTCCGAGTGCTCAACAGGCGACGACATCCCCCAAGGCGACCGATCCGCCTCCGATCGATCCGCAGACGGATACGCCTCCGCCGGCGACCGCTCACCCACCGCCGGCCCAGCCTCATCCGCAGAACCGCCGTACCCGGACGCCCCATCCTCCGCGACGGAAGACCCGTAGCCAGAAGGCCCTTCGCCTGCGACAACTGGTCCGTACCCGGAGGAGCCTTCGTGCGCGGGTGATTCGTACCCGGAAGAACTCTCCTGCGCGGCGGTTGGTTCGTAGCCGGAGGAGCCCTGGTACGCGGCGGGCGACTCGTACGCGTCGGCTGACTCGTGAGGCGATGAAGGCTCGTACGACGCAGCAGGCACCGCCCGCTCACCGAACGCTTCAGCAGCCGGAGCCCTGGACGCAGAAGAGCTCTCAGAACTGTCAGTACTGGTTGCAAGCTCAGGAGGCGTACCACCCGCACCGAGCGAACCCCCGCCCGCCCCACCCGAGTCACCGGGCGTACCGGCCGCACCAGCTGCATTCACCGCACCAAGTGCGTCCCCGCCGGCCCCACGCGAACCACCTGCTGCACTGGCCGGACCGGCTGCACTGGCCGGACCGGACGTGCCGGCCGCACCAGATGCACTCACCGCACCAAGTGCGTCCCCGACTGCCCCACGCGAGCCACCGGCCGTACCGGATGCACTGGTCGTGCCAGGCGTGCCGGCTGCACCGGCCGGACCGGATGCACTGGTCGTTTCGCGTGTGCCGGCCGCACCGGATGCATTCACCGGACCAAGTGCGTCCCCGACTGCTCCACGCGAGCCACCGGCTGCACCGGATGCACTGGTCGTGCCAGGCGTGCTGGCTGCATCGGATGCACCGGGCGGAGCGGGTGTGCCGGGTGTGCCGAAGGGGGAGTCGTCGGGCGGGGCGGGTGTGCTGAGTGAGTCGGGAACCTCGTGGGGCGGGTTCGTCGCGCTGTGGGCGTCGCCGGAAGCGCGCGACGTACCCGCCGCACCGGATGGGCCGGGTGAGTCGGTGGATGGGGCGGGAGTGGGGGCGGGCGACTTGGGGGAGAGGGCGGGGCCAGAGGTGGCTGGTGAGGCGGTGGAGGTGGTGTGGGTGAAGGTGAGGACGCTGCGTCCGATGTGGATTCGGTCGCCGGTGGTCAGGCGGGTGGGGGTGGTGAGGCGGCGGCCGTTGAGGCCGGTGCCGTTGCGGGACTCGTCGTGGAGGGTCCAGGTGGAGCCGTCGCGGGTGAGGCGGGCGTGGATGCGGGAGATCTGGTCGTCGGCCTGGAGGCGTACGTCGGCGTTCGAGGCGCGGCCGATGGTGAACGTGTCCGCCTCGGTCGGCAACTGCCAGCGCTGCTCACCGAGCGACAGCACGAATTCGGTTTCCACTCACACCCCAGCCGGCGTCGTCCTGATCGCGTTCCGTCCCGCCGTCGCCGAGGCGTCGCACCCCCCGCCGGCGTCCAACCCGTCTGCGCGATTCTGCCATCCACACCCGGACCAGACCACCAGCAGATCCCCACCCACCGCAACCCAAACCCCACCCGAAACCCTCCGCAACCCCTCGCTCACTCGCCTCACCCCACTAGTTGCGTCCAGCAGAGTGGTGTGCGGGTGGACAGGACGTGTGGGTTGGGTGCGTAGTGCACTTGAGCGTGAACGGGTCGGGGTGTACGGCGTCTCGGAGGTGTACTACCTGTCGAGCTGCCCTTTGTCCGCTGCGAGCGCGGTACCCGTTCACCTCCCGCGACCACCGTCCACCCCTCCCGATCGCAGCTGACCCACACATCAATTCATAAAGCGGGATATCCACTCCTGTTGTGGGGCGGAGTCCATCGGTCTAAGCAACGCCTGATGGAGGGTGTTGTGTA